>DAOTZV010000088.1:0-99598 GCA_034434235.1 Anaerolineae bacterium
CGACTACCCGACTACGCGACTACCCGACTACGCGACTACCCGACGAATTTCACATCCAAAAAGTGCACCGAGCACGAGATGCACGGGTCATAGGCCCGCACCAGCATCTCAAGCAACTGCCGGATCTCCTCCTGGGGCCGGTCGAGGATCTGCGGCACCAGCGCGCGCATGTCGGCCTCGATGTTGGCCAGGTTTTGCCCCGTCGGGATGATGCAGTTGGCGCCGATCACCTTGCCGTCGTCGCCGATCTGATAGTTGTGGAACAGGATGCCGCGCGGCACCTCGCACGAGCCGACCCCTTCGCCGCCCCGGCCCGGGAACGGCGGCAGCGGTTCGGGCCGAATGCCGCGTTCGAGCAGCTCGTCAATGATGCGGATGGCATCTTCGACGCTGTGCACCATTTCCACCACCTGCGCGGCCGTGTTGAGATAGGGATTGGTGCAGATCGGCTTCAGGCCCAGCTCGGCCGCGGCGGCCTGCGCGCGCGGATGCAGCTTGTCGTGATTGACGTTGAAGCGCGCCAGCGCGCCCACCATATACGACTCGCGCTGGTGGGCCGTGTGCTTGGCCGTAGAATGCGGCACCATGCGCTCGTTGGTCACCTTGCGGTAATCCTTCAGCGCGTACCTTCCGCCGTCGGTGGTCGTGATCGTGCCGTCAATGAACGCGTACTCGTCCTCCTTGCGGAGCGCCACGTATTCGGTCTCGCGGTTGAACTGCGGCCACGGCAAGGTCTTGGCCAGCTTCACCGTCTCGTCCATGTCCACGCGGGCTTCCACCAGGCGAGCCCGCAGATCCTTCAGCTCGGCCACCGTCGGGAAATGCGTGAAGCCGCCGACCGCCATGGCGATCGGGTGCGTGTGGCGGCCGCCGATCGTCGCGCACAGGTCGCCGGCCAGCTTCTTGATGCGCAAGGCGCGCAAGACCACTTCAGGCGCGGTTTTCACCAGCGGGATCACCGAACCCACCCCTAACAGGTCCGGCGCCACCAACATGTAAACGTGCAACACATGGCTATCAATGATCTCGCCGTGGAAGTTCAGCTTGCGCAAGAGCACCGTCTGCTCCGACGGCTCGATGCCGAGCGCGTTTTCGGTGGCGCGCAGGCTGGCCGTGGCGTGCCCCACCGCGCAGATGCCGCAGATGCGGCTGGTGATGTGGCTCGATTGCGTATACGGCCGGCCGCGCAGCATCGCCTCAAAGAAGCGCGGGGTCTCGACGATCTCCAGCCGGCACTCTTCCAGGACGCCGTTGCGCGCATTGACGACGATATTGCCATGCCCCTCGACACGAGTGACATGATGAACTGCGATATTTACATTGCCCATGCTTTGCTCCTCATTTCTTCGCGGCCATTTCCATCTGCTGATACGTCCCGAACATCGTCCAGCGCGCCAGCATGTCGTCCACCGTCAGGCCGTGCTTGAGCAAGACATCGGCCATGGCATCGCGGTTCGGGTCGGGGATCAGGCCGCGACATCCCTCGCAGCCGTCGCCATAGGTCGGGCAGATCGCGCCACAACCGGCGCGCGTGACCGGCCCCAGGCAAAAGCCGCCGCGATCGTAGATGCACACGTTCTCCTTGCGCTTGCATTCCACGCACATGGGATAGTCGGGGATGGCCGGCTTCTTGCCCAACAGGAGCGCCTTGACCACTTCCAGGAACTCGTTGCGGTCGATCGGACAGCCGGGGATGAATGCATCCACCTTGACCACCGCGCTGAGCGGCCGGGCGGGATAGGTCTCGTACCAATCCGCCTTGTCGCCGTAGACATACCGGCGCACATCGTCCAGCGGCATGGCGTTGCGGATCGCGTTGATGCCGCCCAGATGGGCGCACGCGCCCAGCGCCACCAGCACCGCGGCCTGCTCGCGAATCCGCTTCAGCCGCGGCTCGTCGCTCGGCCGGCTGATCGAGCCCTCCACGAAGGCCACCGCGTAATCTTCCCCCTTCTCGCTCATGGCCTCGCGGAACTGCACGATCTCGACGACGTCGAGAAGCTCCGGGTGGGTTTGCAGGCTATCTACTACGGTGAGCTGGCAACCCTCGCAGCTCGTGAAGTCGAAGAAAGCGACTTTCGGTTTCATCAGATGGCCTCCTCGATGCCCTTCACCTGGGCATAGGTGAAGGCCGGGCCTTGCTGGCAACAATACAGGTTGTTGATCTGGCAATGGCCGCACTTGCCGACCCCGCACTTCATCCGCCGCTCCAGCGACATCCAGATCTGGTTCTCCGGGATGCCCTTGCTGAGCAGCTCCATCAGGACGAAGCGGTACATGATCGGCGGGCCGACGGTGACCGCGACGGTATTGCGCGGATTGACGGTGACGAACTTGAACAGGGTCGTGATCACCCCGACGTTGCCTGTCCAGGTGGCATCGGGCCGATCCACCGTCAGATGGAACTCGACGTCTTTGCGATTGGCCCAGGCCTCCAGCTCGTCCCGGAAGAGCAGCTCGGAGGGATTCTTCGCGCCGTAGAGGATGATCACGCGGCCGAAGGAACCGCGCTCGTCGAGCACCTGGTTGATCAGGCTGCGCGCGGGGGCCAGGCCCAGCCCGCCGGCCGCGAAGAGGATATCCTTGCCGCGCATCTGATCCACCTGGAAGCCGTGGCCGAACGGCCCGCGCACGCCGATGGTCGCGCCGACCGGCAGGTTGTGCAGCGCAGTGGTCACGTCGCCCACCTTGCGCACGCACAGCTCGAAGCGGCCGTTGCTGCGGCTGGGCGACGAAGTGATGGAAATCGGCGCCTCGCCGATGCCGAACAGGCTCACCTCGACGAATTGTCCCGGCTCGTGGCCGAGCGACTGTCCTTCGGGCAGTTCGACGGTGAACAGCTTCTCCAGCGCGGTCATCTGTTCGATCTTAACGATCCGGGCCGGGCTGGGAACATAAATCGAACCAACGGTTGGTATCGCCATCTCATCTACCTCCCTGCGCCCTAGCTCGCATGTGAGCGGTACAGCGCGTTCCAGACGCCGACCGGTGTAATGTCCACCAGGCAGGCGCGAGCGCAGCGGCCGCAGCCAACGCACCCCAGCTCGCCGTGCATATCCGGGATGTATTTGCCTTTGCGGAAAAAGCGATGGCGCTGGCGTTGCGAACGTTTGGGGCGGAAGTTCTCGCCGGTCGCCACCCGGGCAAACTCATCGAGCTGGCAGCTATCCCACAGGCGCACCCGTTCGCCCGTCTGGCCGTCCAAAGCGACGCGATCGCAGACGTTGAAGCAGTAGCAGGTCGGGCAAACCAGATTGCACGAGCCGCAGGCCAGACACCGCTTGCCCAGCTCCTCCCAAATCGGGTCCTTGTAGCTGAGGGCCATCAGCGCGGGCAGCTCGGCGCCGTCGAACTCCAGCCGATAGGAAAAGCGCGGCCATTTTTCCGCCAGCACCTGGTTCAGCCGGGCAATAACGGCCTCGGAAGCTTCCTGCGCCTGGGCGTAATCCGCCAGCAGCTTCGCGCCGGCCGGGGTGCCCACCTCGACCGCGTAAGCATCGCCCAGATCTGTCAGGTGCAGGTCGAACCCGTCGCTGGCAGTCAACGTGTTCATGCTCTTGCAGAAGCTATGTTCATCGCACGGCTTCAGGCACTCGATGCCGATGATCAAAGTCGCCTTGCGGCGTTGCAGGTAGTGCTGATCCTGCTGGCCGGTCGCGAACACCGCATCCAGGAGCTTCATGGCGTGGATATCGCACGTATGCACGCCGAAGATCACTTGCGGCTGCGCATGAAGCACGACCGACGTCGCCAGATCCGCCGTGCGGAAGGTGAAAAGCACCTCTTCCTGGGGAAGCAGGTACTTCTTCGGCGGCAGGATGGTGGTGTTGTAGTCCAGGCGCAACTGAGCAGGATCGGTGATGGGGCCGAACACGAACTGTTCCTTGCCGTCGGCCTGCGGGGCCTTCACCTGCGGCCCGATCACCGCGTACTGCTTCATGACGCCGGACACGAACGCCGCCATCGCGGCCTTTTCGATGATTCTCAGACTCATCCGGCCTCCTTGTTCGATCTGATACGCGCGCACTGCGGGGGCGCGCATGGCAGCGGGCAACACAAACGTAAACGTCGAACCGCGTCCCAGCTCCGACTCCACGCTGATCTGCCCGCCGGCGTTTTCGATGATCTGTTTGGTGATCGCCAGGCCCAGGCCGGTGCCGCGGGCCGCGATCGCCTTGGCGTTATCGGCGCGAAAGAACTCTTGAAACAATTTGTCCAGTGCATCCGGCGGGATGCCGATGCCGGTATCGCTCACCTGGCCGATCACCTGATCTCCCTCGGCCCGCAGGCGAACCGTCACGCGGCCGCCGGCCGGCGTGTACTTGAGCGCATTGCCGATCAGGTTCGACCAGACGCTCTTGAACTCTTCCATCACCCCGCGTACGGGCGGCGTCTCCTCGGGCATCTCGGCGACCAGCTCGAGGCCTTTTTGGGCCGCCTGCGCGGCGAAAGCATCCCACATCTGGCGCAGCAGCGTATCCAGCCGCACCGCGCTGATGCGGCCGCGACGCTGGCCATCGCGCAGCCGGCCGTACTCGAGCAGGTCGGCGATCAGCGCCATCTGTTCCTGAGCGCGGGCCCGGGCGCGCTCCAGGAGGCTCCGCTGCTCCTCGACCGGCACATAGCCCTCCAGGATCAGGCGCAGATAGCTGTCAATCGCTGCGATCGGCGCCTGTAGCTCATGCGTCACCAGGCGGACGAACGCCGCCTTGGCCCTGGAGACCTCTTCGAGCACCTTCTTTTCGGCCGCCAGTTGGGCCGCCTGGGCTTCGGCTTCTTGCCGGCGCCGCTCCTCCTGGAGCAGCCGACGGCGTTCCAGGCCATGCTCGACCACCCGCAGCAGGTCGTCCACGCCGAACGGCTTGGTCAAGAAGTCGTAGGCGCCCTGCTTGATGGCGGTCACCGCCATCGGCACGGTGGCATATCCGGTGATGATGACGCAGACGACCTCCGGGTCATGTTCGCGGATCCTGCCGAGCAGGTCCAGGCCGTTGGTGCCGGGCATCATCACATCGAGCAGCACCAGGTCATAGCGGCCGGCCTGCAACCGGCTCAACCCTTCGGCCGCGTCGCCGGCCACATCTACCGCATAACCCTGGGGCAACAGCGCCCGCCGGCATCCCTCGCGGACGCCGTATTCATCGTCAATCACCAGGATCGTGGCGCGCGGCGTCATCTTCACCCCTGCTTGCGCGGTCCCAAGACCTTTTCGATCTCTCGGAGCAGCTTGTCGGGCCGCAATGGCTTTTCCAGAAACGCCTTGATCGGCAACCAGGTCTCGTCTGGGCTGAAGTCGAAGCTGAGGCCCAGCACCGTCTTGACTCCCGACACCATGATGATCGGGATGCCCTTCAATTGAGGATCATTTTGGATCAGCCGCGCGGCCTCGAAGCCGTCGGGCCCGGGCGGCCCCGCAAACATCGCGTCGAGGAGGATCAGGTCGGGCCGACGTTCGCGCGCCAGCGCGAGGCCCGTCTCGGTGCGATAGGCATGAAGCGTCTCGTAGCCTACGCTCTGCAACAGGGTCTCCACAGTGTCCACGACCTGGACGTCATCGTCAATGACCAGAATACACTGCTTCGCGGACATCGCCGATCTCCTTTTGGACTGCGGGGACTCGTCCTCGTCCCCGCCTTACATGTTGCTCACGAAGCGTCATGGCCGACGCCATTCGGCAGGGAGAAGCTGAACTTCACCCATTCCCCCATCTTCGACTCCACCCAGATCTTGCCGCCGTGCTTCTCCACGATCTCTTTGCAGATGTACAGTCCCAGGCCGGTGCCCTTCTTGCCGGTGGCGCCGGGGGTGTCGAGCCGGCTGAAGCGCTTGAAGAGCTGCGCCTGCTTCTCGGGCGGGATGCCTTCGCCATCGTTGCGCACGCTGAGGACGACCTGATCTCCGCGCGGCTCGGCTTCGAGCAGGATCTGGCCCCCTTCGCGGCCGTACTTCACGGCGTTGGAGAGCAAGTCCTCATAGATGACGCGCAGCAAAGTCGGATCGGCGTTCACCGTCAGATCGGCCGGGATGCGATTCTCCACCGTCATGCGGCGATCCTGCGCCTGTCGCTCCACCGACTCGAGCGCCGGCGCCACCACCGCCTCCTGCAACTTGAGCGGCCGCTTCTTGACGATCAACTGGCCCTGCTCCAGCCGCGACAGGTCGAGGTAGTTGCGCACCATGTCCTGGAAATAATCCAGGCTCTTGGCCACCGTCTCCAGGCTCTTCTTCTGCGCGGCGTTCAGCTCGCCCAGATAACCGTCCTTGACGGTGTACAGCCCCATGATGGCCGAAGTCAGGGGGTTCTTCAATTCGTGCGTGACGAAGCCCAACATCTCGATGTAGTTGCGGTTCGTCTCCTGCAACTGTTCGCTGAGGGCCTGAAGCTGTTGCTTGTCGCGCTCCAGTTCCTCGCGCTGGGCCTGGAGGCGTTCGCCCATCTGGTTGAAGCAGTGCGCCAGGCCGCCGATCTCGTCGCTGCGTCGGATGTCCACCCGATGCGCCAGGTCGCCGGCCGCCAGCCGTTGCGTCGCCTCCGAAAGGATCTGGATCGGGACCACCACGCTGCGCACCAGATAGAAGATCGCGGCAAACGCCAACGCCATGCCGACGAAGATCGCGGCCAGGTTCATGATGAGGGTGCGGCGCAACAGATCGAGATACTTCTGTTCCAGTTCCCCCACATAGAGCATGCCGATGATCTTCCCGTTGGGATCGCGGATCGGGTCGTATTGCGCCAGGTACCAGGTATCCACCACGAAGGCCCGGCCGGTCCAGGGCAATCCTTCCTTGAGGACGCGTTGCGCCACTTCTTGCGAAGCGCGGGTGCCGACCGCCCGGCGGCCCTGGCCGTCGAGCACGTTGGTCGAGATGCGCAGATCGCCCATGAAGATCGTGGCCGTGCCGACCGGCTTGCCGTTGTAGATTTCGTTGGCGAAGACCGCGTCGCGGATCGCATCCACCTTCTCGGTGGCGCCGTTCAGCAAGCTCCCCATCTCGATCACGCCGACCAGCTTGCCGTCGGCCAGGACCGGCACGGCCGCGCCCGAGAACATGCCGCGCGGCTCGTTCGCCACAGCCAACACACGCTCGAGCAGCTCGCCGCCCTCGATGTCCAGGCGTTCCTGCTCCATGATGATGTTGCCGACGCTCGCCTGGCGGGTGGCGATCACCTGCTTGACCAGCGGATCGGCAGCCACCGAATCATCGCGATTATAGGGTGGCCTGGTGCGCAGGAGCACCTTGCCGTCCGGCGAGATCAGGTTCAGGATGTCCATCTTCTGGGTGCGTCGCACCGACTCCAGAGCCGGGCGCAGATCATCGGTCGGAGCACCGCGGATCAAGGCCTCGAGCAGCGAACGGTCCTGGGCCAGGACCTCCAGCGCGGCGCGCGTGCGGGCAATCTTGCCATCGTGGATCTCCCAGGCCGCGCGCATATAGATCTTGACCCGATTCTCGGCCAGGCGGATCACCAGGGTGTTGACCTCGTAAACGGTCAGCGCGGCGATGCCGATGGCGACCACGCTGAAGATCATCACGATAGCCAGATTGAACTTGGTCTGTAATTTCATGCCTTATCCGGTCCGCTCCGACATCACTCAGCCGATCAACGCCTCGCGCGCAGCCGTCGGCGCGGCGCCGCCCATTAACGGCAGGGCAACCGGCAACTGGATCACGAAGGTCGTGCCCTGCCCCACCTTGCTGTGCACATTGATCTGCCCGCGGTGCATCTTGATGATGCCGTAGGTGATCGCCAGGCCCAGGCCGGTGCCTTTGCCCACGGCCTTGGTGGTGAAAAACGGCGTAAACAGCTTGTTCAGATACTCCTCCGGTATGCCGACGCCGGTATCCTCGATCTCGATGGTGACCATGTTGGCCGGGCCGCGTCGGGTGCGAATCGTCAGGCGGCCACCGTTGGGCATTGCCTCCAGGCTGTTGGAAACCAGGTTGACCATCACCTCCTGGATCTGGGTGGGATCGGCCTGGATGATCGGCAACGCCGGGTCCAGCTCGAGCCTGATCTCGACCTCGGGAACTCGCCGACGCTTGCGCTCCACCTCCACCAGGGTTTCGATCAGGGCGTTGAGATCGGTGGGCTGGGCTTCGACCTGGTTTTGGCGGGCGAAATCCAGGAGCGAACTGACGATCTCCTTGCAACGTCGGGTCTCCCTGACGATCATCTGGAGGTCCTGGCGCTTCGGGTCATCCGGCGGGCATTCGCGCAACAGGATGTCGGAATAGAGCAGGATGGTCGCCAGCGGGTTGTTGAGCTCGTGCGCCACGCCGGCCGCCAGTTGGCCCAACGACGCCAGCTTTTCCGAATGCACCAGTTGATCGTGCGTGGACTGCAGGGCATCCAACATGGCGTTGAACGATGTGGCGAGCTGGCCGACATCGCCCCCCGCCCGCACCGGCACCCGCACCGCCAGGTCGCCCGCGGCCACCCGACGGTTTGCTTCGGCCAGCTCCCGCAACTCCTTCAGGGGGCGCGTCACACGTCGGCTGACCGGAATGGCCAACAAGAAGGTCGCGGCGACCGTGGCAATGGCCACCAACCCCAGGCGAACGTTGAAGTCGTTCACCAGCCGGGTAAAGGAAGACTGGCGCACTCCCACGTACAGGCTTCCGATCACCTGGCCCGTGTGATCGGTCAGCGGATCGTAGCGCGCAATGTGATTCTCGTTCACGACAAAGGCCAGGCCGATGTACGGTCGTCCCTGCCCCAATACCACCTCGGCAACCTCTCTGGAGACACGGGTGCCGATGGCGCGCTTGCCGTCCGGGGTCAACACGTTCGTCGAGACCCGCAGGTCGCCGTGGAACAGGGTCGCCGAGTCAATCATGGCGGCCTCTTTGATCTGGTCCACCAGGGTGAAGTCATTATTGAACAGATGGAACGCGACCGTTGCTCCCAACACGCGGCCATCATCCCCTCGGATCGGCGTCACCCCGATCAAAACCAGGCCGGCGCGCCCCTCCCTCGGATCGCACAAGAGCGGACTGGCCCTGGGCGTTTCGATGATCTCGATGCAAGCCTGGCCGGCCAGTCCGGTCGCCGCCAGGATCTCGGCCGGGAGCACTTCGGTCGAAGCGACAGCCCTTCCGTAAAGCAACGCCTGCCGGATGATCGGCAGTGCGCTCCAATCGCCTCCGTTTACAGCGCGAACGGGGCCGTCGGTCGTCGGCAACAACCGGGCTGCTACCGCGTGGCCGTCGGCATTCAGGACGGCGACGAAATGGTTGCCATTGGAGAGAGACACCGCCAGCTCATTTGCCACTCGTTTGTCAAGGAGCATCCGACCGGCCTCGTTGCCGCGCGCGATCTGCAAGAGGCCTTCCTGCACAAGCGGATCAAGCGCCAGCCGGTCGGCGATGCCGGCCACCTCGCGCAGCTTTCCCATGTAAAGCGCCTGCGCCAGCCGCATATCGCGATTGACCCGTTCGGTCGTGGCACCGGCCAGATAGTCCTGGATCGTGCGCGCGATCGCGCCCGCGCCGATCGCGAAGGTAATGGCGGCCACCAATGAAAAGGAGACCACCAACACCAATTGAAAAGGTGCCGAAAAGAGCTCTCGGAAGAACGACACAAGATGATTGACGAATGGCATCGTCCTCTGGCCAACGGGCGATCCTCGGCTCATCTTGCATCATCCATTCTCGGTCAACGGTCGGCCGTTGTCACTTTGCCGCCAACAGTCGGTTCACCTGGCGGATCAGATCGTTCGGCGCGATCGGCTTGCTCATGAATGCGTCAATGTGGATCTCTTCGTCGGTCGGGAAGAGGGCCGCGTAGTCGGTGTTGGCGATGGAAGTCACCATGATGATGGGCACATCCTTCAGCGCCGGGTCCTCGTGCATCTGATCGCTGGCCGAAAGACCATCCAATACGGTATCCATGATCACGTCCAGGATGATCAGGTCGGGGTGCTCGGCTCTGGCGCGTGCCAGCCCTTCGTCGCCGCTGGCCGCGGCAATCACCTGATGGCCGGCGCGCTCCAGCACAATGCGCGTCGCAATCTGAAAGTCGGGGTCGTCATCTACGATGAGAATCTTGGCCATGGATGAATTCCTCATTTGATCGAAAATTCAGTTACAGCTTCTGTGGGCATCCCCGCCGACGAATATGCTCCTCGTATTCCTCCCGAAACCGCTCGATGGTCGAGCGGGCGGGGCTGGCGAGTGCGGTACCCATCGGACAGAAAGTCGTCCCGTCGGCGTTGTTGGCCAGCGTCAACGCCCGCTCGATATCATCGGCCCGGCCGCGGCCGGCCTCGATCCGGTCGAGCACCTCGAAGAGTCGCTGGCTGCCGATCCGACACGGCACGCACCGGCCGCACGACTCGTGGGCGAAGAAGCGGGCCAACCGTCGCGCCGCGTCCACCATGCAGGTCGTTTCGTCCATGACGATGATGGCGCCGGTGCCCAGGGCCGAGCCGGCCGCGGCCAACGTTTCGAACGCCATCGGCACGTCGAGCTGATCGGGGGTCAACACTGGCGTGGACGCGCCGCCCGGGATCACGGCCTTGATGCGGTGGCCGGGGCGCACCCCGCCCGCGTGCTCTTCGATGATCTCGCGCAGCGGCGTGCCCAGCGGCAGCTCGTAATTGCCCGGCCGGTTCACGTGTCCGCTCACGCAGAAGATCTTCGGCCCCTTGCTCTGCTCTGTGCCGATGCTGGCGAACCACTCGGCCCCCCGCAGCACGATGTGCGGGATGCAGGCGAGCGTCTCGACGTTGTGCACGAGGGTGGGCAGGCCGAAGAGGCCGCGCTGGGCCGGATAGGGCGGCTTGAGCCGCGGGTTGCCGGGCTTGCCCTCCAGCGATTCGAGCATGGCCGTCTCTTCGCCGCAGATGTACGCGCCCGCGCCGCGGTGCACCGACAGCTCGAGGTCGAAGCCCGAGCCGAGGATGTTCTTGCCCAGGAAGCCGTGCTCGTACGCGTCGGCGATGGCCTTGATCCAGCGCTTGACGCCCAGGAAGAACTCCCCGCGGATATATACGTAGGCCCGGTGCGCGCCCACCGCATAGCTGGCGATGATCACCCCTTCGATGATCTGATGCGGATCGTGTTCGACCAGCGCGCGATCTTTGAAGGTGCCCGGCTCCCCTTCGTCGGTGTTGACCACCACGATCTTGGGGATCGTCGGGTCGGCCGGCATGAAGCCCCACTTCGTCCCGGCCGGGAAGCCGGCACCCCCGCGGCCACGCAACCCCGACCGCTTGACCAGCGCGATCAGCTCCGCGGGCGTGTAGCGCGTCAACGCGATGCGCGTCGCCTCATAGCCGCCGTGCGCCAGATAGGTGCCGATCTTCTCCGAATCAGGCCGACCCACATTGCGAGTCAGAACAGGTTCAAACATGGGTTACACCGGTGGGTTCGTGAAGCGTGAAGCGTAAAACGTAAAAACGTCATGCGTCAAACATCACACATAGTACACGACGTTTCACGTTTCACGTTTGACGCAACTTCTCCAACAGCCTCTCGACCTTCTCCGGCGTCATGTGCTCGTACAGTTCGTCGTTGACGCGGAGGGCCGGCGCGGTGCCGCAGGAGGCCAGGCATTCCACCACTTCCAGCGTAAACCGGCCGTCCGGCGTGGTCTCGCCGGGGCGCAGGTTAAGCAGGCGACCGATCTGCTCCACCAGCGGCTCCGCGCCGCCGACGAGGTAACACGAGAGGCCCTCGCACACCTGGATGCGATAGCGGCCGACGGGCGCCAGATGGAACAGCGTGTAGAAGCTGGCCGTCGCGTACACCTGGCCGGGTGTCATGTCGAAGCGTTGCGCAACCCGCGCGATCGCCTGCGGGCTGAGCCAACCATGTTGCTCCTGGGCAATATACAGCGCGGTCAACAGCATGGCGCGGCGAGCCGACGCCTGCTCGTCTCCATCGGTTTGCGTGATCTGGGCCATCCCGTTTTACCCGCTTACATCGTTTATGAAGCGCTGACAGACCGGAACGCTTGTAACCTACACGTATATGCTATCACGAGGGGGAGGTGTTTCAAATGATATGGGTCATATGGCAACGGACGGAGGCAACGGATAGACGGATGGAAAAGATGAGGCCGGCGAACGGGGAAACGGCTAACCTGAAAATGGCCGTCACGTGCCAGGCATCTTACAAAATGCCTGGCACGTCAACGTCGCTCATTCTCGGCGCGCGTTGTGCGCCGGTCGGCGCATGGATAACCGATACGCTTACGGTCCCACGCCGACCGCGCTGGCGGCCTTCGGCTTGACCTGGTCGCTTCCCAGGATCAGGGTCAGGTCTACCGTATCGGAGGGCGGCTCGGAGCGGACGCGGGCCGGCGGCAGGTTGAAGCGACGCACCAGCTCTTCGCGGCTGGTCACCTTGCCATCGCCGTGGACGATCAGCAACGTCTCGGCATAATCTCCCCGGTCGGCGTTGCCCACGTTGACCACCGTGTAGCCGGCCGCGGCCAGCGCATCGGCCACGGCCGCGCCCAGGCCGGCTTCGGGCGTGCCGTTGAGCACCACCACCCTGGCGCCCTCGGCCTTCACCGCCTGCCGCGCCGCCTCGGCGGCCGACACGCCGGCCGGCAGGTCGGCGAATACGGCGGCCGTGGCCGCGCGCAGCTTGTTCATGTCCACCCGCAACACATAGCCCCATTTCGGATCGGTGCCGTCGGTGCCCATGGTATTGTCTATCACGATGCGGGTCGGGTTCTTCAGGTCCACCTGATCCACCGTGCGGGCCAAAGCAATGGCCTTGTCTATCGGCATGTCGGTCTGGATGGAGCCGGCCAGCGCGGCGGCCAGGCCGGGGATGCGCGGCAACAGGCCGGCCAGTTGTCCGGGCTGGGTGAGTTTGTCCTTCAGAGCCATCATCACCTGTTGCTGGCGCGCCGCGCGGCCGTAATCCGAGTCCACGTGGCGAGTGCGCGCATACTTCAACGCCAGCGCGCCGTCCATGTGATGCCGGCCCGCCGGGATGAAGAGCGGATCGTAGCCGTAGTTCTCGTCGGGATACAGGTCGTCTTTGATGTCTTTGGGCACGTCAATGTCTATGCCGCCGACCAGATCCACGATCTTGCGAAAGCCGTCGAAGTTGATCCGCACGTAATAGTCTATCGGATAACCGATCAGTTCGGCCACGGTCTGGCGCAACAGCTCCGGGCCGCCGCCGGGGAACCTGTTGATCTCGCCGTACACGTGGACGCTGTTGATCTTGATGTCGTCGTTGAGCGCGGCCACGTGGACCAGCATATCGCGCGGGATGGAAAGCATCCCCGCGGCACCCGTCTTCGGGTTCAGCGTGAGCACCATGATCGTATCGGTGCGCGCCACGGGCTCATCGGGGCGGTTGTCCACCCCCATCACCAGCACCGTGACGCGGCCGGTCAACGCCGGCGCGGACTCTTGCGGCCGCCGTGCGGACGGCGCATTGACGGCCACGCCCGTTGTCGCTTCGGCGCTGGACTCGGCCGCCGGCGCCACCCGCACCAGTTGCGGCAACGCCAGCGGGGGCAACGCGGGCACCTCGGCCAGCGCCTGTTGGCCCAGGGCCAGAAACGTGGCCGCCACGTAAACCAGGACCGCGATAAACAAAGTCAACAACAGGCCGAGCAAGAGGCCCGCCAACAGCGGCGACCCCGGCCCGGCCCGGCGAAACTGTGCATTATTTCCTTCTGCGTTCATAACCACCCGATTATACGCTACTCGAATTGAGAGACCAAACATTCCAACGCGCACGCGCCGTCTCCTCCTGCGAGACGGCGCGTGCGCGGCGATAGTTCCGCGTTATTGCCGCGGGGTTGGGGCGGCGGCCGGCGGCAGCCGGGGCACATCCGCCCGATAGAGCCAATCGGCGGTCACCACAAAAAAGCGATCGCCGGCCTCGTCCAGGAAGAGATCGCGCATGCCCTGCAAGTCGTTGCCCTGCGCAGGCCGGAACTGACGCAGGAACTGGCCCTCCTTGGTGAACTCGAGGATACGACCGTTGCCGGCGTCCGCGATGTAGAGCAGGTCGCCGTCCAGTTGCGAGACCACCGCGGTCGGCGCGCTGAGCGGATCGGGCAGACCTTTCAGGTCGAACGCCTTTTGTTCGCCGCCGAAGAACTTCAGCAGCCGGCCGTCGGCGAACAACAGCCACACAAAGCCGTCAATTTCGACCGCCTGGATGCCCGTCAGATCTATCTTCGTCGCGGCCGAGAAGTAAGGTTCGGGCGGATTCTCGTACCCCTTTTCGCTGGGGCGGAAACGCCAG
Organism: Anaerolineae bacterium; assembly: GCA_034434235.1. GTDB lineage: Bacteria > Chloroflexota > Anaerolineae > CG2-30-64-16 > CG2-30-64-16 > CAKZKT01. The sequence goes on from DAOTZV010000088.1 coordinate 14,227, forward strand.
ATCTGGTTGGCCTTCGTATCGACCACATACAGGTTCCCGCCATAGGACTTAACGAGCTGCGGCTGGATCAACTTCTCGCGGCCGCCCAATGGGATGCGCGCGGGGCCCCAGGTCACATCATAGCTCAAAAGGCCGCCGGCTGCGTCGAGCACCAGCAGGCGGCTGCGCTGAGTGCCCACCGCGGCCGCCCAGTCGGCATCTACCAGTTCGCTGACCGCCGCGTTGCCCACGGCCTGTCCCTTGCGGATGATCGCCAGCGGATCGGCCGGGGTGACGCTGTCGCCGAGCTTGGAGAGCACGAAGCGCAAGACCTCGCCCTTGCCGACATCCAGCACGAAGAGGGAATCGCCCCCCACCAGGATCCGGCCGGGTTTGCGGCCGGTCTCTCTCATCTGCCACAACGGCAGAAGGCCATAGAGCGGCGTGATCCGATTCACCCGGCCGAGGATCTCGGCGTATTCCGTCTGAAGCTGCGCCAGTTGCGGATCATCTGGCCGGAGCGCACGGGCTTTGTCCAGGAAATCGCGGGCGTTGCCCAGCCGCAGCCGCGCGGCCACCTCATCGCTCTGGCCGCGCGCGTCGGCGATGGCGGTCGCCGCGCCCGCCAGGATCTGCTGGAACTCGGCCTCGGCGCTGCGCGTGCGGAACCATAGCATCGCCAGCACCAGCGCCACCACGATAAGCGGGATCACCACCAGCGCCAGGAGCAAGCCCCACGGGCTGCGGCGCTCCGGCGCTTCGGCCGGCGACGGGCCGGCCGTCTCGGCGCGGGCGGCTGCTTCGGCCGGCCGGCGCCACCGGCCGCGTGGGGCCTCGGCCTGGGCCGGCGCTTCGGCCGGCGCCGAGGGCGGCACCGCGGCAACCGGAGCAGCCGCGGCCGCTTGTGGCGTTCCGGCCGGCACAGGGGCCGGCGCCTCATATATCGTCGCGGCCGGCGCCGGCGTCGCGCCCCGTCCCGCGGCCACCTCTTCTTGCACTTCGGGGATCGCCTGCTCGAACGCGACCAACAAGGCGCTCAGCTCGGCGTCGCCGGCGAGCTGCCCCAGATACTCGCCGGCCAGATGCGGGCTTTCGGCCGCCACCACTGCGGCCAGCGATTCAGGCGGAACCACCTTCAGCCAGTCGCTGTGTGCCAACATCAGGATGCTGCCCGGCTCCACCGTCGTGCGATACAACTCGATCTCGGGGCGCTCCGGCCCGCCCAGCGCCGGGCCAACCGACCCCGGCTGGGCCGGATATTGGTCGATCGTCTTCGGATGGCTCATCATCGCCAGGGCCGGGCCGGCCTGAGCGATGGTCAACTCGCCGTCCTTCAGCGCGGCGCAACTGATCCCGGCCCGCCAGTTCGCTTCGGGCAACGCCTCATTCGCGCGCACCAGGACCAGATTGGCCGCGCGCACGGCGCGCAACAGCGCCGCCGAAGTGCCGCCGGTCGTCTCGTAAAACGCGCTCTGGGCGGCGTTCAGCATCTGGCGATAGAGCGCCGCATGGCCGCCGCCGCTTCCGGATGCTTCGATCAGGACGTACAGATTGCCTCGCTCAGAGCCAGGCAAGCCGGCCGCCGGCTCCACCGCGCGCACATTGGTTGCGCGCGGCTGGGCGCGCCCCCCCGAACTGCTGAATTGTACGACGACGGTGCGAAATGCGTCATCCATGTGGAGTTCTCCTTGCGTCAAGGCGGCTGCCAACCAACAGCGTTTGCATTGTATGCCAGCAGGCAAGTTTTGTCAACCGTTTGGCCGGATCGCCCGCCTTCAGCTATAATAATGGCGCAGTCCATTTGCCGTTTGCGCCTTGCCGCGCTCGGCCTATCGTGGGCGATGTGCAGATGGTTCGGAGGAACGAGTGGCGCTGGAGCTGAACAAGCTGACGGATCAGGTGGAAGCGATGGGGAGGGCGCTGGCGCAGCGCCAACAGGAGGCGGAGGCGCGCATCGCCGAGGCACGGCGGCGGCTGCGCGACCACGGTCGGGTCACGGCCGAACTGCTCGACCGGATCGCGGTTGCCCGCGCGCGCGATGCCTGGCGCCGCGGGGCCACTCCGCTCGCCGGCCGGCTCGATCTGCGCCTGATGCCCGTGCACCCCCCGCGGCCCGCTACGTTGATCGCCGCCGACGGCAGCCAGGTGTATCCCGACCGCCACGGCCTGGCGCCCTACTTCCTGGTCAACACCGGCGCCATCATCTTGCGCCAGGGCAGCGGCGAAGCGCCGTCGGTCAGTTCGACGCCCGAGATCTTCTTCGACACGAGCGACCTCTACGACGAAGCCGGCCAGATGCGCGATGTCGAATATGTGAACGCGCAGCGCGATCGGCGGGAGATCGAAACCCTGGCCGATCTGGCCGAACAGGAACGACTGCGCAGCGATCCGCAGCGGCCGATCATCACGGTCACGGACGGCCCCCTGCGCCCCTGGACCAGCCAGACGGATGAACGGGAGGCCCGACGCCAGATCCAACACTTCGGCCATCAGCTCCGACGGCTGAGGGCCGCGCGCGCCGTTCCGGTCGGCTACGTGGATCGGCCCGACAGCGGCTACGTGCTTCGCATCCTGGAGCTCATCGGCCTGCCGGACGAGCAGATCACGCGCGCCGGCCTGCGCGAGGGCCCGTTCCGCTACCTGACCGACCGGGCCCTCTTCGCCGATCTGTTGCCCGGCCAGCGCACGGCGCTCTTTGCCCTGGAAGAAGAGGGGGCAAATCCCGCCGAAGACGCGGGGGATGGCGAGGATCGGATCGTCTTCTGCTACCTGAACGTGGCCCGAGAAGCGGGCGAGGATCGCGCCAACATCGTACGGCTGGAGCTGCCCGCGTGGGCCGGCCAGGACGAAGAGGCGCTCGATTGCGTCCATCAGGCCATCTACGAAGATTGCCGGCTCATCGGCTACCCCTATGTCCTGGCCCGGGCCCACGAGCTGGCAGTGGTGGGCGCGGCCGAGCGCGCGGACTTGGAGCGGATGGTCGGCCAGTTCATGTTGCGCCATGGCCTGTTGCCACACCTCTCGACCAAGGCCGACTCGAAACGAATGATATAGAAGACCAGACAGAGGAGAACAGATTCGCATGATTACTTCCCCGGACGGCATTGAGAGCGCGGGCGGCGTCGTCGGCCGGGTGTTGCGGGCGAGCACGACCCGCTTCACGGTCGGCTGCCAACAGCCGATGGCGGCGGCCGGCTCGACGCTGCCGGCCTTCGGCGCGCTGGTGCGCGCGGAGAACGCCGATGGAAGCGTCACCTACGGGCTGGTGAGCAACATCACGGTCGAGGATGATCCGTTCGTGCGCCAGCTCGTGGCCGCGGGCGTCGAAAACGAAGAATACATCGCCGATCAACGCCAGCGCCGCCAGGTGCCCGTGGTCGTAGATGTGCTGGTCGTGGGCTGGGGAAACGGGCCGGAGATCCACCACCGATTGCCGCCTCACCCGCCCGGTACCCTGGATCGCATCTATCCGTGCGGGCCGGCGGAAGCGGTGCGCTTCACCGGCCGGCACGACTGGCTGCGCTTCGTGTTGGCCGCCGCCGATCTGCCGGCCGACGCGTTGGCGGTCGCGGCGCTGCGCGGGGCCGCGCAGGCCCGTCCGCCCGATCAGCGCCAGGGCTACCTGATCAGCGCGGGCCGCGAGCTGGCCCGCCTGCTGGCGCACGACCTCACGCGATTAGACGGCATCCTGCAACAGATCAGAAACCTGTAATGCGAAATTCATTTCGCAAATAGCGCGGCCTTGCCGCGATCAACGCGGGGCGAGATGGCATCTCGCCCCATCACTCTTCAAGGAGCACACACCGTGAACCCGAAACTCCAGGAACTGAAAGCTCGCTGGCAGGAGATCGCCGATCTCCAACTGATCAACGCGTTGCTGGGCTGGGATCAGAGCACCTACATGCCGCCGGGCGGCGGGCCGGCCCGCGCGCGGCAATCGGCGCTGCTGAGCCGGCTGGCGCACGAGCGGCTCACCGACGCGGCGCTGGGCCGGCTGCTCGACGACCTGCGCCCCTACGAGGAGAGCCTGCCCTACGACTCCGACGACGCGGCGCTGATCCGCGTCGCGCGTCGCGAGTTCGAGCGCGCCACGCGCATCCCGCCGGCGTTCATGGCCCAGCTTTCCAGCCACATGGCCGAATCGTATCAGGTCTGGGCCGAGGCGCGGCCGGCCAACGACTTCCCCCGCGTCCGGCCGCTGCTGGAGAAGACGCTGGACTACAGCCGGCAGCTCGCCGATTACTTCGCGCCCTACGAGCACATCGCCGACCCGCTGATTGACTGGGCCGACTACGGCATGAAGGTGTCCCTCCTGCGGCCCCTCTTCGGCCAGTTGCGCGAGCGGCTCGTCCCCATCGTCCAGGCGATCACCGAACAGCCGCCGGCCGATGATGCCTGTCTGCGCCAATACTTCCCGGAGAAGGCCCAATGGGACTTCGCGCTGGAGGTCATCAAGGAGTTCGGCTACGACTTCAACCGCGGCCGGCTCGACAAGACCCATCACCCGTTCATGACCAAGTTCTCGCTCGGCGACTGCCGGATCACCACCCGCGTCGACGAGCACTACCTGGGCGAAAACCTGTTCAGCGTCATGCACGAGGCGGGCCACGCCATGTACGAACAGGGGATCGCCATGGAGTACGAGGGCACGCCCCTGGCCGAAGGCACCTCCGCGGGCGTGCACGAAAGCCAATCGCGGCTGTGGGAGAACCTGGTGGGCCGCAGCCGGCCGTTCTGGAGCCACTTCTACCCGCGGCTCCAGGCCATCTTCCCCGAGCAGCTCGGCGCGGTGCCGCTCGACACCTTCTACCGGGCCATCAACAAGGTCAAGCGTTCCCTCATCCGCACCGCGGCCGATGAGGTGACCTACAACCTGCACGTCATGATCCGCTTCGACTTCGAGCTGGCGCTGCTGGAGGGCAAGCTGGCCGTGGCCGACCTGCCCGAGGCATGGCGGGCGCGCTATCAGGCCGACCTGGGCATCGCCCCGGCCGACGACAAGGACGGCTGCATGCAGGACGTGCACTGGTATGCGGGCGTCATCGGCGGCGCGTTTCAGGGCTACACGCTGGGCAACATCCTCGGCGCGCAGTTCTTCGCGGCCGCGCGCGCCGCGCACCCCGAGATCCCGGACGAGATCGCCCAGGGCCGCTTCGCCACCCTGCACGGCTGGCTGCGCGAGAACATCTATCGCCACGGCAGCAAGTTCACCGCCGCCGAGCTGGTCGAGCGGGTGACCGGCGGCCCGCTGAGCATCGAGCCGTACATCGCGTACCTGCGGCAGAAGTACGGCGAGTTGTACGCCGTAGGGCCGAATTGATTCGGCCTTACCTCGTTTTGGATTGCGGGGACGTGTCCCCGCTTTCGCATCACGGGCGGCGCCGGGCCGCGAAACAAAGCGGCGTCGAGCCGCCGCAAGCCAGAGCGGCGTCGAGCCGCCGCAAGCCAAACGGGTTCGACTATGCCCTATCGCGACTTACGTGACTTCATCGGCCGGCTGGAAGATGCCGGCGAGCTGGTGCGGATCAAGGCGCCGGTCAGCGCGACGCTGGAGATCAGCGCGATCGTGGACCGCATCAGCAAGGGGAGCGCCGCGGCCAACAAGGCCCTGCTCTTCGAGAACGTGCGCGGCCACGAGATGCCGGTCGCGATCAACCTGTTCGGCTCGGCCCGGCGCATGGCGTGGGCGCTCGGCGTGGAGCGGCTGGACGATCTGGCCGACCGGCTCTCGGCCCTGTTGCGGCCCGAGCTGCCGCGCGGCTGGGGGCCGACGCTGGAGCGCGCGGGCGAGCTGTTCGCCGCGTTGCGCAGCGTCGGCCTGGGGCCGCATCTGGTGCGCCGCGCCCCTGTGCAAGAGGTGGTGCTCACCGGCGAGGAGGCCACGCTGGACCGGCTGCCGATCCTCCAGTGTTGGCCCAAGGACGGCGGCCGCTACATCACCTTGCCGGCCGTGATCACCCGCGACCCCGCGAGCGGCGTCCGCAACGTGGGCATGTATCGCCTCCAGGTGCACGACGGCCGCACCCTGGGCATGCACTGGCAGATCCACAAGGGCGGCGCGGAGCACGAGCGGACGGCCCGGCGCCTGGGCGACGTGCAGATCCCGGTTGCGATCAGCCTGGGCGGCGACCCGGCCACCATCTGGTGCGCGTCCGCGCCCCTGCCGCCGAACATAGACGAGTTCCTGCTGGCGGGCTGGTTGCGGGGCCGGCCGGTGCCGCTGGTGCGCTGCGTCACCCAGCCGCTGGAGGTGCCCGCGGACGCGGAGATCGTCATCGAGGGCTACGTGGATCCGGCCGAGTCGCGGCCCGAAGGGCCGTTCGGCGACCACACCGGCTACTACACGCCGGTCGAGCCGTACCCCGTCCTGCACGTGACCGCGATCACCCATCGCCGGGACGCCATCTACCCGGCCACGGTGGTGGGCCGGCCGCCGATGGAGGACTATTGGATGGGCAAGGCGACCGAGCGGCTCTTCCTGCCCCTCATCCGGCTCTTCCTCAGCGAGGTGGTGGACATCAACATGCCGGCCGAAGGGGTGTTCCACAACCTGGTGCTGGTGAGCATCCGCAAGCGCTATCCGGGCCACGCGCGCAAGGTGATCAACGGCCTGTGGGGCCTGGGGCTGATGATGCTCGCCAAGGCGATCGTCGTCTTCGACGAGGATGTGGACGTGCAGAACACGGCCGAGGCGTACTGGCACCTCTTCGGCAACGTGGATTGGGCGCGCGATGTGGTGATCCAGGAAGGCCCCACCGACGCGCTGGATCACGCGTCCTATCGCTTCGCCTACGGCGGCAAGATCGGCATTGACGCCACCGCGAAAGGCCCGGCCGACGGCTACACGCGGACCTGGCCGGAGATGGTCGCCATGCCCGATGCGATCCAGGCGCTGGTGGAACAACGCTGGTCGGAGTACGGCCTCCCATGAAGCAAACGCAAGCTTATAGGCGGTCTGTGACCGCCTATAAGCTTGCTCAAAGGGGTCTGCGACCCCCATCACTCCCACTTCTGAGAGGATATCCTGGTCGGAGTACGGCCTCCCATGAAGCAGATTCGCGTCTTCCTGGACCTGGTGAAGTTCGAGCACACCGTCTTCGCCCTGCCCTTCGCCTACCTGGGCATGGTGTTGGCGGCGCGCGGGTGGCCGGGCTGGCGCTCGTTCCTCTGGATCACGGTGGCGATGGCCGCGGCCCGCACGCTGGCGTTCGCGGTCAACCGCCTGGCCGACCGCTTCTATGACGCCCGCAATCCCCGCACGCGGGGCCGCGTCCTGCCGCGCGGAGAGATCAGTCCGGCCGCGGTGAGGGCCATCGCGGCCGTTGCGCTGGCGGTGTTGACGCTGGCCGCCTGGCAATTGAACCGGTTCGTGCTCGCGCTGTTGCCGGCCGCGGTGCTCTTCCTGGTCGGCTACAGCTACACCAAGCGCTTCACGTGGCTGAGCCACTGGATCCTGGGCTTCACCGACGGCATGGCCGTGGCGGGCGCGTGGGCCGCGGTGACCGGCTCGCTGGCGCATCCCGCGCCGTGGCTGCTCTGGCTCACGGTGACCTTCTGGATGGCCGGCTTCGACATCATCTACGCGTGCCAGGATACGGAGTTCGACCGTCGGGAGGGACTTCACGCCGTGCCGGCGCGCTTCGGCAACGCCCTTGCGCTGCGCCTGGCCCGCGCCAACCACGTCCTGACCGTGCTCCTCCTGGCCGCGGCCGGCTGGACGTTACGGCTGGGGTGGCCGTTCTGGGTCGGCGTGGTACTGGTGGCGATCCTGCTGTGGTGGGAGAACAGCCTGGTCAAGCCCGACGACCTGAGCCGGGTGAACCTGGCGTTCTTCAACGTCAACGGCTACATCAGCGTGCTCATCTTCCTGGCCTCGTGCGGGGGATTGTGGTTGTGATTCAGAAGGATGGAGCACGTTATACTTCACTTCATAAAAACGCAGTTTGTGCCCGTGCGCAGTATATATCTTGCTTTTGTGCAATAGACAAGCGTCATCAGGTCATGACGCCGTCGCCGAAGTGCGCTTCAGTCCTGCGGGCTGGATCAGCGCCAGCGCGGCCTCCAGCCACGGCGCGCAGAGCACTTGCTCGGCCCGCGCCGGCACGCGATCCCCGCGGCCGGCCGGGTGCGGGCCCGGATAGCATAAAAGCTCAGGTCGCTGCTTCGCTTGCCCGAAGCGCCGATGGGTGCGGCGTGATGCGCTCGACTTCGCTGCGCTCGGATTGCTGGGCCTGATACAGGTCCCAACGCAGTTGCAGGTTCAGCCAGAAGTCCGTGCTCGTCCCGAAGAACTTGCTGAGACGCAACGCCGTGCTGGGTGTCACGCCACGGCGGCCATTGACGATCTCGTTGATCCGCTGATAGGGCACGTGGATTGCCGACGCCAGTTCGCGCTGGCTGATGCCCATCGGGATCAGGAATTCCTCCAATAGCATCTCGCCGGGATGCGTGGGGGGCCGATGCGTGGGAATGCGTACCATCATTTCACCTCTTCGCCTTTCTACCTCAATGATAATCCACGATCTCTACTTCATCTGGACCTGATTCAGTCCAAACGAAACAAATGCGATACCGGTCGTTGATTCGAATGCTGTACTGTCCTTGCCGGTCGCCTGTCAATGCCTCCAAACGGTTGCCGGGCGGAATCCGTAGTTCCTCCAGTGATGCAACCGAGTCGAGTTGATCGAGTTTGCGGGCCGCCACTCGCCACAATGGTTGGGGACAGCGCGCCCGCGCGGCGCGCGTGTTATCGCCGTTGAAGATGTCTTCAGTGCCCGCGTCCTTGAACGACCGAATCATGTTAACATGATATCACGGCTATCATGCTATACCAAATCTGCCGGTCGAATTCGCGATGGCGGCCTTTGGCCAGGCTGAACCGCTTGACACCCCCACGGACCGGGCCTACAATAACAGGTGCGCACGTCATGCCACCTGGAGGCCCGCCATGCAGACCGAACTCACCACCCCCGGCCCGCTGTTGAACTCCGACGGCGCCTTTCCTGGGGGTCATCTACAGCCAGGTGCATCAGATGTTCGGCCGCTACAATGGCCGCGCCGTGGCGGACGACGGCGTCTCGGTGGCCGCGACTTCACAGAAGCCAGACCGGGATGGACTGCGCGGTGGCCGTCAGCGGCAACGGCTGCTCGGCCAGACAGATCACCCCGCCGGGGCCAATGGGCAGGCCCAGCCGCGCCAGCGCCGCAAAGGCCCGTACGTCCTCCCGGCCGGGCGAGGCGCTCCTCTTGATCTCTAACGGATAGATCACCCCATCCTGCACCACCAGCAGGTCTACCTCCTGCCGATCCTTGTCCCGGTAGTAATAGAACGGCGGCCGCCGGCCCGCGTGCCAATAGCTCTTCAACAGCTCACCCAGCACCCACGTCTCCAGGATCGGGCCCGCCATGGCCCCGGCCTCCAGCGTCTGCGGGCTGGCCCACTCCGTCAGATAGGCGGCCAGGCCGGTGTCGAGGAGGTACAGTTTGGGCGTCTTCACCAGGCGCTGGGTCAGATTGGTGTGATAGGGCTCCAACAGGTAGACGGCGCCGGCCGCCTCCAGGATAGAAAGCCAATGTTTCGCCGTGTTGGGCGCAATATCGGCATCGCGCGCCAGCTCGGCCAGGTTCAAGAGCTGAGCCGTGCGGGCGGCAGCGGCCCGCAGGAAGCGCAAGAACGCCAGCTCATCGCCGACCCACGCCAGATCCCGCACATCGCGCTGCAGATAGGTCTGCACATAGGAGCTGTAGAAGAGATCGCGTTCCATCTCCTCATTGAGGGCGATGGCCGGCAGCGCGCCGCGCCAGATGAGCCGATAAAGCTCCTGGAGGGTGAGCCTGACGCTGTGCGCAGCACGGCGGGCCAGCTCTTCCGGCGTGGGCAGGAAGGGAGCGACATCCGCTCCCTGGCCCAGCAGCTCGCGGCGGGAGAGGCCCAACAGGTGCAGCACCGCCACGCGGCCGGCCAGCGACTCTGACACCCCCTTCATCAAGTGGAACTGCTGCGAACCGGTGAGCCAGAACAGGCCCGCCTCCCCACGGCGGTCAACGGCCATCTTGATGTAGGGCAGCAACTCCGGGGCGTATTGGATTTCGTCAATGAGCACCGGCGGCGGGAAGCGCTGCATGAACAGGGCGGGATCCGTCCGGGCCAGGTGCAGCACCAGAGGATCATCCAAGGTAACGTAGCTCCGCTCTGCCTCGCTGAGGTGGCGCAACAGGGTGGTCTTGCCGACCTGGCGGGCGCCGGTCAACAGCAGGACGGGGAACTGGCGGTCGGCCCGCCGGATGGCGGCTTCGAGGGTTCGGACGACATACATGGGATCGCTCTGTGGTCGGCCAATCTGCATGTTTATTGCATAATAGCCGAAAAAGGCCGTCCTGTCAAACCCTTGCCGGGCGCCATCCTCACACCACGTTATGCTCCCGCACCAGGTCCCCCTCGGCAAACCGGCCGAAGCGGAGCTGGCGGATGTCCAGGGTATGCGCGCGGCCGTCCAGGATCAGCTCGGCCATCAGCAGGCCGGCGGCCGGGCCGTGCATGAAGCCGTGGCCCGAGAAGCCGGCCACGATGTAGAAGCCCGCGGGATCGCGCAGCCCGTCAATCACCGGGTGCGCGTCGGGCGTGACCTCGTACAGGCCGGCCCACTCGCGCAGCAGCCCGGCCCGCTCCAGCAGCGGAAAGCGCCACATCGCGGCCTCCAGGTGGCGCTCGGTCCAGGCATGATCCACCGACTGGTCGAAGCCGGGCCGCTCGTCGGGGTTGGACTGGCCGGTGAGGATCCCCTGGCCCTCGCGGTGGAAGTAGAGGCTGCGGCTGAAGTCTATGACGAAGGGGAAGTCGTCGGGGATTCCCCTCAGCGGGGTGGTGACGACGATCTGGCGGCGGAGCGGCACCACCGGCAGGTCCACGCCCGCCAGCGCGGCCACCTGCCCCGCCCACGGCCCGGCCGCGTTTACCACCGCGCGGGTGGCGATGGTGCCCCGGGGCGTCTCGACCGCGGCCACACGCCCCGCTTCGACCCGGATGCCGGTGACTTCGGTCGCCGTGAAGATCTGCGCACCCAGGCGCCGTGCCGCGGCCGCGTAGCCCTGCACCACGCCGTTGGGATCGGCCAGGCCGTCCTTGGGGCACCACGCGGCGGCGATGATGTCGTCGAGCCGGAGCAGGGGCACCTTCGCCCGCACCTCCTCGGCCGAGAGGAGGCGCGAGGGCACGCCCAGCCGGTTCTGCATGGCCACGTTGGCCCGAAAGGTCGCCAGATCGCGCGCGTTATCCAGCAGGAAGAGGTAGCCGGGCCAACGCAGGTCAATGGCCTGGCCGATCTCCTCCTCGAAGCGCTCCAGCATCGGCAGGCTGAGCAGCGAGAGGCGCACATTGATCTCGGTGCTGAACTGGTAGCGGATGCCGCCGGCGCACTTGCCGGTGGCCTCGGCGCCCAGGAACTCGCGCCTCTCCAACAAGACGACCTTCTTGCAGCCGCGGCGCGCCAGGTGATAGGCCGTGCTGGCGCCCATCACCCCGCCGCCGATGATGACGACGTCCGCGGTCTCAGGTAACATGATGTCTCCCGGCAAATCGGCAAATCGAGCAAATCGGCAGATGGTGTTTTCGATCTCTACCTTCTGATCTCTCCCTTCTGCCCTACGACCGCAGCGTCGCGACGAGCCGCAGGGGATGGAGCAGCAGGTCGAGCGCGACCTGGATGCTGGGCGCGACGATGTCGGCCGCCAGGACGGCGTCGGTCGCCGCGCCTTCGGGACCGACGATGGCGATCCCCAGCGCGGCGGCCTGCAACATCAGCTTGTCGTTGCGGCCGTTGCCGATGCACACCGTCTCTCCGCGGCCGAGCTGCGTCACGAAGGCCATCTTGGCGTGATCCTGGCCGACCTGCGGCAGGATGTGGACCGTGCAGGGCAGATCGGCCAACACCGCCCGCGCCGTGCCGAACGTGTCGGCCGTGAGCACATAGAGCGAGAGGTGTTTGGCCAGCTCGGTCAGACGCTCGGCCACTCCTTCCAGCAGGACGCCGTTGCAGGCCAACGTGCCGTTGTAATCCATCACCAGATAACTCAAACGCAAGCTGCCATCCCCGGGGATGGAGATCTCGATCATGTTGTTCTCCCGTGCGACTGAGATTCAGGCGTTCGGCGCATGGGGTGCCGGCCACATGGGCGACTTGTGACAATGCACCAGTTGCCAGCCGGCCTCCCGGCGGTGAAACACCCGCGTTTCGTTGTGTTCGGTGTGGCGAACCCCCTCATCGGTGACGTAGCGCATCAACAGCGTGTACGTCACGATGGCGACCTCGCCGTAGATCTGCACCTTGGGGGCCAACACCTCGTGTTCGATCTCGTAGCGGCGGCCGGCCTGCCGCCGCGCCTCGGCCGCGCGATGGTTGGCGGCCGTCTCGCGCAGATGAAAGTCGAGCCCGTCAATGCGCTGCGTGCTGATGTACCACTCGTAGAAGGTCACGTCCGGCGCGGTCGTCGCCCGATACGTCTCCAGGTCGCCCGCCCAGATGCTGCGCAATTGGCGGTCCAACACGCTCAGAACTTCCTGTTCGATCGCTTGTGTGTCGTCCATCGTGCTCACCCGTAGATCGGCTTGTCGGTCAACATCAGTTGTTCGGCCAGGGCATCGGCCTCGGCCGCCAGGATGATCTCGGTGGCATACATGCGGCGCTCGGGGGGAACCTGCTCCCAGGTCCCGTTGTTTCGCAGGAGGCGCAGCGTATTGCCGATGCCCCAGTTGTAGGCCACCAGCCACCAGTACGGCTCGGGCCGGCCCTGCTTGACCAGAGTATCGCGCAGATAGGCCAGGATGGCCGCGGCCACGCGGATGTTGCTCTCCGGGTCGAACGGGTCGAACACGCCCACCTTCGGCGCCCATTCGTCCCAGGTGGCCGGCAGGATCTGCATCAGGCCCAGATCGCCGGCCGCGCCCACCGCCAGAGGGTTGAACCGGCTCTCGCGCCAACACTGTTGGGCCAGGATGTGCCAGTCCAGCCCATATTCGGCGCCGATCTTGCGAAACAGATCCTCGTAAGCCATGACCAGTCCTGATCGTCCTCTGCTCGTTCCCGCGACAACGTGCAGATTATAGCACGCAACCGAAGGGGATACAATCGCCAAATGAGACTTGACAGGTAGAAAAAGGGTGCTATAATGAGACTGAACCTGTATCAATCCTCTCCTCCAGGTTATGTCATGCTGACGACCATCAATCGAGAAACGGACTATGCCGCGCGCGTGATCCTGCACCTGGCGCTCCAGCCGGCGGGTAGCCGCGCCACGGCCCGCCAGATCGCCGAGCAGCGCCTGATCCCGCGCGCGCTGGTGCGTCGAGTGGTGACGCGGCTGGCCACCGCCGGGCTGGTCGTCACGGCGCGCGGCAACGATGGCGGCATCGGCCTGGCGCGGCCCCCGGCCGAGATCACCCTGCTCGATGTGGTCGAGGCGATGGAAGGGCCGTTGGCGCTCAACCAGTGCACCATCGAGCCTCAGCTTTGTCCGCTCATGGTGGTGTGCACCGTGCACCGGGCCTGGATGCGCGCCCGCGACGCCCTGCGCGCGGAGCTGGGCCGCGTCACCTTCGCGGCCCTGGCCCAGAAAGGAGGCATCCCCCCGGCCGAGACCTCACCGCCCTGATCCCCATTCCTGCCGCCCGCCCCATTGCCGATTCGTTATTCGTTGCTCTTGGATTTCCCAATTCGTTGATTCGTTGTTCTTTGATTTCCCAATTCGTTGATCGGAGGCGCATCTATGGACTCACTGCTCATCGCTCGCTGGCAATTTGCCATCACCACCGTCTATCACTTCTTCTTCGTCCCCCTCACCCTGGGGCTCTCGATCCTGGTCGCCATCATGCAGACGATCTGGGTGCGGACCGGAAACGAGACCTATCGGCGAATGACCCGCTTCTGGGGCAAGCTGTTCCTCATCAACTTCGCGATGGGGGTCGTCACCGGCATCGTCCAGGAGTTTCAGTTCGGCATGAACTGGTCGGAATACTCCCGCTTTGTGGGCGACATCTTCGGCGCGCCGCTCGCCATCGAAGCGCTGCTGGCCTTCTTCATGGAATCCACTTTCCTCGGCATGTGGCTCTTCGGCTGGGACCGGCTCCCGAAGCGCGTGCATCTGGCAACGATCTGGCTGGTCGCGCTCGGCTCGAACCTGTCGGCGCTGTGGATTCTGATCGCCAACTCGTTCATGCAGGAACCGATGGGCTATGTGCTGCGCAACGGCCGCGCCGAGATGGTGGACTTCGCCGCGCTGATCGCCAACCCGCACGTGTGGGTGCAATGGCCGCACGTCTTCTTCTCGGGGCTGACGACGGCCGGCTTCTTTATGTTGGGCATCGTGGCGTGGCGGTTGTTGCGCAAGGAAACGGACATGGCGTTTGCCCGCCAATCGTTCCAGGTGGCCGCGGTGGCGGCCCTGGTCGGCTCGGTGATGGTGGGGCTGGTGGGCCACAGCCAGGCGCAACACATGGTGCAGGTGCAGCCGATGAAGATGGCCGCGGCCGAGGCGCTCTGGAACACGGAACAGCCGGCCTCCATGTCGCTCTTCACCATCGGCGACATGAAAAACCGCCGCGATGTCTTCGCCATCCGGGTGCCGGCCCTGCTGAGCATCCTTTCCTGCAACAACACTTCGTGCGCGGTCCAGGGCATCAACGAGCTCCAGGCGGCCTATGAGAAGAAGTACGGCCCGGGCGACTACATGCCCTTCGTCGTACTGATCTACTGGTCCTTCCGGGCGATGGTCGGCGCGGGGCTGCTGATGGTGCTCCTGGCCGCGTGGGCGCTCGTCCGCGTGGCGCGCGATCGCATCGCCGGGCCGTCGTGGCTGTTCCGCATCCTGCCCTTCGCGCTCTTCCTGCCCTACATTGCCAATACGACCGGCTGGATCATGACCGAGCTGGGCCGCCAGCCGTGGATCGTCTTCGGAGTGCTCAAGACGGAGGACGCGGTGTCGCCGACCGTGTCCGGCGGCATGGTGTTGGCTTCGGCCGTCCTCTTCACGTTGCTCTACGGCGTGCTGATGGCCGCCGATGTGTATCTGCTGGCGAAATATGCCAAGGCCGCGCCGGCCGATGTGGCGGCCGATGTGGTGCCGGCGTGGGCGTGAAACGTGAAGCGTAAAACGTAAAGCGTCAAATTTGACGTCAGATTTGGGAGGTGCTCTATGGGGCTTAATACGCTGTGGTTCATCCTGATCGGCGTGTTGTTCACGGGCTTTTTCATCCTGGAAGGGTTCGACTATGGGGTCGGGATCTTGCTGCGGGTGTTGGGCAAGAACGACGAGGAGCGCCGCGCGATCATCAACACCATCGGCCCGGTCTGGGACGCCAATGAGGTGTGGCTGTTGACGGCCGGCGGCGCGATGTTCGCGGCGTTTCCGAACTGGTACGCCACGCTCTTCAGCGGCTTCTATCTGGCGCTGTTTCTGATGTTGGCCGCGCTGATCGTGCGCGGGGTGGCGTTCGAGTTTCGCTCCAAGGATCAGCATCCGCGCTGGCGCGATCTGTGGGATTGGGCCATCGCGGTCGGCAGCTTCGTGCCCGCGCTGCTGTGGGGCGTGGCGATGAGCAACATCGTCCGCGGGGTTCCCATTGACGCCAAAATGCAGTACGTCGGCGGCTTCTTCAACCTGTTGAACCCCTACGCCCTGCTCGGCGGGGTGGCCGGCCTGGGCGTCTTCACCCTCCACGGCGCGCTCTTCCTGGCCCTGCGCACCGACGGCGAGGTGCGCCGCCGGGCCGAGGCGCTGGCGAATCGCCTGTGGCCGATCGTGCTGATCGTGGGCGCGGCGACCGTGGTCGCCAGCTACTTCGCCACCGACATCTTCCAGCGGCTGGGGGTCAACCCCGGCATCAGCGCGCTGGGCGCCGGCGCGGCCTTTCTGATCGGCGGCTGGTTGATCCGGCAGGGTCGCTTCGGCTGGGCCTTCGCCATGACCGCCCTGACCATCGCGCTGACGGTCGTGACTACCTTCCGCGGGCTCTATCCGCGCGTGATGGTCTCCAGCCTTAACCCCGACTGGAGCCTGACGATCACGAACGCGTCCTCGTCGCCTTACACGTTGCAGGTGATGACGATCGTCGCGCTGATCTTCGTGCCCATCGTGCTGGCCTACCAGGCGTGGAACTATTGGGTCTTCCGCGCCCGGATCACCGGCAAAAGCGCGCTGAAGTATTAAGCCCGGTTTCACGTGCCAGGCGCTTTGGCAAGCGCCTGGCACGCAGGTGACGGGAAATGGCGCGCTTCTTCGATCGGCGGCTCCTCCAGCAGGCGCGGGCGGAACGGCTGGGCCTTGCCCTGACGGTGGCCCTCGGCGCGCTCGGCGGCGCGGCGACGGTCGGCCAGGCGTTCGCGCTGAGCCGGGCCGTGGACGGCGCTTTCCTCGCCGGGCTCGACCTGGCGGGCGTGTGGCCCTGGTTGCGCGGGTTGCTCGCGCTGACCGTGTTGCGCGCCGGGGCGTCGTGGGGGGCCGAGGTCGCGGCCGGTCGGGTGGCCGCGCGGGTCAAGAGCGCGCTGCGCGAACGGCTGCTTCGCCACATCCTGGCCGGCGGCCCGGCCTACACGCAGGGCGAGCGCACCGGCGAGCTCGTCAATACCGCGACCGAAGGGGTGGAGGCGCTCGACGCTTATTTCAGCCAATACCTGCCCCAGGTCGCGCTGGCGGCAATCGTCCCCCTCATCTTCCTGGCCTTCGTCTTTCCGGCCGATCCGCTTTCGGGCCTGGTGCTGCTGGTCACCGCGCCCCTCATCCCCCTGTTCATGATGCTGATCGGCAGCGTGGCCGATACGCTCACGCGGCGCCAGTGGACCGAGCTGAGCCGCATGAGCGCGCACTTCCTCGACGTGCTCCAGGGGTTGACCACCCTCAAGCTGTTCGGCCGCAGCCGGGAACAGATCGCGGTCATCCGGCAGATCACCGACCGGCATCGGGACGCGACGCTGCAGGTGTTGCGCGTGGCGTTCCTGTCGGCGCTGGTGCTGGAGATGGTCGGCACCATCAGCACGGCCATCGTCGCGGTCGAGATCGGCCTGCGCCTGCTCTACGGCAAGATGGCGTTTCAACAGGCGTTCTTCGTGCTGATCCTGGCGCCGGAGTTCTATCTGCCGTTGCGCCTGTTGGGGACGCGCTTCCACGCGGGCATCGCCGGCGTCACGGCCGCGCGGCGGATCTTCGAGGTGTTGGACGCCGGCGATGGCGAGGCACGCTCGCCGGCCGATCATCCTTCCCCGAACAGCGCCCCCGCGTCCGCGCGCGTCCATGTGCGCCTGCGCGATGTGAGCTACATCTACCCCGGCCGCGACCGGCCGGCGCTCGAGCGCGTCTCGCTGGAGATCGCGCCGGGGGAGAAGGTGGCCCTGATCGGCCCGGTCGGCGCGGGCAAGAGCACGATTGCCGCGCTGTTGCTCGGCTTCATCCGGCCGACGGCAGGTCGGGTCGAATTTGCATGGCCCGACGGCCGGCCGATGGAGGCGCCGAACGGCCGGCCGGCCATCGCGTGGGTGCCCCAGGCGCCCTATCTGTTCAACGCCTCGGTCGCCGACAACATCCGGCTCGGCCGGCCCGACGCCACGCTCGAGGAGGTGCGGCGGGCCGCCATCGCCGCCCGCGCCGATACGTTCATCCGCAGCCTGCCGCAAGGCTACGATACGATCATCGGCGAGCGCGGCAATCGGCTCAGCGCGGGCCAGGCGCAGCGGCTCGCGCTGGCGCGCGCGTTCCTGCTCGACGCGGCGCTGGTGATCCTGGACGAGCCGACCGCCCACCTGGATGCCGACACCGAGGCCGAGGTGCAGGCGTCGGTCGAGCGACTGCTGGAGGGCCGCAGCGCGCTGATCATCGCCCACCGCCTGAACACGGTGCGCCACGCCGATCGCATCGTGGTGCTGGACGGCGGCCGCGTGACGCATTCACCCCTCCCCCGACCCCTCCCCTACGCGGGGAGGGGCGAAGCGGATGCATCTCCCCCTCCCTCGCAGGGAGGGGGCCGGGGGGCAGGTGATGCACAGAACAGGGGCCGGGGGGCAGGTGATGCGCAGCGCGAGGGCCGATGGGCAGGGACGGTGGGCCTCCGCCTGCTCGCGTTCCTGGCGCCGTCGTGGCCGTGGGTGGCCCTTTCCATCCTCCTCGGCTTTCTGACGGTTGCCAGCAGCATCGGCTTGCTGGCCACTTCCGCCTGGATCATCGCCATGGCCGCGCTGCGGCCTTCGGTGGCCGTGCTCCAGGTCGCCATCGTCGGCGTCCGCTTCTTCGGCATCAGTCGCGGTCTCCTTCGCTACGCCGAACGGCTCGTGTCGCACCAGGTGACCTTCCGCGTGTTGGCGCAGATCCGCACCTGGTTCTATGCGGCCATCGAGCCGCTGGCGCCGGCGCGGCTTGCCGGCCGGCACAGCGGCGATCTGTTGAGCCGCATCGTGGCCGACATCGGCACGCTCGAACACTTCTTCATCCGCGCCGTCGCGCCGCCCGCGATCGCGCTGTTGACCATCGCGTTGACCGCGGTCATCCTGGGCAGCTACGACGGCCGGCTGATCTGGCCGGCGGTGAGCTTCCTGCTGTTCACCGGCTTCCTCGCGCCGTGGTTCACGCTGGCGCTGGCGCGGCGGCCGGGCCGCCGGCTGGCCGAACAGCGCGCCGCGTTGAACGCGCGGCTGGTAGACGGCATCCAGGGCGCGGCCGATCTGATCGCGTTCCGCGCCGCCGACCGCATGGTCGCGGCGCTGCGCGGCCAGAGCGACGCGCTCGGCCGCACGCAGATCCAACTGGCCGGGCTCTCCGGCTTCAGCGCCGCGCTCGGCATCCTCTGCACCTGGCTGGCGGTGATCGCGGTGTTGGCGACCGCCATCCCCCTGGCAACGGCGGGCCGGCTGGCGGGGGTGGATCTGGCGGTGTTGGCCCTGGCGACCGGCGCCAGCTTCGAGGCGGTGTTGCCGCTGCCGTTGGCCGCGCAGTATCTGGCGAACAGCCTGGCCGCGGGCCGACGGCTCTTCGAGCTGGCGGATGGGGGGATGCAAACCTCAGGGGATGGCGTGGCCGGGAAAAGGACCGTTGCTTCTTCTCCGGCCGGAAAGAAAGCAGAGAGCTCGGGAACGCTCGTCAAGGCGCCGGCGCCAGGTGCTCTTCCCTATGCCGCGGGAAGCCGGCCGCCCGCCGTGCACTTTCGCGACGTCGTCCTGCGCTACGCCCCCGACCGGCCGCCCGCGCTCGCCGGCGTCACCTTCGACGTGCCGGCCGGCAGCACGGTGGCCGTCGTGGGGCCGAGCGGCGCGGGAAAGACCTCGCTGATCAACGCGTTGTTGCGTTTCTGGGATTACGAGGCCGGCGAGATCACGATAGACGGCCGGGAGATCCGCGCTCTGGATGAAGAAGCGGTGCGCGGCCTGTGCGGCGTGGTGGCGCACGATCCGCACCTGTTCAACATGACCGTGCGCGACAACCTGCGCCTGGCGCGGCCCGAAGCCACGCAAGAGGAGATCGAGGCCGCGGCGCGGGCGGCCGGCATCCACGACTTCATCGCCTCGTTGCCGCAGGGCTACGACACCTGGATCGGCGAAGGGGGCGCCCGCTTGAGCGGCGGCCAACGCCAGAAGCTCGCCCTCGCCCGCGCGGTGTTGAAGGGCGCCCCCCTTCTCATCCTCGACGAGCCGACCGCGCACCTGGACGCGCAGACCGAAGGGGAAGTGGCCGCCGGCCTGGAGCGGATCAAGCCGGGCCGCACGACGATCGTCATCACCCACCGCCCCCTCTTCGCCGAGACCGCCGATCAGGTCGTGGTGATCGCCGACGGCCGGGTGACAGATCGCGGCCGCCATGCCGACCTGCTGGAGCGCTGTCGGCTATATCGGGAGCTGATGGACGCCGAACCGCCTCGCTATGTCCCGCCTCCGATCGGCGGATAGATCTCGACCCGATCCCCGTCGGCCACGACCGCGCTCTCCAGCGGCGTCAGCCGGCCGTTGACCGTCACGATGGCTACTTCGCCGGCCGGCACATGCAGCGCCTCCAGGAGAGACGCCAACGGCACGGCCGCGGCCAGAGGAACCTCTACCCACGCCCGCTTCTGCGGTTCATACCAGTTGAGATGTCCGCCGAGATGGAGTTCCATGGGAATATATGGCGTTTTACTGCATTACCTCCGCCGCCCAGCCGATGCCCAGGGCCTCCAGTCGCTCGCGCGTGGGGCGGGCGGTCTCCGGATCCCAGCCCTTGGCCCGATATAGCGCGGTCAGCGCGGCCTCGAACTCCTCGCGCGACATGCCGATTCCCGCCAGCGCGCCGCTCTCCAGCGGCTGGAACAGGCGGTCGGGCAACGTATCGTCCTTGCGCGAGAAGCCCTCTCGCACGTTGAAGACGCGCGCCAGGTTGGTGGCCCGCTCGCCGATGCGCAGCAACTCTTCCTTGTCGAAATCCCAGCCCGAGGCCGCGCGCACCGCCTCCACCACCTCGTCCACCTGGATCAGCGAGCGCGGGGCCGGGCCGAAGTAGCAGAAGCCGATCGTCTTGCCGAAGCTGCTCCAGTTCTCCAGCCGGGCATACGCCTCGGCCTTGCGCGGGCTCAGCTCGCGCGGGGGAAGCGGCTCGGCAATGCCGAGCTCGGCCGCGGCCTTGAAGGTGATCGAGTTGGGGTTGGCGTACATCGGATCGTGATAGGCCACCAGGTGATCCGCGCCCCCTTCGTTGACGGCGTAGCCCAGCCCCACGCCCACCTTGCCGCGCGGCTCGTGCATCGGCAGCTCTTGCCCTTTGACGTGCATGGCGAAATAGCGCGCGTCCCCGCCGATCACCTCGGCCGCGCGCCGCGTGCCTTCGGCCAACAGGTCGCCGATGCCGCGGCGATGGGCGATCCAATCCACGATCTGGAGCATCGCCTCGGCATTGCCGAAGCGCCACTCCGCGCCGCCGGTCTGCTCCGGCGTGATCAGGCCGTGCTCGAAGCACTCCATGGCGAACGCGACGACCGCGCTGGTCGAGATCGAATCAAGGGTGTAACGACCGCACAGCTCGTTGGCCTTAGCGATGGCCTGCAGGTCGTCAATGCCGCAGTTGGGGCCGAAGCCGCCGATCGTCTCGTATTCCGGGCCGCCGTAGGCGTCGCTCACCTGATAGCGATCGTTCACCTTCACCTCGCGCTTGCACCGGATGGCGCACGCGTAGCAACTGCGCCGCGCGGTCAACAGCTCCTTCTCGTACACTTCCCACTTGATGTTGTCCACCCCTTCGAACGCGCCCTGGCGGAAGTTGCGGGTGGGCAGGATGCCGCCGGCGTTCAGGCCGGCCACCAGGCCGGGCGTGCCCTTCTCCTGCAGATCCCAGCTCTGCGGATGCTCCTTCACGCGTTTGGCGATGCGCCGGCCGAGCTCGGCCACCGCCTGCGGGTCGTGCGCGTAATCGCTGTACTTGCCCGTGCCGCGCACCGCGATCCCCTTCAAATTCTTCGAGCCCATCACCGCGCCCATGCCCGAGCGGCCGTTGAAATGGCGCAGCTCGTTGATGAGCGCCGCGTAGCGCACCAGGTTCTCGCCGCCGAGGCCGATCTGCAACACGCGCGCCAGCCGGTCGCCCATCTCCTCGCGCATGATCGCCTGGGCCTGTTCGGGCTCCTGGCCCCACAGATGTCGGGCATCGCGGATCTCGACCTGGTCGTTTTTGATGGCGAGATAGACCGGATGTTCGGCGCGGCCGGTGAGGATGATCCCCTCCCAGCCGGCCAGCTTGAGTTCGGGCCCCCAGAAGCCGCCCGCCTCCGATTCGCCGTAAGCGCCGGTGAGGGGCGACCGGGCCGCGGCCGTAAAGCGCGTGGCCGTGGAGATCGGCGCGCCGGTGATCAGGCCGTTGACCAACACCAGTACGTTGTTCGGTCCCAGCGGGTCGGTGTGCGGTGCGAGCTCGCGCAGGAGCAGATAGCCCGCCAACGCCTTGCCGCCCGGGTAAAGCCGGTAGAACGCCTCATCGAAGTGCTCGACGCTGATCGTTCCGCGGGTCAGGTCGACCCGCAGGAGCTTGCCAGTGCATCCGTAACCCATGTCGGTCGGTCCTCCCTGTGATGTTGGAAAGTACTCTACAACTTGTGCCGCTGGCGCTGTATCGCAAGCTTCCGCTTGCATTTGTATCGCAAGCTTCAGCTTGCGTTTGTATCGCGAGCTTCAGCTTGCGTTTGTATCGCAAGCTTCCGCTTGCATTTGTATCGCAAGCTTCCGCTTGCGTTTGTATCGCAAGCTTCAGCTTGCGTTTGTATCGCAAGCTAAAGCTTGCGGTACAACGTCAGTTGCCCGCGCGCAGGTCCTTCACCGAGCGCGGCTCGATCGTGAAACTGAGGAACTCCACCGTGGTGCCGGGGCCGGCCGGGCATTGCGCCACCAGCCCCACCTTGACCGACGCCGGCACCTCCAGCCGAAAAAGGCGCACCATCTGCCAGTGCTTGCCGTCGAGCGCGTAATGCATCCCGAAGACATCTCCCCTGCGAAAGATCTGCAACCAGACATCGGGCGCGGTCAGGTTGACGCCGTTGGCGTCGTCCGAATAGTCGCGCGTCACCACGCTGACGATGGCATGGGTGCCGAAGTCGGTGGCCTCGTAGCACAGCTTGGCCCACTGCCGCATGTCGTGCCGCACCATCAGCGCGCCGGCGTCGTAGTGGGTGACGAAATCGGGCCGCACATGGGCCTGCGCGACGAAGTCGCCGCCGACATCGGCCCACAGGAACGGCGCATTGTCGGCCGCGTGCGAGCCGTCGGGCGCCTGAAAGTAGTCCACCCTCGCCGGCACCTCCACGCGCATCCCGCGGCCGGGCAACGGCTCCCAGCGCAACGGCGGATGGTCCCAGGTCAACAGCCGCGAGGCCAGCGCATCAGGGGTCAGGTTCTGCAACAGGTTCATGGGGGACGATTCTCCTTGTCATGTCGGCTCATGCGCCGTGCGTCGTCGGGCGACGCACGGCGCGCCATGAAAAAGCTCGAAGCTTCACGCACCCCCTCGTGAGCGGAGGCACATCCACCATGCGCATTATACCGCGCGGCGGGCCAGGCGCCAAACGTTCCGCCAACAAACGACCGGCGGCTTTTGCCAAACGTCCCGTTTTCTGCTAACATATAATCTCCGGTTGCGGGGGGTGAAAGATGCACCCCCCGCCATTTTGCTTGACAGGTCAGAAGTGTCATGACTCGCGTACAACAGATACAGCGCTGGCGCCGGCACCGTCGGCTGACGACGGAGCGCGGCCCGCGCGTCGGCCGCTGGCTGGTGATCTTCCTCGTGGCCGTGGTGGGCGTGAACCTGCTCGCCCTCGGCTCGGTCGCGTTCGCCGCCGTGACCTCGGCCGCCGCCGTTTATTCTTACTTCGCCCGCGATTTGCCCGATCCGAGCGCCATTCAAACCGCACAGGAGCGTTACGAGACCGTTAAGATCTACGATCGCACCGGGCAACACCTCCTTTACGAATCCATTGACCCGCGGCCGTTTCGCGGCGATCGCACGTACCTGCCGATCGAGCAGATCCCGGAGATGGTGCGCAACGCGACCATCGCGCTGGAGGATCGTTCGTTCTACACGAACATCGGCGTGGACTTGCGCGGCCTGGGCCGGGCGTTCCTCTCCAACCTGCGCGGGCAGAGCATCCAGGGCGCCAGCACCATCACCCAGCAGATGGTCAAGATGGTGCTGATCGACCCGCGGGAACGCTACGAGCGCTCTTACACCCGCAAGATCAAAGAGGCGATCCTGGCGATCGAGATCACCCGCAAGTATCCGGGCCGGTCGGGCAAGGACAAGATCCTGGAGTGGTATCTCAACTATAACTTCTACGGCAACGCGGCTTACGGCATCGAGGCGGCCGCGCGCATCTACTACGACAAGTCGGTGGCCGACCTGACGCTGGACGAGATCGCGGTGTTGGCGGCCATCCCGCAATACCCCGGCCTCAATCCGATCCAGGCGCCGGCCGATGCCTATCGCCGACAGCGCAAGGTGCTCAACGCGATGATGGAGGCCGGCTACTTGACGCAGGCGCAGGTCGACGCGGCCACGCGCTACTTCAACACCCGCCTGCTCAACGAGCTGGTCAAGGCCGGCTATCTGAGCGAGACCGACGTGCCGTTGGTGGCGGCCGGCGACCGGCCGGCGACCGCCCGCGCGCTCAACGCGCTGGTGCGGGCCGACTACATCTCGCAGGCCGAGGCGGATGCGGCCAAGAAACTGCCCGGCCCGCTGTGGCAATACGTGCGCGAGTTCGCGGAGCAGCGCTTCGAGGTGCCACCCGACGCGCCGCATTTCGCGCTCTACGTATTGCAGCAACTGCAACAGCAATACAACACGCCCGAACAGCCGTACTTCATCTGGGAAAACGGCCTGAAGGTGTACACGACCCTGGATTGGGACCTGCAGATCTGGGCGGAATGCGCCGCGCGCAGCCACATCGCGTCGTTGCGCCAACAGCCGCCGAAGCCGTGTCAGGCCGGATTGGCCAACTTCCCGCCCATCCCCCAGGTCGGCCAGCCGGGCTACGCCTTCGACCACGAGGTGACCAACGCGGCGGTCGTGGCGATCCGGCCCAATACGGGCGAAGTGCTGGCGATGGTCGGCAGCCTGGACTACTTCGACAAAAGCATTGACGGCCAGGTCAACGTCGCGCTGGCTCCGCGCCAGCCCGGCTCTTCCTTCAAGCCCTATACCTACCTGACCGCGTTCGAGTCGGGCAAGTTCGCGCCGGCCAGCATGGTGCTCGACGTGCGCACGGTCTTCCCCGATCCGGGCAATCCGCCCTACACGCCCGAGAACTACGACCGCAAATACCACGGCCCCCAGACGTTGCGCCAGGCGCTGCAACGCTCCTACAACATCCCGGCCGTCTGGCTCATGCAACAGGTCGGCGTCTCGAATGTGATCAAGACCGCGCGGCGGCTGGGGCTCAACAGCCTGAACCGCGAGCTGAACTCCTACGGCTTGAGCCTTACCCTGGGCGGCGGCGAGGTGGCTTTGCTCGACCACACCTACGCCTTCAGCGTCTTCGCCAACGGCGGCGTCATGGCGGGCAAGCCGGTGCCGCCCGAGCGACAACGCCCCGGATACCGCAAGCTCGACCCCGTCTTCATCCTCCAGGTGCAGGACAAGGACGGCAAGATCCTGGAGGAGTATCGCCAGCCGTCCACCGAACGGGTGGTGGATCCGGCCGTGAACTACATGCTGGTCAACGTGCTCTCCGATCCGACCCCGCGCGCCGCGGCCTTCGGCACGACCGCTCAGTATCTCGTCCTGCCCGATCGGCCCGTGGCCGCCAAGACCGGCACGACCAACAACTGGATAGATGGCTGGACGATCGGCTTCACGCCGCAACTGGCGGTGGGCGTCTGGACCGGCAACAGCGACAACAAGCCGATGAAGCTCTCCGACGGCTCGATCACGGCGGCACCGATCTTCAACGCCGTTTTGAAGAAGGGCCTGGAGGGCCAGCCGGTCCAGAAATGGCAGGAGCCGCCCGGCCTGGAACACGTTACCGTCTGTTATCCGTCGGGCCTGTTGCCCACGCCGGACTGCAAGGCCACCGTCACCGACCTGTTCCTGGCCGGCAAGGCACCCACGCAAAAAGACACCTGGTATCAGGCGTTCGAGATCAACCGCGAGAACGGCAAGCGCGCCTCGGTGTGCACGCCGCCCGAGCTGATCGAGCGCCGCATCTACGAGATGTATCCGCCGAGCGCGGCCGACTACGTGCGCGCCAACGGCATCCCCCAGCCGCCGACCGAGATAGACGGCCCGTGCGGCGGCATGGAAGTGGCCGGCGATGTGGCCATCGGCGAGCCGCTCATCGGCGCCCGGCTCAAGGGCCAGGTGCCGATCCGGGGCAACGCACGGGGAGGCAACTTCCGCGCGTACAAGGTCGAGGTGGCTGCGGAATCGAAGCCGAACGAATGGATCCCCATCGGCCCGGAGCACGGCAACCAGGTGACCAACGACGTGCTGGAGGTGTGGGACACGGCCGGCTTCGACGGGCTTTACACGTTGCGGTTGACGGTAATGGGCCATGACGGCGGCGCGCAGACGAACGAAGTGCGGGTGGTGGTGGACAACACCCCGCCGAAGGTCGAGATCGTCCATCCGAAGGACGGCGACCGCTACATCATGGAAGACGACGAGCTGGTGAGCATCACCGCGGACGCGCAGGACGCCTGGGAGATGGACCGCGTCGAGTTCTACCTGGACAACAGGAAGATCGGCGAGAGCACCGTGGCCCCCTACAGCATCCGCTGGACGATCGCCATGTCCGACGTCTTGCCGACCTTCGGGCCGCGCATCACCGAGATGCGGCCGGTCACCAACACCGATGGCACGGTCGAAATGAAGGAGGTCGTGGTCGAAGAGACGAAGGTCGAAAAGTACAAGCGGCCCGACGGCACGACCGGCGAACGCACGATCTGGATCCACGAATCGGGCCGGGGGGTGATCGTGGAGGGGGGCGTGATCACCGAGACGCACACGATCAAGGTGAAGGCGTTCGACCGGGCCGGCAACGAGGCCGAGAGCAAGCCCGTGCAGATCTGGGTGGGGCACAAGCCCAAGCCCCCGAAGACAAGCTGGCTGGAACCGATGGCGCCGAACCGGCGTCGCCTAATACCCAATACCTGATACCCGACCATGCCACACATCCTCATCACCAACGACGACGGCTACCAGGCGCCGGCCCTGCCGGCCCTGGCGCGCGCCCTGCGATCCCTCGGCGATGTGGCCGTCTTCGCGCCCGATCACAACTGGTCGGCCGCGGGGCATACCAAGACGATGCACAAGCCGCTGCGCGTGACCGAGGACACCCTGATGGACGGCGTGCCGCTGTACATCACCACCGGCACGCCGTCCGACTGCGTGGGGCTGGCGCTCCTGGGCATCTTGCCGGAGTGGCCCCGGCTCGTGGTGTCGGGGATCAATCAGGGGCCGAACATGGGCCACGACGTGACCTATTCGGGCACGCTGGCGGCCGCCATGGAGGCGACCGTTTACGGCATCCCGGCCATCGCCGCGTCGCAGGATCTGCGGGAGGGGTACGCCGGCGACCTGGAGTTTGCCGCGGCGGTCGTCGCGGCCCTGGCGCGGCGCGTCCTGGCCGAAGGATTGCCGCCCAACTGCTTCCTGAACGTCAACTTTCCCGCGCTCCCGCGCGAGCAGGTGCGCGGGATCCAGGTCACCCGCTTGGGCCGCCGCGTCTATCGCGACGTGCTGATCCGCCGCGAAGACCCGAAGGGCCGGCCCTACTACTGGATCGGCGGGGAGCCGCCGGCCGGCGATCCGCTCCCCGGCACCGACATCGGCGCGCTGGCGGCCGGCTACATCTCTGTCACGCCGCTCAACCTGGACATGACCGACGAGGCGCAACTGCGCGTCCTGGCCGGCTGGGACTTGCGTCTGCCCGACAACCTGTAATGCGAAATTCATTTCGCATCTTTCACGGCAAGCATTACTACGGCAAGCATTACTAAGGAATTTGTCTCACTGGAGGTCATCATGCCGAAATTCGCGTATTTCGAGGGCCAGTTCGTGCCGATCAACGAGGCCAAGGTCAGCATCATGACCCACGCGCTCAACTACGGCACGGGCGTGTTCGAGGGCATCCGCGCGTACTGGAACGCCCGGGAAGAGCAGCTTTTCGTGGTGCGGCTGCTGGATCATTACCGGCGCATGTTGCAATCCACCAGGCTCCTGCGCATGGAGCTGGGATTGACCGCCGGCCAGATGAGCGACCTGACCGTCGAGCTGTTGCGCCGCGAGGGCTACCGGGAGGACGTGTACATCCGGCCGCTGGCCTACAAGGCCAACGAGATCATCGGCGTGCGGCTGCACAACCTGCGCGATGCCTTTGCCATCTTCTGCGTGCCCTTCGGCAAGTACATCGAACAGCAGGAGGGCGCGAAGGTCTGCTTCTCTTCGTGGCGCCGCAACGACGACAACGCCATCCCCCCGCGCGGCAAGGTAACCGGCGCTTATGTAAATTCGGCGCTCATCAAGTCGGAGGCGATGCTCAACGGCTACGACGAGGCGATCGTCCTCAACGCCGACGGCCACGTATCGGAGGGGAGCGCGGAGAACCTCTTCATCGTGCGCGGGGGCAAGCTGATCACCCCGCCCGTCTCGGCGAACATCCTGGAAGGGATCACGCGACAGGCGATCATAGACCTGGCCCGCAACGAACTCGGCATCGAGACGATCGAGCGCCAGATAGACCGCTCGGAAGTGTACATCGCGGACGAGGCGTTCTTCTGCGGCACCGGCGTGGAGGTGACCCCCATCGGCTCGGTGGATCAGATCCCGCTCGGCAACGGCGGCGTCGGCCCGATCACGCGGCAGATCCGCGATCTGTACTTCCGGGTGGTGCGCGGGGAAGAGCCGAAGTACCGCGATTGGTTGACGCCGGTCTATCCGAAGTAAGATGACCTTCAAGCCATTGCCGCGCGCGGATCGGTGGTATGCTCTGCTGGCGGCCCTGGGGCTGTTGTTCCAGGCGTTCCTGGCGGCGCGGGCGGTCCTCGCGCGGCCGGTGGACGGCCTGAGCTTTGTGCTGGCGCTATGGGTGGGCGTCAGCGTGCTCGTTGCCGGCTATCTGTGCTATCGGGCGATCTGTGCCTTCACGCTGGAGTATTGGGTCACCCGCGACGGGGTGGTCCTGGTCTGGGGACTGACGCAACAGATCGTGCCGATGGGCCGCATTCGCCGCATCCAACGCGGCGCGCAGGCCGTGGGCGTGGATCGGCTGTGGCCCTGGCACTGGCCGTACACCGAGCGCCGACGCCTGTGGGGGGTGGGCGTAGGGGTGGTGAATTCCTACGCCACCCGGCCGCTGGCCGAACAGATCATCCTGGTGACCGACGAGGAGTGCTACGGCATCTCGCCGGTCGAGCCAGAGAAGTTCCTGGAGGCCCTGCAAGCGCGCTACGCGCTCGGCGTGGCGCGCGAGCTGCCGCTGGAGCTGCGCCGGCCGCCCCTCTGGACGTGGCCCCTCTGGCGCGACCGCGCCGCCCAGGTGTTGATCGCGGTCGGCCTGATCGGCCTGCTCCTGATGTTCGGCGCGCTGGCTTTTCGCTATCCGTCGTTGCCGGCCGACGTGCCGCTTCATTTCGACGTGCACGGCCGGCCCGACCGCATCGCGGCCAAGGCCGGCCTCTTCGCGTTGCCGCTGATCGGCCTGATCGCCTGGCTGGCCAACGGCGTGGCCGGGGTGGTGCTCTATCGCCGCGGCCAACGCGGCGCGGCATACCTGCTTTGGGCCGGCGCGGTGCTGGTGGAACTCATCGCCGGCGTGGCGTTGCGCAGCCTGATGCACTAACCTGAAAATGGCCGTCCGTGCCGGGCATCTGGCAGAGTGCCTGGCACGTAAGCGCCGCTCATTTTCATCGCGCGTTGTGCGCCGATCGGCGCATGGGTAATTGATACCCGATGAGGGGGATATAGTTGATGCACGACGAACAAACAGAACCGCTGCTGACGATCATCATCCCGGCCTATAACGAGGAGCGCCGGCTGCCGCCTTCGTTGGACAAGATCGTCGCCTTCATCCAACAGCAGCCGGAGCCGATGGACGTGATCGTCGTCGAGAACGGCAGCCAGGATCGCACCACAGAGATCGCCGAGGCGTACGCCGCGCGCTATCCGTTCATCCGCGTGATGCACAGTCCCAAGGGCAAGGGCGCCGCGGTGAAGGCCGGCATGTTGGCCGGCCAGGGGCGCTACCTGTTCATCTGCGATTCCGATCTTTCGATGCCGATCGAAGAGGTGCGCAAGTTCCTGCCGCCGGTCCTGAGCGACTACGACGTGGCGATTGCCTCGCGCGAGGGGCCGGGCGCGCACCGCTACGGCGAACCGTGGTATCGCCATCTGATGGGTCGCGTCTTCAACTTCATCGTGCGCGTCCTGGCGATCCCGGGCTTTCAGGATACGCAGTGCGGCTTCAAGAGCTTTCGCCGCGAGGTGGCGCGCGACATCTTCGCCGCGCAAACCATGACCGGCTTCGCGTTCGATGTCGAGGCGCTCTTCATCGCGCTGCGCCGCGGCTACAAGGTCGTCGCGGTGCCGATCAACTGGTACTTCGACCCCGACAGCCGCGTGCGGCCCATCCACGACACCTATCGCATGGTGCGCGATGTCCTGCACATCCGGCTCAACGGCTGGCGCGGCCTCTATGATGCGCCAGTTGCCCAAACGCCCGAAGTGCGCTAGAATCTCTCTACCGGTTTCACATGATCCGTCAATCAGGAGGAAAACCATGAAGAAGCTCTCTGTTGTGTTGGCCGTATTCGTGATCGCGGGACTGCTGCTCGCCGCATGCGGCGGCGCGCCCGCGGCCGCCCCCACTCAGGCACCCGCCAAGGCGGCCGAGCCGACCAAGGCCCCGGAGCCCACCAAGGCGCCTGAGCCAACCAAGGCGCCGACCCCGACCGTCCCGCCGATGAAGTGCGACAAGCTGCCCAACGTGCCGACCGTCAAGGCCGGCGAACTCGGCTCGGCCGAGAAGCCGATCGTGATCACCTTCGTGCCGTCGGGCGATACCGGCAAGATCACCAAGGCCGGCAACGCCATCGCCGAATGCCTGAGCAAGATGACCGGCCTCAACTTCAAGATCGAGGTCGGCACCAGCTTCGGCGCCTCGATCGAGGCCATGGGCGCCAACAAGGCCCAGGTCGGCTTCCTGAACACCTTCTCGGTGTTGCTGGCGCGGGCGAAGTACGACATCGTGCCGGCGCTGGCGGTGCTGCGCAAGTACAACACCAACGCCATCGACCCCGACAAGGCATTGGGTGGCCAGCTCCAGCCGTTCTACAAGGGCCAGTTCATCGCCAAGAAGGATTCCGGCATCAAGACCTTCGCCGATCTGAAGGGCAAGACCTTCTGCTTCGTTGATCCCAACTCGACCTCGGGCTACATCATCCCGAACATCATCTTGAAGGCCAACGGCATCAACCCCGACAAGGACTTCAAGGCCGTCCAGAACGCCGGCTCGCACAACAACGTCGCCATCGCCGTGTACAAGGGCGATTGCGATGCGGGCGTCACCTACATTGACGTATTGACCGACGCGGCCGCCAACCTGAAGGAGAAGTACCCGGACATCGCCGAGAAGGTCGTGGCCTTCGCGGTGACCGACAAGATCCCGAGCGACGGCGTGCAGTTCGTCAAGACCCTCGACCCGCAGATCCAGGCGGCGGTGACCGAAGGGCTGCTGGCGATGGCCAAGGATCCGGGCGGCAACGCCACCCTGCGCGGCCTCTACACCATTGACGGCTTCCAGAAGATTGATGCGAGCTTCTACGATGAATTTGCTGCCGTCCTGAAGAAGGCCGGCGTTGATCCTGCGACGCTGGTCAAGTAACCGATCGCGCGTCAAACGTACGATGCGCTGTGAAGCGTAGGGCGTCAAAGGTCAAAACGGCGGCAGTGGCCGATGACGTTTGACGCCCGACGCTTTACATTGGTAGGACGAAATTCATTTCGTCCGCAACTTTTTCGCTGCGATGGCAAGACGAAATCAATTTCGTCTTACAGCCTTTTCGCCATGACCGTAGGACGAAATTCATTTCGTCCGCAACCTTTTCGCTGCGATGGCAAGACGAAATCAATTTCGTCTTACAGACCAGGAGCCTCCATGCTCAAAGTCCAGCACCTCGTCAAGATCTACCCCAACGGCACGCAGGCGCTGCGCGATGTCAGCTTCGAGGTGGCCGACGGCGAGTTCCTGGCCATCATCGGCCTGAGCGGCTCGGGCAAATCCACCCTGCTCCGCTGCATCAACCGGCTGATCGAGCCGACCGCAGGCCGCATCCTGTGGGACGACATTGACATCACGGCCGCCTCGGGCGCGGAGATGCGCAAGATCCGCCGGCAGATCGGCATGATCTTCCAACAGTTCAACCTGGTCAAGCGCTCGTCGGTGATGACCAACGTGCTCTCGGGCCGGCTGGGCTATGTGGGCACGGTGCCGAGCCTCCTGGGACACTTCTCGCGCGAAGATCGGGCGCGCGCCCTGGCCAACCTGGCCCAGGTGGGGCTGGAGGACAAGGCCTACGTCCGCGCCGACGCCCTTTCCGGCGGACAGCAACAACGCGTGGGCATCGCCCGCGCGCTCATGCAAAATCCGCGCCTCATCCTGGCCGACGAGCCGGTCGCGTCCCTCGATCCGGTGTTGGCGCATTCGATCCTGAAGTACCTGGAGCAACTCAACAAGGAGCGCGGGATCACCGTGCTCTGTAGCCTCCACTTCCTGGACCTCGTCCATCGCTACGCCACGCGGGCCATCGCGCTGAAAGATGGCCAGGTCGTCTTCGCCGGCCTGCCGCACGAGATAGACGACGCCCAGTTCAAGGCGATCTACGGCCAGGAGGCCGAGCGCGTCTCCATCACCTGATCGGACAGGACCGCCATGCCCCCGACAACGCTTGTCCCCTTCTTCCGCTCGCCGACCGCGCGGACGGCCGCGCTCTCGGCGCTGATCCCGGGGAGCGGCCAGCTCTATCAGCGCCGCTACTGGCGGGCCGCGCTGGCGTTCCTGACGACCGCGCTGCTGCTCTTCCTGGTCAACTGGGGCCTGGTCAACTTCAAGATCGGCCAGGTGACCGTCGGCGGGATCACCACGAGCTGGCTGTGGCTGGCCGTGGCGGGCTTCTGGGCGTGGAACGTGTGGGACGCCTGGACCGTGGCGGCCGGCCGGCGGAGCAGCGTGGGGGTGGGCGTCCTCTGCGCGGCGGTCGTCCTCTACGTCCTGGCGTGGAACGTCACCGACGTCAGGATCGAGCGCCTGATCACCCGCTTTGCCGATTTCCGCAAGGTGGCGGTGGACATCGTCAACCCCGATCTCTTCTCCATCGCCGTGGACGGGGAGAAGCAAACCTGTTCGTGGGGATGCCTCCTGAACGCCGTCCGCACCGGCAACCTGGCCGCCATCGCGCCGAGCGAGAACTTCGGCGACATCCTCGGCCGCTTCAAGCCGGTCGAAGCCGGCGGTTTGTGGGTGCGGCTGGGCCTGGCCCAATCCGGACAGACCATCACCACCTTCATCCCCGGCAAGCTGTTCGAGACGATTGCCCTGGGCCTGTTGGCGACCATCTTTTCGATCATCGTGGCGGTGCCGCTCAGCTTCTTCGCGGCCCACAACATCATGTCGCGGGTGTGGGGCGGCGCGGCCATCTACTACGTCATGCGCACCTTCCTCAACGTCGTGCGCGCGGTGGACACCGTCATCTGGGCCCTGCTGATTATCGTGTGGGTGGGGCTGGGCAACATGGCCGGCATCATCGCCCTGACGATCCATTCGGTGGCCGCCCTGGGCAAGCTGTATTCCGAGGAGATCGAGCACATTGACCCCGGCCCGGTGGAGGCGGTCACCGCCACCGGCGCGAACCTGTTCCAGGTCATCCGCTACGCGGTCATCCCGCAGATCGTCCCGCCCTTCCTGGCCTACTCCCTCCTGCGCTGGGACATCAACATGCGCGCTGCGACGGTCGTCGGCTTCGTGGCCGGCGGCGGCATCGGCTTCTTCGTGGTCGAGACGATCCGGCTGGGCGCGTATCCGCAGTACGCGGCCGCGCTGTGGGGCATCGCGGTCGTCATCATCGCGGTAGACGCCATCAGTGCGCGCTGGCGAGAGCGCATCCTGAGCGATCAATCGCCGGCCGAGGTGCAGGCCCCGCGGCCGTGGTACACCTCGTTGCGCACGTGGAGCTACATCTTTCTCGGCGCGGCGCTCTTCGCCGGCTCGTGGCTGCTGCTCAAGCTCGATGCCCGCGTGCTCCTGGAGCCGGCGCCCACCTTCGGCCGCCTGGTGCGCGATTTCGTGACCATTGATCTGTCGCCCGCGGTGTTGGACATCGTGGTCAAGGAGATCCTGGTCACCATCTTCCAGGCGCTCCTGGCGACGACCTTCGGCGGGCTGGCGGCGATCCCGTTCAGCTTCCTGGCCGCCAAGAATTTGACCGGCCGGAGCCGGCTGTTGCGCTGGATCTACTATGCCACGCGCGGGTTGTTCAACGTGTTGCGCTCCATCGAGGCGCTCCTGTACGTGGCGATCTTCGTGTTCTGGGTGGGCATCGGGCCGTTTGCCGGCGTGCTCGGCCTGGCGGTGACTGCGTTCGCGCTGTTGGGCAAGCTCTTCTCGGAGGCGATCGAGAACATAGACGCCGGGCCGCTCGAAGCCGTCACGGCCACGGGCGCCAACCGCCTGCAGGCGATCCGCTACGCCATCCTGCCGCAGATCGTGCCGCCGTTCGTGTCGTATGCGATCTACCAGTGGGACATCAACATCCGCATGGCGACGATCATCGGCTTTGCCGGCGGCGGCGGCATCGGCCTGCGGTTGAACAACTACTTCGGCATGTTGCAGTATCACAAGGCCGGCACGGTGGTGTTGTTCATCGTGGCCGTCGTGGCGCTGATGGACTTCGCCAGCGCGAAGCTGCGCGAGAAGCTGGTGTGACAACGAATAAGGGGATTGTGACAACGAATGGGAACGAATCCGCGGATATGAAGAGGGTCTCTTCTCCAAAGGAAGGCGGTGGAAGTCGCAGACCCCTTTTGAACGAGCTTACAGCCGGTCTGCGACCGGCATCCCGCGGGTAATTGAGAGGATACAATGGGAACGAATGAGCGGGTGCTGGGGGAGGGGAGGGAGGTTTTGCGCAGACAGCTCCATATTACGTTTTTCGGCGTAGTTGCCGCGTTGGCGGCCGCGGTGTTGTTCAGCCAGTTCGGCCTGGCGCTGTACGAACACGGCCGTAACGCCGTTACGGCCCTGGCGTTCCCGTTTCCGCTGGAGTACGGCGAGGGCGCGGTGCTCGATCAGGTGTTGCGCCTGGCCGGCGGCGAGGACATCTACCGCGCCGGCCTCGCTGCGCCGCCCTACACGATCACCGGCGATCCGCCGCTGTTTCGCCTGGTACAGGTGCCCTTTGCGGTCCTCTACGGCCCGGCCTTCTGGTACGGCCGGGCGATCTCGCTGCTCGCGGCGCTGCTCGCAGCGCTGTTCCTCGGCCTGACGATCCATGCCCTCACGGGCGATGGGATCGCATCGGCCGCGGCGGGCCTCATGCTCCTGGCCTTTCCGCATATCGCGCACTGGTCGGCCCTCGACCGGGCCGATGCGCTGGCGCTGGCGCTGAGCTGGGCGGGCCTGTGGGCGATCGTCCGCTGGCCCGAACGGCGCCCGGCCGCGGCGGTGGCGGCCGCGCTCTTCGCCGCCGCGCTCTATACCCGCCTGGCCTACGGATTGGCGGCGCCCATCGCCGCGCTGGCCTGGTTGTTGCAGAGCCGTCGCGTGCGGCCGGCGGCGGTACTGGCGGCCTGGTACGGCATCATCGGCCTGGTGGCGCTCCTGGTGCTCAATCGGATGACCGGGGGCGGCTTTCTGACGAGCCTTTCCATCGGCCAGGGGCTCGAATTTTCGCACGTCAGCTTCATGGCCCAGGTCACCGGCTTCTTCCTGAACGCGTGGCCGCTCGTCCTGGCGGCGATCGGCTTCATCGTGGTGGAACGCTGGTGGTATCCCACGCGCTCGTGGCCGTTCGTCATGCCCTACGTGCTGGCTACGGCGGCCGCCTTGCTCTTCGTGGATCGCTCGGCCGCGGGCGCCAATGCCCTCTTCCAGGTCGAGGCGGCGTTGAGCCTGGTGGTCGGCGCGGTGATCGCCTGGCCGCACCGCAGCTCCTGGTGGCGCATCATCGCGGTGCTCGCGCTCGCCTTCCAGGTCAACAGCCTGGTGCACTGGTCGCGCGAGGATTTCGCGCCGGCCGTGACGGAGAGGGTGCATCAGCAGGCCGAGATCGGCCGGCTCGCGCAGATCGTGCGCGAGGCGCCGGGGCCGGTGCTGGCCGATGAGTACATGGGCCTGATCCCCCTGGCCGGGCGCCGCCTCTATCTGCAGCCGGCCGAGTTCGCGCAGTTGCAGCGCCTGCGCCAATGGGATCCGCGGGAGCTGGCCGCGGCCGTGCAACGCCGGGAGTTCGCGGCCATCCTGCTCTACGAGCCGCCGTTCGGCCAGGCGATGATCGTCAATCGCTGGCCGGCGCAGGTGCGCAATGCGATCTGGGCGAACTATCGGCCTTTGCGCCTGGCCGATCAGGCGACTCTGGCATATGTATGGGTGTATCTGCCTTGAGAAGTCTCTTCTCAATAACCCGGGGCGACGGCGGTCGCAGACCACCTGTGAGCCTGCTCAAAGGGGGGCTGCGACCATAGGCATCAAGCTAACAGGAAGATGGCGTCTTGCGCCACCTTTGCTCTCGCTCGCAGGGGGTCTGCGACCCCTGTCTGGCCGCCCGAGACGACGTATTCAGGCCGACGACGCCGGTCGCAGACCGGCTGGAAGCGGTTCCAAAGCTTAGCTGGATGCCTATGGGGCTGCGACCCCATAGGCATCCAGCGTTGTGGAGCAACGCGGAATCGTTTTCGCGGATTCCAGGATTTGACAGAGTATCCCGATCGGTGCTAAACTTTATTTAGCAAGGTGCAACTGCGCAAAGTGCTCGCGAGAGCCCGAGCGCAGAGCTGCGGATCCCCATGTGCACCTGCGTTGGCTTCATGGCATCTCACGCCATGCAGGATCTATCCACAGCAAAGGAGGTGATGGCGCGGATCGGATCAGCGACTCGGTTTTTTTTCGGCAGCCCGTGTTTTACATCCAATTCCTTTGTTCACCCTCACAGAGGAGGTACAGGAGATGAAGTCTCGCATCTTGCAGTTCTGCAGCATTTTGATCGTCCTGGGCATGGTGCTGGCCGCCTGCGCGCCGGCGCCCACCCCTGCTCCGCAGGCCCCGGCCCCGAAGGCGGCCGAGCCGACCAAAGCCCCCGAGCCGACCAAAGCCCCCGAGCCGACCAAGGCCCCGGCCGCGGCCGAGCCGACCAAAGCCCCGGCGGCTCCGGCCAAGGAGGATTACAGCAAGGCCGACCGCAAGGACACCGTCATCTTCGACATTGACGGCGGCCGCGTGGTCACCCCCGACCTGTGGAACCCGTTCGTGCCTGGGTCACGCCGCGATCACGGCTACCATCAGGCGATGCTCGAGCCGCTTTTCATCCTGAACTACGAAACCGGCAAGATCGAGCCGTGGTTGGGCGAAAGCTTCACCGCCAACGATAAGCTCGACGAGTGGACGCTCAAGATCCGCAAGGGCGTCACCTGGAACGATGGCAAGCCCTTCACGGCCGACGACGTCGTCTTCACGATGAACATGCTCATGAAGAGCGATACCTTCGAGCGCGGCCTGGTGGGCTGGCTGAAAGAAGTCAAGAAGATCGACGACCTGACCGTCCTCTTCGTGCTTAAGAACCCCAATCCGCGCTTCCAGCTTGACTACTTCTCCGTCAAGATCTGGGGCAGCGTGAACATCATGCCCAAGCACATCTGGGAAGGCCAGGACCCGATGACCTTCAAGTTCTACGACAAGGAAAAGGGCTGGCCCGTCACTACCGGTCCGTACAAGCTGTATAGCATCAGCGAGACCGAGTTCGTCTATGTGCGCGATGACAACTGGTGGGGCGCCAAGACCGGCTGGAAGCCGCTGCCCAAGCCCAAGAAGCTGGTCTGGACCTGGGCCGGGCCGGAAGAGACCCGCGCCGCGCTGATGGCCGACAAGAAACTGGACAGCCTGATGGACATCACCCTGGGCGCGTTCCAGGCCCTGAAGGCCAAGAACCCCAAGGTCATCGCCTGGTACGACAAGCTGCCGTACGCCTGGCTCGACCCGTGCTCCCGCACGTTCGAGTTCAACACCACGTTGCCGCCGTGGGATGATCCCGAAATGCGCTGGGCCATCAACATGCTGATCGACCGCGAGCGCATCGTCAAGATCGCCTACGAAGGCACGACCATCGCCTCCAAGTCGCCGTTCCCGGCCTATCCGCCGCTCAACCGCTTCGTGGACATGATGAAGGGCGATCCCAACTTCGACCGGCTCTGGAAGGTGGATGTCGAGGGCGCCAAGAAGATCATCGAATCGAAGGGTTGGGTGAAGAAGGGCGACTACTACGAGAAGGACGGCAAGCAGCTCGCGATGGCCATCGAGACGCATGAGGCGTTCATCGAGAAGCAGCGCATTGCCGACCAGCTCGTGGAGATGTTCCAGGCCGCGGGCATCAACGCCACGCATCGCAAGATCGCCGGCGCCACCTGGGGCGACAACCTGGCCTTCGGCAAGTTCGAGACCCGCATGGGCTGGCAGAACTGCGGCTCGATCAACGAGCCGTGGGCCACGCTCGACACGCTGAGCAACCGCTGGCTGAAGCCGGTGGGCGAGCGCGCGAGCGCTAACGGCTGGCGCTGGAACAACAAGGAGTACTCGGACCTGGTGGCGCAGATCGGCGTCCTGCCGCTCGGCGATCCCAAGATCGACGAGCTGACCAAGAAGGCGCTCTCGATCTACTACAAAGAGCTGCCGACGATCCCGGTCACTCAAGCCAAGAAGCTGATCCCGTTCGACACGACTTATTGGACCAACTGGCCTTCGGCCCAGAACAACTACCTGCATGCGACCACCTGGTGGCAGAGCACGCACATCATCATCCACAATCTGAAGCCGGCCCAATAAGTTCGACGTAGCACGCTGAGAGGCCTTCGCGGCGGCGCCGCGAAGGCCTCGACAAGAGGTGAGTTCATGCGTGGGCTTTCCAGAGGCTACTTTATTCGGCGCATCCTGATGTTTTTCCTGACCATCTGGTTAGGAGCCACGATCATCTTCATCATCCCGCGCCTGGCGCCCGGTGATCCGGTGGCCGCCATGATCAGCCGCATGATCAATCAATCGGGCTATATCGAAAATTCGGCCGAGCTGATCGCGGGCTGGCGCAAGAAGTTCGGCCTGGATGATCCCATGTACATCCAGTACCTGCGCTATCTGTGGAACATGATCCGCTTCGACATGGGCTATTCCCTATCGCAGTTTCCGCAGCCCGTCATCGCCACCCTGCGCCGGGGCCTGCCGTGGACGATCGGCCTGCTCAGCGTGGCCACCCTGCTCTCGTTCTTCTTCGGCAACCTGATCGGCGCGCTGCTCGGCTGGCGGCGGACGCCCAAATGGCTCAAGCGGATCTTGCCCCTCAGCCTGTCGTTCACCTCGATCCCGTTTTTCATGCTGGGGATCATCCTCATCTATATCTTTGCCTTCGGCCTGAACTGGTTCCCGTTTTCGAAGGGCTACAGCGACAGCACCCCGGGCCTGAATTGGAAGTTCATCGTAGACGTGATCTATCACGGCACCCTGCCGGCGCTGGCCATCGTGCTCACCTCGATGGGCGGCTGGGCGCTGGGCATGCGCGGCATGATGATCTCCATTGACAGCGAAGACTTCCTGATCCTGGCTCAGGCCAAAGGATTGCCGCCGCGCCGCATCTTCCTGTGGTATGCCGTGCGCAACGCGGTGTTGCCGCAATTCACGGCGTTGGCGCTGAGCCTCGGCGGGATCGTCGGCGGCTCGATCCTGGTGGAGTACATTTTTGCCTATCCGGGAATCGGCTATCAATTCTATCAGGCCATCGTCAATCTGGACTATACGGTGATTCAGGGCGTGGCCTTTCTGCTCATCGTAGCAACCTCAACCATGGTCCTGATCATTGACCTGATCTATCCATTCCTTGATCCGCGCATTACCTATCAGAAGAAGTAGCGTTCCCCGTCTGACCAGAACGAAATGTTCCCGCATGGCATGAGTGCAGGATGCCGCTTCCTCTGGCGGCAGGAAAGACCGGGGAACCGGAGAGAAAAAGCATGACGGAATCACAAGTCGTACAAATGCCGGGCGCGGCAACGCCGAAGCCGGTGAGAAAGATCAACCGCTGGGACAACCCCTGGTTGAACAGCAAGTTCCTGGTTGGCTCCGGCATGGTCTTGTTCATCGTCCTCCTGGGCGTTGTCGGCCCCCTCTTCTGGGACACGCGGTTGGCGCGCGTCGGCTCGGCCGAGCTGAACCTGCCGCCGATGGGCTTCACCGTGGAGGTGGACGGCATCAAATATGTCGGCACTCCCAAGCATCCGCTGGGCACCGAGAGCAACGGCCGCGACATGCTGGCGTTGATCATCACCGGCGCGCCGATGTCGCTCCAGGTCGGCGTGATGGCCGCGCTGATCGGCATGGGGGTCGGCATCGTGCTCGGCTCCGCGGCCGGCTACCTGGGCGGCTGGGTGGACAACATCATCCGCACGGTCGCCGACTCGGTCATCACCATCCCGGCGCTGGCCGTGCTGATCACCATCTCGGCCTATGTGCGCCAGATCGAGCTGAGCACCATGGCGCTGATCCTCTCGCTCTTTGCGTGGCCGGCGCCCACCCGTTTCGTGCGCGCCCAGGTCTTGACCTTGCGCGAGCGCGGCTACGTGCGCATGGCCCAGCTTTCGGGCGTGCCGCCGCTGGAGATCATGCTCAAGGAGATGGTGCCCAACATGCTCCCCTGGATCGCGGCCAGCTTGTCGGGCAACATCACCGGCGCGATCCTGGCCGCCTCGAGCCTGGAGGCGCTCGGCCTGGGGCCCACGCGCATCCCCACCCTCGGCATGACGATCTACTACGCGATCCGCGCGGTGGCCATGTTGCGCGGCATGTGGTGGTGGCTGGGCTTCCCCATCCTCACGTTGACGATCATCTTCGTGGGCTTCTTCCTGATCGCCACCGGCCTGGATGAGATCGCCAACCCGCGGCTGAGAGGAGTGAAGTCATGAGCACCCAGGGCACCACCCTCTATCCCGCGAGCACAGATCGGAACGGCCGGGAGGTCGTCCTGGACGTGCGCAACCTGCGCATCCACTACGAGACGCCGAAGGGAGATGTGATCGCCGTCAACGGCATCAGCTTCCAGGTCTACAAGGGCGAAATCGTCGGGCTGGTGGGCGAATCGGGGTGCGGCAAGACGACCGCGGCCATGGGCATCTTGCAGCTCGTCCCCTCCCCCGGCCGGATCCTGGGCGGCGAGATCCTCATCAACGGCCGGAGCTGGCTCGGCCTGAGCGAGAAGGAGCTGCGCGAGCGGCGCTGGCGCGAGCTGGCGCTCATCCCCCAGGGCGCCATGAACTCGCTCAACCCGGTCATGCGGGTGCGCGAGCAGATCGCCGACGCGATCGTGACGCACGAAGGGTATCAGCCGAAGGATCAGTTGAAGAAGCGCATCCTGGATCTCTTTGCGCTGGTAGGCCTTCCCCCGCGCGTGTACGACCTCTATCCGCACGAGCTGAGCGGCGGCATGAAGCAGCGCGCCTGTATCGCCATGGCCATCGCGCTCAACCCGCCCCTCATCATCGCCGACGAGCCCACCAGCGCGCTCGACGTGGTGGTGCAGCGCGTCGTCGCGCAGACGCTGCTCGACGTCAAAGAGCGCCTGGGCGTCTCGATGATCATGATCGGCCACGACATGGGCTTGCAGGCGCAGATGGTGGACCGCATCATCGTGATGTACGCCGGCAACATCGTCGAGGTGACGCCGGTGGAGCCGGCCTTCTACAACCCGCTCCACCCGTATACCCAGCTCTTGATCTCGTCCATCCCCTCCATCAAGGAGCGCAAGCCGCTCAAAATCACCTCGGGACTCACGCACGACCTGCGCAATCCGCCGCCGGGCTGTTCGTTCCAGTTCCGCTGTCCGCACGTCATGGACATCTGCAAGCGCGTTCCGCCCGCGATGATCGAAAGAGAGCCGGATCATTGGGTGGCCT
Organism: Anaerolineae bacterium; assembly: GCA_034434235.1. Lineage (GTDB taxonomy): Bacteria > Chloroflexota > Anaerolineae > CG2-30-64-16 > CG2-30-64-16 > CAKZKT01. The sequence goes on from DAOTZV010000088.1 coordinate 55,882, forward strand.
GCTATCTCTACGGCAAGGAGGAGAAGGAAGACTGATTATGGCCACGCCTTTGCTTGAGATCCGGAATGCAACCAAGATCTACGGCGGCGGTTTCCTCCAGCGCGGCAACCGCATCGTCGCCCTGCAAAACTTCTCGATGACGATCCCCGGCCAGCCGGCCGTCATCACGACGGTGGCCGGCGAAAGCGGCAGCGGCAAGACGACCCTGGCGAACGCCATCCTGGGCTTCATCTCCCTCACCTCGGGGCAGATCCTCTACAAGGGACAGGACATCTCGACCCTGAAGGGCCGCGATGCCACGATGTATCGTCGCGAGGTCCAGGCGATCTTCCAGGACCCCTACGAGGTGTACAACCCGTTCTACCGCGTCAAGCACATCTACGACATGGTCATCTCGCACCTGAACCTGGGGTACACGAAGGAGCAGGCGCGCGAGCTGATCGAGCAGTCGTTGCGGGTGGTGGGCCTGCGCGGGGAAGAGGTGTTGGAGAAGTATCCGCATCAGCTCAGCGGCGGCCAGCGCCAGCGCGTGATGGTGGCGCGCGCCTACATGATGAACCCGAAGCTGATCGTCGCGGACGAGCCGGTGTCGGCCGTGGACGCGTCGCTGCGCGCCATGATCCTCGACGTGATGCTCAAGCTGCGCGATGAGCTGGGGGTGTCGTTCATCTACATCACGCACGACCTGAGCACCGCGTACCAGATCGGCGACAACATCTTCGTCCTCTACCAGGGCTCGATCGCCGAATGCGGCCGCACGGTGGACGTGATCGAGCGGCCGCATCACCCCTACGTCCAGATGTTGATCGCCTCGGTGCCCGTGCCCGATCCAAAGGTCAAGTGGGGCACGTTGCTGGAAGGGGTGGCCGACGAGACCATGCGCTATAAGGTCGAGAGCGGCTGCCGCTTCTATCCGCGCTGTCCTCACCGCATGGATCGCTGCCTGGAGGCCATGCCGCCCCTCTACCCGGTGGGCGATCACGGCCAGCAGGCGGCCTGCTATCTGTTCGAGAAATAGGCCAGTGCTGTAAGGCGAAATTCATTTCGCCTTACAGCACGGCTATTGCGCGTCCTCCGTCTGGATCCCCGCCAGCTCCACCACCAGCTTCAGCGCGTGCGCGCCGAGCATGATCACGATGCCCGGCCACGCGATGAGCAGCAGGATCGCCAACACCGCGCTCAAGCCGGTCAACAGGCCGGCGATTACGATGATCAGCGCGGAGAAGAGCGGATTCGCGAACGCCATCATCGCCGCGATCTTCAGCGCGGGCAAGACGGCCGGCTCCTTCATGCCCACCAGGACCGGAAAGGCGTAGATCTGCACGGCGAGCCAGTAGGCCAGCAACACCGCGAACGGCAGCGCCAGGATCGCCAGGAGCGGTTCGGGCCGTCTGGCGTAGAAGCGGATGTTGAGGAAGAAGAGCACGTCGCCGGCGGCCAGCAGCGCGGCAAGCCCCAACGCCTTGCGCCAGTACTCGCGCAGGCCGTCGGTGAAGAAGCTGCGGTCCACGCGCAGGTCGCGCGCGGCGCGATGCGTCACGTTGGCCAGCGCGGCCGTGGCCGGCCCGGCCGGGATGAGGATCAGCGGCGCCAGCCACCAGGGGCCGAGCTGAAGTATGGGCCACGCCAGAAACACGGCCGCAAACACGGCCGCGCCGATCAGGAAGCCGCCGGTCAACCACCACAGCAGGTTGACCCCCATCAGCAGGAACATCTCGTTGTAGAAACTGACCAGGCTTCGCCAGGCCACCAGAAAAGCGCGCATGCGATACCTCGACAACGGATGGGAACGGATCCACGGATGGCGGCGGGCCGAATTCCCCGGCACCGCCGCCGACAAAGTGCGGCTATCCTTCTGTGATGATGCTCTGCAAGAGCCGGGCGCACGCGACCATGTCGGCGATCGCGATGTGCTCGTTGTTCGTGTGCACCTCTTCCATGCCGGTGCTGAGCACCGCGCATAGCGTGCCGTGTTCGGCGTAGATGTTGCCGTCGGTGCCGCCGCCGCTGGCGCGCAGCACGGGCGTCAGGCCGATCCGCTCCATGGCCGCCATCGCCTTCGCCACGACGGGCGTCTCGGCGGTGAGGGCATAGCTGTTGTACGAGCGTTCGATCTTGACCTGCACCTGGGCAGAGTGGCGGGCCGCGGCCTCGTCGAACGCGGCCACCATCGCGGCGGTCTGGCGGGCCAGCTTCTCATCGTTGCGACTGCGCGCCTCGCCGCGCACCTCCACCTCGTCGGGCACGATGTTGGTGGCCACGCCGCCGTGGATGACGCCGATGTTGGCGGTCGTCTCTTCGTCAATGCGGCCCAGGGGCATGGCCGCAATCGCTTCGCTGGCCACGCGGATCGCGTTGATCCCCTTCTCGGGCTCGGCGCCGGCGTGCGCCTTGCGGCCGCGCACGACGAAGGTGAGGCGATCCTGGCTCGGCGCGCTGACGACGATGTGGTTGAGCGGCCCGCCCGAATCCAGGATGTAGCCCTGGCGGGCGCGCAGCCGGCGCTTGTCGAGCAGCTTCGCGCCGACCAGCCCCAGCTCTTCGCTGACGGTGATGACCACCTCCAGCGGCGGATGCGCCGCGCCGTCTTCGGCCAGCGACCGGATGATCTCCAGGATGATGGCGACGCCCGATTTGTCGTCGCTGCCCAGGATCGTCGTGCCGTCGGAGTAGATGACGCCGTCCCGGATCTGCGGCTTGATGCCGGTATCCTTGCCGGCGGTGTCCATGTGCGCGCTGAGCATCAGCCAATCCCCCTGGCGGCCGACGGCCGGCCAGCGGCCGATCAGGTTGTGGTATTCGTCGCGCTCTACTTCGCCGCCCAGCGCGGCGAAGCGCCGGGCCAGCTCATCGGCGATGGCGCGCTCCTGCCCCGACGGGCTATCTATGGCGACCAGGTCGAGAAACGTGCGGACAAGGCGAGATTCGTTGATCAAAGGGCACCTCGGTTCGGTTTGGTGTGATGGGGAAAGACCCCGGCGCAATCGAGTGCATATTATACCATGCGGCCCAAAGCGAGAAATCGCGAATGCGCGCCGAACGAATTTCGAGAAGCGCAATCTCTCATGCTATAATCCGCCCCAACGGAGGACGGCACGATATGAACGATACGATCTCGCCCCGCGATCGGGCCGTGTTGCGTCAACTGGCCGGCCAGGTGGCCGAGCTGGCCGCGCGGCCGGTGGAACAGGAAAAGCGCGATCTGTGGTACCGCCACAATGCCTTGCAACCGACGCGGCCCCTCGTCTTCTGCGACCCGGAACACGGCTGGCACGAGATCATCACGCCGGACGACCTGGCGTGCGAAGGGGAGCTGGCACGCGGCTGGGAGTTCCGCCTGCGCCAGGAGATCTTCTGGGGCGCGCAGATGCGCGACGATCGCGTCATCGAGCCGTTCTTCGACGTGCCCCATGTGCACACGAACAGCGGCTGGGGCGTGCACGGCGAGAAGGTCGGCGGCCAGGACGGCGGCGCGTTCCACTGGATCTCGCCGATCCGGGACGAGGCCGACCTGGCGCGGCTGCGCTTTCCGCAGATCACGGTGGACTACGCGGAGACGGCCCGGCGCCGCGAGCTGGCCGAGGAGATCTTCGGCGACCTGCTGACGGTGCGCGTCAAGACGAGCTGGTTCTGGTCGCTGGGCCTGACGGCCACGCTGATGGAGCTGCGCGGGCTGGATCGCTTTATGCTCGACATGGTGGAGAACCCCGGCATCATCCACCGCCTGATGGCGCACCTGCGCGATGGCACCCTCGCCATGCTGGACTACCTGGAGGCCAACGACCTCCTTTCGCTGAACAACGACGGCACGTATGTCGGTTCGGGCGGCTTCGGCTGGACGCACGAGCTGCCGCAACCCGATTTCGCCGGCCACGTGCGCACGCGCGATCTGTGGGCGCTGGGCGAAAGCCAGGAGACGGTGGGCATCTCCCCGCGCATGTTCGAGGAATTCGTCCTGGCCTATCAGTTGCCGCTCCTGGAGCGCTTCGGGCTGATCTGCTACGGCTGCTGCGAGCCGTTGGACAAGCGTTGGCCCTACGTGCAACGCATCCCCCGATTGCGCCGGGTGTCGGTCTCGCCCTGGTCCGACCGGGCGCGCATGGCCGAATTGCTGGCCGATCGCTACATCTACTCGCTCAAGCCCACGCCGGTAGACCTGGCGTTGCCCGTCTTCGACGAAGAGCGCATCCGGGCCGACCTGCGCCAGACGCTGCGCATCACGCGCGGCTGTCGCGTGGAGATCATCATGAAGGACAATCACACCATCGGCCGCGACCCGCGGCGGGTGATCCGTTGGGTGCAGATCGCGCGCGAGGAGGCCGAGGACGCGCCGGCCTGAGGGCCGGCGCGCGGCGGAAGGACGGAGCATGATTTCGGATTCGCCTTACGACAGCGCGGAGCTGGTGTTGGCGCCCTGGCAGGGCATGGCGGCGGCCGCGGCCGGCGGATGGCTGATGTTGGCCCTGCTCCAGCTCGTGGGTCCCGCGGCGCCGCTTTCGCCGGCCGACCTGTTGAGACAGATCGGCGCGCTGGTGACGCCGGCCGGGGCCGCGGCCGACGTGCGGCTGGCGGCGGGCCTGGCGCTTCACCTGGCGGTCGCCGTGGCGTTGGGGCTGTTGTATGCCCTCAGCCAGCGGCTGATCCCCGACCGGGGGCTGATCGGAGTGGGCCTGCTCTTCGGGTTCGTCGTCTGGGTCGTCGGCAGCGTGATCCTGGGCCGGCTTTGGCCGGAGCCGCTGGGGGCCGCGCTGCGCTCCTGGCCGTGGCTGGCGGCGCATCTGGCGTTCGGCCTGACGCTGGCGGCCGTTGCCGTGGCGCAGGCGGGCCGACGCCGGGCGCAGAAGCGGCCGGCGGTCGTGCGCGATTGATCGGCAGGCGGCCCATCGAATAAGGAGACGAATGAAATGATCGCATTGCGCGGCATCGTGACGACGTTAGGGGAGCTGTTCCGGTTCCTGTGGAGCCGCCGGCTCTGGTGGCTGGCGCCGATGATCGTGGCCCTCCTGGTGTTCGCGGCGCTGATCGTGTTGGGCAGCGCGGCCGGCGTGGGGCCCTTCATCTACACGCTGTTTTGAGGAGGCCACGGTGAAGCCATTTGTCGGCCGGCTGTGGCGCGGCTGGACGGAGATCGCAGGCTATTTCGGCGACTTCCAGGCGCGGCTGCTGTTGACCCTCTTCTACTTCACGGTCCTGGTGCCGTTCGCCCTCATCACGCGCCGGCTGGTAGACCCCTTGCGCCTGCGCCGGCCGCCGGCCGGCTCCAACTGGATCGCGCGTCCCCAGCACGACGCCGACCTGCGGGCAAGCCAGCAGCAGTTCTGAAGACCGAAACGAGAACGCCTCATGTACATCCTCGGCATCTCTGCCCTGTACCATGATTCGGCCGCCGCGCTGCTCGCCGATGGCGAGCTGATCGCGGCCGCGCAAGAGGAACGGTTCAGCCGCATCAAGTTCGACCACCGCTTCCCGACCCAAGCCATCAACTATTGCCTGCGCCAGGCGGGGATCACGGTTCACGACCTGGACTACGTCGTCTTCTACGAAAAGCCGTTGCCCAAGTTCGAGCGCATCCTGCTCTCGCACCTGGACACGTTTCCCCGCTCGTGGCAGGTATTCCGCGAGGCGATGATCGCCTGGCTCGGCGAGAAGCTCTGGATGCGCTCGCTGATGCAGAGCAAGCTGCCGGTGCCGGCCGGCCGCATCCTCTTCGTGGAGCACCATCTGGCGCACGCGGCGAGCGCCATGTACTGCGCGCCCTTCGCCGAGGCGGCCGTGTTGACGATTGACGGCGTGGGCGAATGGACGACCGGCACGCTCGGCTCGGCCACGGCCCAATGGAACGGCGTCGGCCCGGCCAACCGCATCCACCTGACCCACGAGACGCGCTTCCCGCACTCGCTGGGCCTGCTCTACTCCGCTTTCACCGCCTGGTTGGGCTTCAAGGTCAACAGCGGCGAGTACAAGGTGATGGGCATGGCCCCTTACGGCCAACCCAGATACATGGACAGGCTGGAAAAGATCGTCAAGGTCTACGACGACGGCAGCTTGTGGCTGAACATGGATTACTTCAGCTACCATTACTCGCTCGACCAGACCTACAACCGGCGCTTCGTGGAGTTGTTCGGGCCGCCCCGCCAGCCCGAGGCGCCCTTCTTCACCCGCACCACCGGCGATGACATTCGCGGCCGCGAGCGCCAGGCGGATGAAAACCAGTATTATGCGGATGTGGCGGCCAGCGTCCAGCGCCTCACCGAGGAGATCATGTTGAAGATGGCGCGCGCCGCGCACCGCCAGAGCGGCATGAAAAACCTGGTGATGGCCGGCGGCGTGGCACTCAACAGCGTGGCCAACGGCCGCATCATGCGCGAGTCGCCGTTCGAGCAGGTGTACATCCAGCCCAATGCCGGGGATGCGGGCGGCGCGCTGGGCGCGGCGCTCTACGTGTGGCATGTGCTGTTGGGCAAGCCGCGGCGATTCGTGATGGAACACGCCTATTACGGCGCGGCGTACTCGGATGCCGAGATCGAGCAGGCCCTCCGGGGTCGCGGGTTGAAGTTCGAGCCGGTGGCCGACGAGGGCGCGTTGGCCGATCGCATGGTGGACGCGCTGTTGCGGGGCAAGGTGATCGGCCTGTTCCAGGGCCGGTTCGAGTGGGGGCCGCGCGCGCTGGGCAACCGCTCGATCCTGGCCGACCCGCGGCGGCCCGAGATGAAAGACATCGTCAACAGCAAGATCAAGTTCCGCGAGCTGTTTCGGCCCTTCGCGCCCGTGGTCACCGAAGAAGATGCTCCGCGCTACTTCGATCTCCAGAAGGCCGAGGGGCAATATCCGCAGCGCTTCATGCTGATGGTCTCGCCGGTGCACCAGGACCGGGGCGCGGAGATCCCGGCCGTGAACCACATGGGCACCGGCCGGCTGCAGACCATCCGCCGCGCGTGGAACCCGCTCTACTACGAGACCGTGCGTCGCTTCGGCCAGGCGACGGGCGTGCCCGTGCTGCTCAACACCAGCTTCAACCTGCGCGCCGAGCCGATCGTGACAACCCCCGAGAACGCGCTGCACACGTTCTTCAGCAGCGATCTCGACATGTTGGTGCTCAACCGCTACGTCGTGACCAAAGGGTAAGGGCGGACGGCGTCCGCCCATCCCCTGCGGCGCACGCCGCGCCGGGGCACGCGCCCCATAGGCATCAAGCTAAGCTTTGGAACTGCTTCCAGCCGGTCTGTGACCGGCGTCGTCGGCTTGCACATGTCGTCTCAGGCGGCCAGACGGGGGTCACAGACTATAGGCATCAAGCTAAGCTTTGAAACAGCTTCCAGCCGGTCTGCGACCGGCGTCGTCGGCCTGCACATGTCGTCGCAGGCGGCCAGACGGGGGTCGCAGACCCCCTGCGAGCGAGAGAAAACATGGCGTAAAACGCCATCTTCCTGTTAGCTTGATGCTTATGGGCACGCGCCCGGGCGCCCCTACGGATTGGGGGCCAGGAGGCCGCTTGCGCGCAGGAAAGCGGCCGTGGCCTCGGCCGCCAGCCGTTCGCCGGCCGGCGTCCAATGGCCGTCCACCCGCAGGTGGAGCGGTTGGCTCGATGTGGCCGCGGCCTGCCGGAAGATCGGCAACAGATCGAGGAACGCCGCGCCGGCCTGCTCGGCGATCCGGCCGGCCGCGCGGTTGGGCTGTTCGAGATCCCATTGTTCCCGCTGCATGGCCGCATAGCGGCGCACGATCCGCTCCCAGCGTTCCGCGTACACCTGCTCGGGCGCGGGCACGGCGACGACGGCCAACCGGCCGTCCTGGCCGGCGACCTCTCGCGCGAGCGCCTTGACCAGGTCGCCGGCCAGGGCCATCGCGTCGAGCCATTCCCCGGTCGGCGGCCGGCGATATACGCCGTAGGCCACCGGCACGTAATCGGGCCCCATGGCCGCGGTGGCCGCAGCGTTCGGCGCGTCCATCAGCCCCCAGCCGGCCAGCTTCAACGCCAGGCCGGGCGCGGCCTCGTCCAACACAGGGCCGACGAAGCGGTAGAACGCCGAATGGCGGCTCAACCAGGCCCGCGCACCGGCCAGCGCATCCCGCCAGGACGCATGGCCGGCCCCCTCTGCAGCGCGGCCCCCGTCCGCTGCCCTGCCCCGCGCGAATGTCGGCCGGGGGACCGCCGCCGGGTCGAACGGATAGTAGCGTAGCTTCAGCTCGCCGGCCTCCCGATAGAAGAAGGGCTTCTGGATGCGGCCCATGTTGGCCACCTCCAGCGCCTCGGAGACGTTCTGGAAGTCGTTGCCCGGGAAAAAGGCCAACACCACCAGGTCGGGCCGATATTTGACCCCCTCGGCCCGAAACCAGAGCAGTTGCTGATCCGTGCCCCAGCCGCTCACCCCGGCATTGATCACCTCGTAGCGGAGGCCGGAACCGGCGTCGGCGTTGAGCCGGGCTTCCAGGACCTTGCCGAAGGTCTGCTCCAGCGGCACGCGCAGGCCCTCGACGTAGGAGTCGCCCAGCAGGAGGATGCGCCGCACGCCCGCGGGCTTATCGTAGCCGGGCCGCTCCACATCGCGCAGGCCCTGGCTGTTGATCGTCACCTGGACGTCGTACTCGTGGTGCGGATTGAACCAGCGTCCGGCCGCGCCGGGCTGCAACGACCAGCCGGTCTGCGGATCGGTGCGCCAGAAATGGCCGGCCGGTCCGGCCGGGGGCGCCAGGTTCAGGACGCGGGTCAACCCCTCAAGCAACAACAATGCGGCGGTCAGGCCGAACAGGGCCATCCCCGCGCCGGCCATCAGGCCACGCATACGCAGTTTCAGCTCTTTCGCAATCATAGCGGCTATTGTAGCGCTTTTCGCGCCATCGGCGAAAACCAGGCGCCGCGGATGTTTGACCGGCGCCGACGTGGTCGAGTATAATGGGCGGGCAGGACGCCATTCTGGGAGAAATAACATCGTGACGCGCGAACAGATCATCAAGTTGACCTCGCTCAGCTCGTGTGCGGGCTGAGCGTCCAAGCTGCCGGCCGGGCAGCTTGCGCAGGTTCTGCGCAGCCTGGACAACCTGTTTCCGGCCGCCGAGCACCCCAACTTGCTGGTGGGGTTGGGCGCGCCCGACGATGCGGCCGTCTATCGGCTCAACGACGAGCTGGCGCTGATCCAGACCGTGGATTTCTTCACGCCGATCGTGGATACGCCCTACGAGTACGGCGCGATCGCGGCTGCCAACGCGCTGAGCGATGTCTATGCCATGGGCGGCGAGGTGCTCTTCGCGTTGAACCTGGCGGCCTTCCCGCCCGATCTGCCCGCCGACCTGCTGGCCGAGATCCTGCGCGGGGGCGCCGAGATCGTGCGCTCGGTCGGCGCGGCCATCGCCGGCGGCCACACGATCCAGGACAAGGAGCCGAAGTACGGCCTGGCCGTGACCGGCGTCGTGCACCCCGACCGCATCTTCACCAAGGGGGGCGGCCGGCCCGGCGATATACTGATCCTGACCAAGCCGCTGGGCACGGGCACGATCACCACGGCCATCAAGCGCGGGGTCGTGGAAAGCGCGCATCTGGAGGCGGCCGTCGCCAGCATGATGCGCCTGAACCGCACGGCCGCGCAGGCCGCGCACGCGGCCGGCGTGCGCGCGGCTACCGACATCACCGGCTTCGGCCTGATCGGCCACGCGTCCGAGATGGCCGCGGCCGGCGGGGTGCGCCTGCGCATTCGTTTCGACGCGCTGCCCTGGTTGCCGGGCGCGCTGAAATATGCCGAAGATTGGATCTTCGCCGGCGGCGCGCACAGCAACCACGCGTTCTACAACCCGCTGGTGACCTACACGCGGCCGATCGCCGACTGGCAGGAGACCCTGCTGCACGACCCCCAGACATCTGGCGGCCTGCTGATCGCCGTGCCCGCCGACCGCCTGGAGCGGTTTGCGGCTTTCTGTCGGGCGCACGGCCAGGAGTTCTGGTGCATCGGAGAGGTGACGGAAGGGACCGGAATCGAGATTGTGTGATACAATCTTTCTATGAGCATGCAAGCACTCCGCAATGCCCGCGGCAACCTGAGCCGCCTGTTTGCCGACCGCGCCAGCGCGAGCATCGAGGAGCGGAACTACCGCAACCTCATGCTCAGCGGCGCCTGGTTCGGCCCGGTAGATGGCGGCATCTTCAATTTCCTGCCCGTCTTCCTGGCGCGCCTGGGCGCTTCCCCTTCGCTGGTCAGTCTCCTGACCTCGGGGCCGTCGCTGATCGGTATTGTCACCTACCTGCCGGGCGGCGCCTATGTCGAGCGCCAGCCCGATCTGATCCGCGTGCTGGTGCGCGCGGTCTTCCTGTCGCGCATCTTCTATCCCCTGATTGCGCTGGCGCCGCTGTTCGTGCCGCGGGATGCCCTGCCGGCCGCGATCGTGGCGTTCTGGATCCTGCAATCGTTGCCCGCGGCGATCCACATCCCGGCCTTCGCCGCCATGATCCAGCGCGCCATCCCGGCCGAACGTCGCTCCCGTTTCAACGGCACGCGCTGGGGCCTCATGTCCCTCATCTCGGGCGCCACCATTGCGCTGTTCGGCCTCCTCCTCGACCGCACGGCCTTTCCGCTCGGCTATCAGATCGTCTTCATGGTCTCGTTCGTTGCCTCGATGCTGAACATGTACTACTTCGGCCGGGTGCAGCTTTTGCCGGAAGCGAGGCCGGCCGAACTGAGCCGAACGGCCCGGCCGGGCGCCGCCGAACGGCCGGGGCTGCTGGCGCAACTGCGGGGCTTCCTGCGCTCTTTTGCCGACCATCCGCCCTTCATGCGCTTCAACACGGCCAGCTTCCTCTTCCGCGTGGCGTTGATGATGCCGGCCGGCCTCTTCAGCATCTATTGGGTGCGGGCTTTGCAGGCCAATGATGCCTGGATTGGGTTGCGCGGTACAGCCGGCTACGCGGCTTTGGTGTTAGGATATTGGCTTTGGGGGCGCGTGGCAACACGGACCGGCCACCGCGGCGTGCTGTTGATGTGCGGCGCGGGCACCGCGTTTTACCCCATCATGACCGCGCTGGCGCCGTCGGTCGAATGGCTCTTGCCGGCGGCCGCGCTGTGGGGATTGACGATCTCGGGCGTGGACATCGGCCTGTTCGACATGATGCTGATCTCGTCGCCGGCCGGCCGGTTGCCCAGTTTTGCCGCGATGGCCAACATGCTGAACAACGTCGCGCTGGCCATCGGGCCGTTGCTCGGCGCGGGGCTGGCCGGACTGATCGGCATTCGCGAGGCGCTGCTGGTCATCGGCGGGCTGCAATTGGTCGCTACGGCCGGCTTTCTCTTGTTGCCCGGCCCGGAAGAAGAAAAGGCAATGGCTCATTGAGCAAGGAGGTGTCTGAGGTGACGAAAGCTCTCACCAATTCCGAATTACTCGAACTCTATCGGCAGATGGCGCTCATCCGGCGCTTCGAGGAGAAGTCGGCCGAGCTGTACGCCGAAGGCAAGATCGGCGGCTTCCTGCACCTGTACATCGGCGAAGAGGCGATCGCCGTGGGCAGTTGCAAGGCCCTGTTGCCCACCGATCACCTGTTGACCGCCTATCGCGATCACGGCTGGGCCATCGCCCGCGGCTTGCCGGCCGAGCGGGTCATGGCCGAGCTGTTGGGCAAGGCCACCGGCGTCAGCGGCGGCAAGGGCGGCTCGATGCACCTGGCCAGCGCCGAACATCGCTACTGGGGCGGTCATGCCATCGTCGGCGGACATCTGCCGCTGGCGACCGGCGTCGGGCTGGAGATCCGCTACAACAATAAGCCGGATGCCGTGCTCTGCGTGCTGGGCGAAGGCACGACCAACATCGGCTACTTCCACGAATCGCTGAACCTGGCCGCGCTCTGGAAGCTGCCGGTAATCTATCTGGTCGAGAACAACCAGTACGGCATGGGCACCGAGGTGGGCCGGGCGTCGGCCCTCACCAACATCTACGAAAAAGGATGCGCCTACGGCATCGAGAACCGACAGTTCAACGGCCAGGATGTCATCGAGACCTACGAGGTGATGTCCGAGGCGCTCGCTTACGCGCGGCAAGAGGGCCCCGTGCTCCTGGAAGCGCTCACCTATCGCTACGTCGGCCATTCGATGGGCGACCCGGAGCGCTATCGCACCAAGGCCGAGATCGAGATGTGGCGCGAGCGCGATCCGCTCTGTCGGATCGAGGACAAGATGACGTCCGAAGGCACCGCGAGCTTCGACGATTTCACCCGCATTCAGGCCGAAGTCGCGGCCGCAGTGGACGAGATGGTCAAATTCGCCGAAGCAAGCCCGGAGCCGGAAGACGCCGCGCTCTGGGAGCATATTTACGTCGAATCCGGCGCCGACATGGGCGGGAGGTTGTGATCCGATGACACGCATGTCTGTTCGAGAGGCGATCAGCGCGGCTCTGCGCGAAGAGATGTACCGCGACGAGCGGGTCTTCATCATGGGCGAGGAGATCGGCAAGTGGGGCGGCACCTACGCCGTCACGCGCGGCTTCCTCGACGAGTTCGGCGAGAAGCGCGTGCGCGATACCCCCATCGCCGAGGGCGTGATCGTCGGCGCGGCCATCGGCGCGGCCATCGCCGGCCTGCGCCCCGTGGCCGAGCTGATGACGATCAACTTCGCGTTCCTGGCCATGGACCAGATCGTCAACCACGCGGCGAAGATCCATTACATGTTCAACGGCCAGATCCGCGTCCCCCTGGTGATCCGCACGGTGGGCGGCGGCGGCCGTCAGCTCGGCGCCACGCACTCCCAGACGCCCGACGCGGTGTTCGCCCACTTCCCCGGCCTGAAGGTCGTCGCGCCCGGCACCCCGGCCGATGCGAAAGGGTTGCTCAAGTCGGCCATTCGCGACGACAATCCGGTCTTCTTCATCGAGCACGCCACCCTGTACCAGGTCAAGGGGGAAGTGCCCGACGACGAAGACTTCCTGGTGCCGATCGGCGTCTCGGATGTGAAGCGCGAGGGCAAGGATGTGACGATCGTATCCTATTCCAAGATGTTGCAAACCTCGCTGGAAGCAGCCGACAAACTGGCCGGCGAAGGGATCGAGGCGGAGATCATCGATCTGCGCACCCTGCGGCCGCTGGACATCGAGCCGGTCATCGCGTCGGTGAAGAAGACCAACCGGATCGTCGTGGTCGAAGAGGGCTGGCGCTCGTTCGGCATCGGCGCGGAGATCTCCAGCCGGGTGACCGAGCTGGCGTTCGACTACCTGGATGCGCCCGTGCGCCGCGTGGCCCAGGCCGAGGTGCCGTTGCCCTACAATCGGCGGCTGGAGCAACTGGCGTTGCCGCAAGTGGCCGACGTGATCAACGCGGTCAAAGATGTGATGTATCTGCGCTAGAGGAGAGAGTCGGATGGCTGAACTGATCAACATGCCCAAGTTGGGCTTCGACATGCGCGAGGGCAAGCTGGGCGAATGGGTGAAGAAGGAAGGCGAGGCGGTCGGCCAGGGCGAGATCATCGCGATCATCGAGACCGATAAGGCGAGCGTCGAGGTGCCGGCGTTCCGTTCGGGCGTGCTGCACAAGATCCTGGTGCCGGCCGGCGAGAGCGTGCCGATCGGCACGCCGATCGCGGTGATCGGCGAGGCCGGAGAGCAGGTGGATCTGGCCGCGCTCGGCGTGACGCCGACGGCCGCGCCGGCCGCCGCGCCGACGCCGGCGCCGGTCGAAGCCCGGCCCGCGGCCGCAGTGCCGGCCGAAGAAGCCGCGCCGCCGGCCGAAGGGGGCCGGCTGGCGGCCTCGCCGGTGGCGCTGCGCATGGCCGGCGAACTCGGCATTGACCTGCGCAAGGTGAAGGGGAGCGGCCCCGGCGGCCGGATCATCAAGCGCGACATCGAGGCTTACCTGGCCGCGCAGGATCAGGCCGCGCGGGCCGCCAAGGCCGCGGCGCCGGCTCCCGTCACCCCGCCGATGGCCATCCCCTCCTACGAGCCGACCCCGGGCGGCTATCGGGCCGTGCCCCTTACCGGCATGCGGCAGACCATCGGCCGGCGCATGGTGGAGAGCAAGACCACCATGCCGCACTTCTACGTCACGGTAGATGTGGACATGGCCGCGGCGATGGCGTTGCGCAGCCAGCTCAACGCGCTGTTGCCGGAGGAGCGGAAGATCTCGGTCAACGACTTCGTCATCAAGGCCGCGGCGCTTGCCCTGCGCCGGTTCCCCAACCTCAACGCAACGTTCGCCGGCGACGAGATCCGCATCCACGACCAGGTGAACATCGGGATCGCGGTGGCGCGCGAGGCGGGCCTGGTCGTCACGGTCGTGCGCGATTGCGACACGAAGCCGCTGGCACAGATCGCCGCGGAGGCGCGCGAGCTGGTGGCGCGGGCGCGCGAGGGCCGCATGAAGCCGGACGACATGGTGGGGGGCACCTTCACCATCTCCAACCTGGGGATGTTCGACGTGGACAACTTCATCGCCATCATCGGGCCGGGACAGGCCGCGATCCTGGCGATCAGCTCGGTGAAACAGGTGCCGGTGGTGAAGGATGGCCAGCTCGCGGTGGGCACCCGCATGAAGGCGACCATCTCGGCCGATCACCGCGTGACGGACGGCGCGGAGGCCGCGCGCTTCATGCAGGCGTTCAAGGCCGCGCTGGAGCAGCCGCTGCAGTTGCTGCTGTAGGGGCGCACAGCGCGCTTTGGAGTGCGGGGACACGTCCTCTCTTTTGGCTTACGGGGACGTGTCCCCGCTTTTGGCTTGACTTGAAACGAAAGCGGCGCCGGAGCGCCGCAATCCAGGGCTGCGCTAGCGCGCCAGGGCCCCGCGATAGGTAAACCCCTGTTTCTCCTCGCTGCGATCGGTGGCCGGCGGCGGCTCGGGCGAAAGCGCGGAGATCTCCGCGCGCAGCTCCGGCGTCATGACCAGCTCCGCGGCCTTGAGCGACGGCTCCAGTTGCTCCAGATTGCGCGCGCCGATGATCGGCGCGGTGACGGCCGGATGCGACATGACCCAGGCCACGGCCAGGGTCGCGGGATGATGGCCGTGGGCCGCCGCGTAGGCCGTGAGCCGCTCGGCCACCTCGTAGTTAACCGGATCGCCGTAGCGCGCCTGGTACATCTTGTTGGTCGTCAGCCGGCCGGCTTCGGGCCGACGCTCCACCCCGTATTTGCCCGATAGCAGGCCGCCGCCCAACGGACTGTAGGTGATGACCCCCAACTGCTCGGACTGCGCCAGCGGCAGGATCTCCACTTCGGCCTGGCGCTTGACCAGGTTGTACATCGGCTGGATGCATTCGAAGCGCACGATGTTGCGCAACGCGGAGATGCCCAGCGACTTGGCGATCTGCCACGCGGCCCAGTTGCTCACCCCCGCGTAGAGGATCTTGCCCTGATGCACCAGGTCGTCGAGCGCGCGCAGCGTCTCGTCCATCGGCGTCTTCGGATCCTGGCCGTGGATGAAGTAGAGGTCAATCCACTCGGTCCTCAAGCGCCGCAGGCTTCCCTCTACCTGGCGCATGATGTGCCGCCGCGAGGCCCCGCGGCCGTTGACATCGGGGGTCATCGGGAAGCTGACCTTGGAGGTGATGATCACCTCTTCGCGACATCCCGCCTCGGCGATCAACTGGCCGAGGATCTCTTCGGAGCGTCCCTTGTTGTAGACGTTGGCGCAGTCGAAGAAATTGATGCCGGCCTCCCGGCAGCGGTTGAACATCGCCGCGGCGGTCGCCTCATCGGCATCGCCGCCGAACGACATCGTGCCGAAGCACAGGCTGGAAACCTGCACGCCCGTGCGGCCCAAGGTGCGATATTCCATGTTGTTGCCTCCGGATAGGTTGTAAGCAAGGGGGCCATCCACGAATGAGGCACGAATGCCCGAATGACGATGGGGCCATTCGCGCCATTCGCGAATGGTGCACGAATGCACGAGGCGCAACGACGCCATTCGTGTATTCGTGAGTTCATTCGTGGACGGCCCGCCTACGTCAGCACGATCACCTGTTCGGCCTGGGCGCCCCGCGGGGTGTGCGAGGTGGCGAACTCGACCAGTTGCCCGGCGCGCAACGTGGGCGTGTCGGCGCTCAGGCCCGTCTTGTGGACGAAGATCTCATCGCCGTTGACCGCGGTGATGAAGCCGTAGCCCTTGCTGCGGCTGAACCATTTGACGAGCCCGCGCTGACGGCCCGGCGGCGGCGCCAACCGGCGGCAGGCGGGACAGCGCGTCGGCCGTTCCGGATCGGCCTGTTCCGCCGCCGTCCAGACGAACTGAATGCCGCACTCGGCGCAATGCAACAACAAATCGGCCGCCACGCAATCCTCTCCAAAACCGGCCCCGTCCTGGTTTGACAAGACAGGCCAGTTACGCTAGAATGTCTTTCGTCGGGGCGACGTAGCCAAGTGGCAAGGCAGGGGTCTGCAAAACCCCGATCGCCGGTTCGAATCCGGCCGTCGCCTCCAGATCACAAACGCCCGGCACGAGATCGGCCGGGCGTTTGCGCGCCTAGCCCCCGCTGATCATATGGATCGCCTGCACGTCGGCGCCGTCGGGCACCTCGGTCGTGGCAAAGTCGCGGCGCAGCACCGGCCGGCCGTTCACCTTCACCGCGATCATGCGGAAGCTGAACTTGAGCGCATCGAGCACGTCCTGGACGGTCATGCCCGGCCGCCACTCGACTTCATACTGGCCATTGACGCGGATCATAAATGGGCTTTCACGACCTCCACCACCTCGGGAAAGTCTATCTCCAGCCGACGCAACGTCTCCAGCGTGGGCACGCCGTTCCGCGTCCAACCGCGGCGCGCATAAACCGCATCCAACAGGCTTTCGTACTGCGCCTCGCGGTATTTGCGCAGCGCCGCCATCTTCTCCTGCGTGGTCATGCCGGTCGGATCAATGCCGACCTTCTCGCGCAACTGCTTGTCGTAGCGTTCGGCGCGGCTTTCGTACTCTTCCACGGTGACCGGCCCGGCCGAGCGGTAGGGGATGGCGTCGTGCTGGCGCAGGCCGCTGCCCATGCGCAGGTTGAAGACGCGCTGGAAATTGTAGACCCGCTCCGACATCAGGATCAGGTCTTCTTTGGTTACTTCCTGGCCGGTGATGCCCGAGAAGAGCGCCACGTAGTTCTCCACGTGCTCCGGCACTTTCGCCGGCTCGTCGGTGAGCGCGTTGTCGGCCGGCTCGATGTCGTTCCAGGGCAGCTTGCAGAGGCCGTTCAACCCGAACCAGGTGCGCCACATCGGGAAGTAGTGCAGCGCCTCGGCCTTGTCCTCGAAGGTCGGGATCTGGTTGTTCACCATGTCCATGAAGATGAGCCACGCCTCGTCGTGTTGCGCGCCCTTGTTCGTCATGCCGTAGCCGCCCTGTTGCGCCAGGCTCTCCTTGGTGACATACTCGGAGTACTCCATCCCTTTGTTCTCCATGCCGATGTCGTTCAGGAAGGCCCGGTCGGCGCCGAAGTGCTCGACGAAGTAATCCTTCATGGCGCGCACGCCCATGCCCGCGATCAGGCCGAAGCCGCGGCCCTCGGCCATCTGATGCAGTAGCTCCAGCGCGGCGTCCGCGTTGCCGAAGCGCAGATCCAGGCCGCCGGTCTTCTCGCGATCCAGGATGCCCGCCTCGTAGCACTCCATGATGAACGCGGTCAGGGTGGCGAAGGAGATCGTGTCCAGGCCATAGGTGTCGCAATAGAAGTTCAGCTCAATGATATCGGCCGGGTTGAAGATGCCCAGGTTCGAGCCGCAACCGGCCACCGTCTCATATTCCGGGCCGTCCACCGTGACGCATTGGCCGGCATATGGCCCGGTGCGCAGCACGAAGCGATCCACCCCCTTCGAACAGGCCATGGTGCAGCCGTAGAAGCAGGCGTCGGGGTGGGTTTGCGTGAAGAGCTTCTCCCAGACCCGAGAGCTGATCTTCTCGACCTCGGGGTGCGAGCCGTACTTGAAATTGTGCACCGGCAACAGGTCGTAGTCGTTCATGATCTCGACCAGGTGCGCGGTGCCCACACGGCGCATCCGGTTCTGCTGATCGTCCAGCTCCACGATCTCCTTGTTGATGCGCTGGCCGACCCGGCGGATGCGCTGTATGTCGGCCGGATCGTTGGAATCGGCCTTCATGCCGGTGTAGCGCACCACGACGGCCTTGATCTTCTTGTCGCGGAATACGGTGCCGATCCCCCCGCGGCCGGCCTGTTTGACGCGCGCCTTGCCGCGCTTGGGGTCGTACCAGCTCACGTTCAGGCAACCGATGCGGGTATGTTCGCTCCCCACGCCGGTCGAAATCACCGAGACGTTGCGCCGATCGGCCTCGTCCTTCGCATACATGGCCGTCAACTGATCGGACAGCGGCCAGGTGTTGATCGGCTCCAGGGGCGCTTCTTCGATCGTGACCCGGCCGGCGTCGCCGTCAATGAAGATGATCACGTCGCGATCGGCCTTGCCCTGGATCTCCAGGGCGTCCCAGCCGGCGAACTTGAGGAGCGGCCCGAAGTAGCCGCCCACGTTGGAGTCCACGACGATCTGGGTGAGGGGCGAGATGGTGACGACGAGCGATTTGCCGGTGCCCGGATAGAGGATCGCGCCGCCGAGCGGGCCGCACGCGATCACGATTTCGTTCTCGGGGTCGTTCCACTTCGTCTGCGGGGTCACGGCGTGCCATAGCCGCCAGAGGCCGAAGCCCTTGCCGCCGACAAAGATGCGTTTCATCTCGGCCGTGACCGGCCGCGACTCGATGTGCCCTGTGTCCACATTGACGTACAGGGTCTGGTTTGCATAACCGCGGTGGACCTTCGGCACGGTGTAATTGAACTCGGCCAACACGCGGTGCGCTGCTTTCATCTCCTGGATGGCTTCCGGGGTCAACATCGACACCTCCTGGTCAGATTCGCTGAGGATAACTGGCATTTTACGTATGGATATTATACCAGCGATCGGCGATTTTTGACCATGACCGGCATCATGGCCCTGCGAGGGCGGCGGTCCGGCGGCTGTCGTCACTGGCCCGGCGCGGATTCACGACCGGTAATCTACCGTACTTTCGCCGCACATACATCGTGCTAATATATAAGCGCGACATGATCTGCATCAAAGCGACACATCACGCAGGGCCAGCCGGTCGCCGAGCCAGCCGCAAGCATGGATCGCTGAAAATGGAGGAGCCGAAAAAACGATGTTATCGCCTGAGCAAATCGCTTTCTATCACGAGCACGGCTATCTGCGGATCCCGCAGATGTTCACGCCCGAGGAGACGGATGCCCTTTCCGACGCGCTGGATCAACTGGTGCGCGAGTGGGCCATGACCAGTCCCGGTTGGACCGGCCCGTGGCGCAGGGCTTACATGGACGAGGCAACCGAAAAGAAGGCCAAACTGACGACCATGCACGACCTGCAATTCTACTCTGAGGCATGGTTGCGCGCCGTGACCCATCCCCGCCTGGTGGAGGCCGTGAGCGACATCCTCGGCCCGAACGTGGAGCTACATCACTCGACCCTGCACATCAAGCCGCCCGAGTCGGGCCATCCGTTCCCGATGCACCAGGATTGGCCCTTCTACCCGCACGAGACCGACGCGTACGTGGATGTGCTCGTGCACCTGGATGACACCCATCATGCCAACGGCGAGATCCGCTTCCTGGACGGCTCGCACAAGCTGGGGCCGATCGAACACATCACCATGACTCCCGAAGGCCCCTGCTCGCCTCATCTGCCCACCGATCAATACAGGTTGGCCGACACGGTTCCCGTGCCGGCCAAACGGGGGGACGTCGTCTTCTTCAACATCAACACGATCCACGGGTCGTACATCAATACGACCGACAAGCCCCGGCGTCTGGTGCGCGTCGGCTATCGCGACCCGCAGAATCGCCAGACGGGCGGGCAGAGCTTCGGCCGTCCCGGGCTGATGGTGCGCGGCTATCGCGCCCGTCGGGATGGCCAGCCGCTCTTCAAGCTCGACTGAATTGCGGCCAGGTATTTACACGACTTCGATGTTCTCCAGCCCGCCATAGGCCGCCCACCACGGCGCGGCCCCGCGCGCCAGCAGCGCGTTGATCGCCGCGATGTTCGCGACCCCGCGGTCGGCGAGCCAGGCGCGCAAGGCGTCGTCGCCGTGGCGGGCATAGATCGGCACGCCGTCCTGCCAGGTGGCGCGGCCGCACAAGACGCCCGCGAAGGCCGTCCCCGCTTCGATCGCCAGCTCCAGCGTCTCGCGGAACACCGCATCGCTGACGCCCGCGCTCAGATAGATGAACGGCTTGCCCGCCGCGTCGGCGGCCGCGCGAAAGTGCGCCAACGCTTCGCGGCGGGAGTAGACGGCGGTCCCGCCGAACGCGGCCGTGCCGGCGACGAATTTCATGTTGACCGGAACCTCGACCTTCAAGACATCTACCCCGTAGCGCGGCCGGGAGAATTCGGCCATGGAACGGGCCACCTTGTCCGGCTTCAACCTGGCGAATTCGGGCCCCTTCTCGTCCAGGCCATCCTGATAGCAGACGATCTCCAGGAAGAAGGGCCGATCCACCGCCGCGCACTCCGCGCCGACCCGCTCGATGAACGCCTGTTTGACGGTGTTGATCGCCGCCGCGTCGTCGGGGTCGTAATGCACCAGCAGCTTGATAGCATCGGCGCCGGCCTCGGCCAATCGCCGCACGCTCCACTCGGGGAGCAGGTCGGGCAGGCGGCCGCGCGTCGTGGTGTCGTAGCCGCTCTTTTCATATGCCAGCAAGAGACCGGTGCCCGGCGCCTTTGTCTTCGCCGCCCCCAGGCCGTATTCCGGGTCGAGCAGGATGGCGCTGGCGTGCGGGCTGAGCACTTCCGTCACCGCGGTCTTGAAGCGCGCCAGGTCCTCATCGGTGGGCGTAGCGCCGGCGGGCATGGCCGCGGCGAGCATCTTCTGCAACGAGCCGCGCTGATCCATCGCCAGCGCGGCGATCACCCCGCGCGCATCGGCGCAGGCGTTGATGCCGGCGAACTTGCCGGCCGTCATGCGGATTTTGGTCATGGGTCACCCTTTCTGTGAATGGCGAAGATCCACTTCGCGTTACGAGATCAACGGCGAAATAGAGTGCAGTACGGCGTCGCGCGAGGCCAACGCCTCTTCGACGGTCAGCTCGAAGATGATCGGGCCGTTCCAGCCGGCCGCGGCCAGGCGGCGGAACAGCTCCGCCACATCCAGAGCGCCCCGGCCCAACGGCCGGTGATCCTGGCCGTAGGCGATCGGCGTGCCGGGGACCCACTGCGGCGAATCGTGCAGGTGGATCTCGGCCAACCTGGGCAAGACGCGCTCGAGCACGCCGAACAGGTCGGAACGCCCCGGAAAGCCCGAAAGGACATGGCCGGTATCCAGACAGATGGAGAGGTCGAGCTCTTCGGCCAACTCCATCGTCAGGTCGAACGGGAACTCGATGGTCTCGATCGCCAGCCGACGGCTGGGGAGGCCCGTTTCGGCCAGGATCTGCCGGAGGCTGGCGCGCGCGCCGGCCTGGAAGCCGGCCAGGAGCACGGCCTTGGCGGCCGGCGGCAGCCGCATCTGATAGAACTCCGCGGCCAGGGCGCCGGTCGCATGGAGCACGTACACCTCCGGATCGAGCGGCCGGGTGGCCCGGATGATATCCGTCACGGCCTGCACCGAGCCCAGGCGCACCGGCGCCAGCGGCGTGGACGGCTCGACCGACCAGAGAGGCAGGTGCACGGTGTAGGTCACGCCGATCTCCTGTTTGAGCGCCGCCAGGCCCGCCACCGTGGCCGCGGCAAACGCATGGGGGATGAAGAGCGAAAGGTCGCCGCCCAGCTCGATGGGATTGAAGCCGTGCGCATGAAGCTGGCGGATCAGCCCGCAATGATCGAAGCTGGCCGCGTGGGCCTGTAGATCCACCCCGCGCGGGAGCAGCGCGCCGATTTGCATCGCCATGATGCCAAGACGCATGGAAGAACCTCCTGAATCGGAATCACAACGGATAGATCATGCCTGCAGGTCGGCATGAATCAGTTTTTCGGCGGCCGCGGCCGCGAAATAGGCACGATAAGCGGCGGTTTCGGCCAGGAGATCGGCCAGTCGGGCCGCGACTGGCTCCGCGGCGGGCCGGCGCACGCCGTCCCCCGGCGCCAACACGATCTCATCGTCGCCGCCGGCGGTTGCTTCCTCGCCCGCGGCCGGCGCATCGCAGCGCACCTGGCCCGCTTCGACCAGCCAGCGCAAGCCCAGCCGCACCGTCCCTTCGCGCGCGGCCAGCGCGGCCGCCAGTTCTGAGATGCGCGCCCGGCCGTCCCCCTGCTTCAGCGCGTACTTGACGAGGCCCGCGAGCCGACGCATGAACGCCGCGGGCTGATCGAGCCCGGGATCGGCCGCGAACAGATAGACCGTCTGTGGCTTCACCCGGCGCAGGGCCTGGCGCAGCTCGGCCGGGCCCGGCGGCGCGGTCCAGATGATCAGCCGCGCGGCCGGCGCCAGCCGATGTCGCGGCAGGCCTGGCGCCCCGGCCTCCTCGCCGCCTTCGCTCCAGACCATCGCCTGGCCCGCGGCCAACAGCGCGCGCAGCGCGGCCTGGGGATCGGCTGCGCTGCGGCAATCCACCACCGCGATTGCAGGCCGAAGCGCGACCTCGGACGGCCCGGCCGGCCGCGCCGCCACCCATGCCACCTGAAGCCCGCGGCTGCCCCGATAGTCGTTGGCGCGCACCGTGTAGGCCAGGTCGAAGCGGCCCTCGGGCAACGCCTCGCCGGCGCCGTCCCACCAGATGACCTCGTATTCGGCCCCCCATTCATCCTCGACGAAGACCAGCAGATGCGCCTGGTCGCGGCCCACCGGCCGGGCGCCGCGCACCTGTAGATCGCGGCTCACCAGCGTGAGGGGCGGGTTGCCCGGGCCGAAGGGCGCCAGGCGCTCCAGATCGGCCACCAGGTCGAGGGTCAGGTCGCCGAGCGGCAGATAGCCGTCTATCGCCAGGCCGGCCGTCGCGCCGGCCCGGCCGGCCATCTGTTCGACCGTGCGCGCCAGCGCGCGGCGGAACTCGGCGATGCGCTCGACCGCCAGGCTCAAGCCCGCGGCCATCGGATGCCCGCCGAAGCCGAGCAGCAGATGCGCGTGGGCGGCGATCGCCGCGGTGATGTTGATCCCCGGCACCGAGCGCGCCGACCCGCGCGCCGGCCCGGCGTCGCCGGCCGGCGGCAACGAAAGCAGGACGGTCGGCTTGCCGTAGCGTTCGACCAGCCGGCTGGCGACGATGCCGATCACGCCGGGATGCCAGCCCGGCCCGGCGAGCACCAGCGCGGCCGGTTCCAACAGGTCGGGGTCGCGGCGGATCTGCGCCTCGGCCGCGGCATAGACCTGGTCGCACAGCAGCTTGCGCCGGCCGTTGAGCGCCTCCAGGTCGGCGGCCAGGATGCGCGCGCGGGCCAGGAGCTGCTCCGAGGAGGGGCGGTTGCCGGCCGCCGGGGTCCAACGGCCCACGCCGCCCTCGGCATAGGAAAGGCCCGAAAGCACGCCGAGCGTCAGGAACTCCACGGCGACGTTGGCATCGGCCAGCCGGCCCAATGCGTTCAGCCGGGGCGCGATCACGTAACCGATGTGCTCCTCGGCCAGGCGGGCCGGATCGAGCCCGGCCGTCTCCATGAGCGCCTGAAGCCCCAGCCGGGGCGTCTGCCGCAGCGCCGCCAGGCCGAGTTGCAGCAGCGCCCGCGTCTCGCCCCGCACCTCGGCCAGATCGGCCACGATGCCCAGGGCCACCAGGTCGAGCTGCCCGGCGGCCGCCTGGGCCCGGCCGGCCCGCGCGTACAGCTCCTCGGCCAGCTTGTAGGCCACGCCGACCCCCGGCAAGCCGACCGGCGACACGAGGTCGCCGGCCGCGGCCGGGCTCGCGTTCGCCACGCCGGACAACTTGGGATTCACGACCGCCTGCGCAGCGGGCAACACGGCCGGCGGATCGTGGTGGTCGGTGATGATGCAATCCACGCCCTGACTGCGGGCATAGGCGACGGCCTCATGGGCCGAGATGCCGGTATCGCACGTCAGGATCAGCCGTGCGCCCGCCGCGATCGCCTGCGCCGCGCCGTCCGGGCCGATGCCGTGCCCTTCGGACCGCAACGGGATGCGATACAGGACGGCCCCGCCCAGGTCGGCCAACACGGAGACGAGCAGCGCCGTGGCGGTCTGGCCGTCTACGTCGAAGTCGCCCCAGACGCAGATCGGCGTGTGCGCGCGGAGGGCTGCTTCCAGCCGATCGGCCGCGGCCGAGAGGCCGGGCAGCGCGCGCGCCGGCGCGCGCGTGCCGTCGGCCGGGTTGAGGAAGGCGCGCGCGACCGCCGGGGTGGTGATCCCGCGGCGAACCAGCGTGGCCGCCACCAGCGGATGCCCACCGACCGCAGCGGCCAGATCATCCGGCACCTCGACGGGCGCCGGTTCAAGCCAGGGACGCGTCGCAAATGACACGGGCCGATCTCCTTCGGTCGGCCCATCCTACCACGTCGCCGCGGCGGCGTCAAACGTTCCCCCCTTTCGTTAGCGCAAGGGGGCTAGAGCAGGGTATAATGCGCGATGCAATTCATTTTCGTTCTTTCGATGGAGGCCTTTCATGTCCGTTGCACGCGCCGGCGACCTGGTGTTGCTGGTCAGTCCCGATCGCAAACGCTATTTGATCCGATTGCAGCCCGGCGAGCAGTGGTTCTCGCATCGGGGGAGCATCGCCCACGACGACCTGATCGACCGGCCGTTGGGCCGCACGGTCTACACCCGAAACGGCCATGCTTTTCTGGCGCTCGAACCTTCGACCAACGACCTGCTCCAGGAACTGCCGCGCTCGACGCAGATCATCTACGGCAAGGACGCGGCGCAGATCGTCCTGCGCCTGGGCCTCTATCCGGGCCGCACGGTGGTGGAAGCGGGCACCGGCAGCGGCGGCCTGACGTTCGTCCTGGCGCGCGCGGTCATGCCGACCGGCCATGTCTACAGCTACGAGACCCGGCCCGACTCTTACGAGATCGCCCGGCGCAACCTGGCCGACCTGGGGCTTGGCGACTATGTCACGCTGTACAACGAAGACATCGGCAACGGATTTCATGAGCGGGATGTGGATGCGCTCTTCCTGGATGTGCGCGAGCCGTGGCTCTACCTGGATCATGCGTGGGCCGCGCTGAAGGGGAGCGGCTTCTTCGGCGCGCTCGCGCCGACGACCAACCAGGTCAGCGCGCTGCTGGAGGCGCTGGAGGCCCGGCCGTTCGGCGATCTGAGCGTGGAGGAGGTGCTGGTGCGGCCCTACAAGCCGGTGCCGGCCCGCCTCCGGCCCGAGGACCGCATGATCGCGCACAGCGCGTTCCTGGTCTTCGGCCGCAAGATCGCGGCCGGCGATGAGTCGTTGGGATGGATGCCCGAAAAGAAGCGCCGCGCCTATCTGGGCAAGCTGGCCATGGCGCAACGCGAAGCGGAGCGGGCCGCCGCGATAGACGACTTGCCGGATGATGAGGTGGAAGTATTGTCTTCTTAACGACTGCTCCCATCATCGCAGCGTCCGGACCGGTCAAGGTCGCCGCCTGACCGGAGATCAGCTCCGGCGCGATCCCGCCAACAGCACCCCCAACAGCGCGCCTGCGCCGGCCAGTGCGCCCAGGCCGCCGTAGAGAAAGCCGATCGGCCGCTCTGCGGCCGGCCGGGCGACCGCGAGCGCGGCGGGGGTGGCCGTCGGCCGCGGGGGCAACGTCGAGGTCGGCGTGGCGGTCGGGGTGTCGGTGGCGGTCGGGGTCGGCGTGATCGTCGGCGTGTCGGTGGCGGTCGGCGTGGCCGTGGCGGTCGGGGTCGGCGTGGCCGTGGCGGTCGGCGGCGCGGTCGGGGTGGCCGTGGGCGCGCGGGTGGCCGGCGGCCGGGTCGGCGGGATGGGCGTGGCGGTCGGCGTGGGCGGCTCCGGCGTGATGGGAGGCCGCGAGGGGTCCGCGACCAGGCTGACGGCGTCCAGGAAGATCATGCTGCCGGGCGCGGCGCGATTGTGGTCAATTTTGATGAACACGGTGATCGTGGACGATCGGGCATACGCTGAAACGTCTATGTTCACGTCGGGCGGGGGATAGTTCAGGCAACGGCCATCGCCCCAATGCATCGGCCCCCACACCACGGTCGGCGCGGTGGGGTCGGTGCCGCCGGTGGGATCAATGCCGAGCTGCCGGCCGAAGGTGTCGGTGGGGTTGGTGGGCGCGGCCCAGCCGATCGAAGCCTTGTACGCCACGCCGGGGGTCACCCCGGCCACCTGGCGATAGAGGCCGGCCACGTAGGCGCCGGGCGAATCCAGGCGCAGGCTCGACGAACCGAACGCCGAATGCGATTCCGAGCCGTAGACGGGCCGAAAGCTGACGCTGCCGGCCAACACATACGACGACCAGCCCGCCGGCAGGTTCCCCTCGAATTGCGACCAGTCGCACTCGATCAGGCTGCCGCCCAGACAACCGCCGCAATCGCCGGCCACAACGGCCGCCGGCCGACTCCACAGCAAAGCCAGCCCCAAGCACAATAGCAAAACACGCCCAGATAGAATCTTGATCGAAGCCATGACGCCCAGTATAGTCCACGGCCAATGGCGTGTCAAAAACCAGGGCCGGGCGCGACGGCGGCTCCTGCAATTTGACGCTGACCCGCAACAGATTTATACTCCGACGGAACAAACTTTGTGACGGAGAACGCATGCTCGACAAGTTGTGGCCGCAGGAAGCGCATCTCGACGACCGCGGCGACCTCTGGCTCGGCGGCTGTTCGGCGACGAAGCTGGCGGCCGAATACGGCACGCCGCTCTACGTGTTCGACGAGGCCACCTTGCGCGGCCGGGCGCGCGCCTATCTGGCCGCGCTGAAGCAACATTACGCCGGCCCGGCCCAGGTCGCATACGCGGCCAAGGCGTACCTCTGCCGGGCGCTGGCCCAGCTCTGGAACGAAGAGGGGCTTGACCTGGACGTCGTTTCCGGCGGCGAGCTGCACGTTGCGCTGGCGGCCGGCTTTCCGCCGGAACGCATCCATTTCCACGGCAACAACAAGACGGCCGGGGAGTTGCAAGAGGCGCTGGCGGCCGGCGTGGGCCGCATCGTTGTGGACAATTTCCACGAGCTGGCGCTGCTCGCCGACCTGGTGGATCCGGCGCGAGATCCGCGCGTCGCGGCCGAGCCCCTGCGCATCTGGCTGCGCGTGGCGCCCGGCATCCAGGCCCACACGCACGCCCACATCCAGACCGGCCACCTCGACACCAAGTTCGGCTTCACCCTGACCACAGGCGATGCCGAGCGCGCGGCCGTGCGGGCCATGCGGACGCCCGGCCTGGCGCTGGTCGGCCTCCACTGCCACATCGGCTCGCAGATCTACGAAACGGAAGAGCTGGCGGCCGCGGCCGCTCGCCTGGTGGATTTCGCGGCCGACCTGCGCGACCGCTACGGCTTTCTCCTGCACGAGCTGAGCCCCGGCGGCGGCTGGGGCGTGCCGATGACCCCCGCCGACCCCGCCGCGCCGATCGCCGACTACGTGGCCGCGCTGGCCGGGGCATTGACCGCCGCCTGTCGGCAACGCGACCTGCCGTTGCCCCGGCTGATCCTGGAGCCGGGGCGGTCGCTGGTGGCGCCGGCCGCGGTGGCGCTCTATACCGTCGGCAGCCGCAAGGAGATCCCCGGCGTCCGCACCTACGTGGCGGTGGACGGCGGCATGGCCGACAACATCCGGCCCGCGCTCTACGGCGCACAGTATACGGCGCTGCGGATCGGGAGACGTGAAACGTCAAGCGTGAAACATGAGGTGTCCGACGTCGAACGACGGGCGGCAAGCGGCCAGGGTGGAGTGGCGGGAGAGGGATGTCAAACGTCGGATGTGGAGGGGGAAGGGGAATGGGAACGCGTGACGATTGCCGGGAAGTTCTGCGAGTCGGGGGATGTGCTGATTCGCGATATCGCGCTGCCGCGGCTGGAAGCCGGCGACCTGCTGGCGATCCCGATGGCCGGCGCGTATACCCTGGCGATGGCCTCGAACTACAACCTGGCGCGTCGTCCGGCGGTCGTGCTCGTTAATCAAGGCGAGGCCCGGCTGATCCAACGCCGGGAAAGCTACGCCGACCTGTTGGCGCGCGACCTGCCGTTGCACGACGAAGTCGCCGGCCCGCCGCGACCGCACGCCCGGCCCGCGGCCTCGGCCGGCCGACGCTTCGCCAAATACCAGGCGCTGGGCAACGATTACATCGTGCTGGATCCGGCCGATTGGCCCGAGCCGCCGGCCGCCGAACAGATCCGCCGCCTTTGCGATCGGCGCCTGGGGGTCGGCGCGGACGGCATCCTGTGGGGACCGCTGCCGCCGACGACGGCGGATGCCGCCGGCCGCTGCTTCGGCGTGCGGCTGTTCAACCCGGACGGCAGCGAATTCGAGAAGAGCGGCAACGGATTGCGCATCTTCGCCCGCTACCTGTGGGATCGTCGGCTGCCGGCCGGCCCGGATTTCGCGCTCCAGACGCCGGCCGGCCCGGTCGTCGCGCACGTGCTGGATGCAGGGGGCGACCGCATCGCGCTGGACATGGGCCGGCTGTCGTTCGACGGTCGGGAGATCCCGCTGGTCGGGTCTCCGCGCGAGGTGATCGAAGAACCGGCAACCGTCGCCGGCCGTGCACTTCGGATCACCGCGGTGGGCATCGGCAACCCGCATTGCGTGGTCTTCGTGGACGATCCCGACGCCGATCTGGCCGATCTGGCCCGGTCACTGGGGCCGGAGATGGAACACCTGCCGCTCTACCCGAACCGCACGAACGTGCAATTCGCCCGCGTGCGCGGCCCGCACGAGCTGGAGATGGCGATCTGGGAGCGGGGCGCGGGCTATACGCTGGCGTCGGGCACGTCGAGCTGTGCGGCGGCCGGCGCAGCGATCCGCACCGGCCGTTGCGTCAGTCCGGTCACGGTCCACATGCCGGGCGGATCGCTGCGCGTGGAAGTGAACGCCGCCTGGGAGGCGCGGCTGATCGGCGCCGTGGCTCCGGTGTGCACGGGCGAGGTCGCGGCCGACCTCATTGCGCCCTGACGCGCGAGCGGCTCATCAGCGCGAGCGCGATCCGCATGAACAGCGCGGTGAAGAGCCAGATGGCGCGATAGCCGACCAGGTCCACCAGCCCGCCGGCCGGGATCGGTCCGGTGATGGCGGCCAGGGGAGCAAAATGCGCCCATCACGGCCAGGATGCCCAGCAGCACCGGCGGATGGCGCACCGTGCGTTCCAGCCGACGAACCAGGCGAAGATATTACCACCATGAAATGAGGATAGCAAACCCATGAGCACCGTACAGCTGACGCGCAATGGCCGGCCGCGCATCGTCGTGACCGGCATGGGCGCCGTAACGCCGTTGGGGTTAGATGTCGAAACCACCTATCAAAACCTGATCGCGGGCAAGTCGGGCGTGACCTTGTTGCCGCAGCTCGATGTGCCCGACGCACCCACCAAAATCGGCGCGGCGGTCAAAGGATTCGACCCCGCTCAGTATCTGGATCCGCGCGAGGCGCGACGGTATACCCCGTTTGCTACCTTCGCGGTGGCCGCGGCCGCCCAGGCCATTCAGGATGCCGGCCTCGACCTGGCGGCCGAGGATCCCACGCGCATCGGCGTGGACATCGGCAGCGCGCTCGGCGCGGCGATGGTGATCGAAGAACAACGGGTGGTCCTGGAGAAGCGCGGCCCGCGCGGCATCAATCCGCTGGTGATCCCGGCCGGGATCACGACCACGCCGCCTTGCCTGGTGGCCGTCAAGTACGGCATCAAGGGGCCGGTGTATGCCACGGTCGCGGCATGTGCGACCGGCGGGGTGGTGATCGGGGAAGCGATGAAGCGGCTGATGTGGGGCGACGCAGACGTGTTCATCGCCGGCGGCTCCGACAGCGTGATGTCGGTCATGTGCATCACCGGCTTCTCCCGATTGGGTGCGCTGTCGCAGCGCAACGATGCGCCCGAGAAGGCGTGTGCGCCCTTTGCGGCCAACCGCACGGGCACGGTGGCCGCCGAGGGCGCGGCCGTGCTCCTGTTGGAGACGCTGGAACATGCCCGACGCCGCGGCGCGCGCATCCTGGCCGAGGTGGTCGGCTACGGCATCACCAGCGACGGCTATCACATGGCCGCGCCCGCGCCCGACGGCGAGCAGGCCGCCCGCGCGATGCGGATGGCGCTGGAAACGGCCGGCGTCGCGCCGGAGGAGCTGGACTGGATCGGCGCCCACGGCACCGGCACCCAGCTCAACGATGTCGCGGAGACCAAGGCCATCAAGATGGCCCTGGGCGAGGCGGCTTACAACGTGCCCGTCAGTTCCGTGAAATCGGCCCTGGGCCACATGTTCGGCGGCGCCACCACCATCTCGGCCATTGCCGGCATCATGGCCATGCAGCGGGGCTTTCTGCCGCCCACCCTCAACTACGAGATCCCCGATCCCGAATGCGACCTGGACTATATCCCCAACCAGGCGCGCAGGGCAGAGGTACGCACGATCATGGTGAACGGCTTCGGCTTCGGCGGCCAAAACGCCAGCGTCGTGTTCAAGAAGTGGGAAGCGTAGAAGGACGACTCCGGTCCGGCGGACAGGTCATTCCGGTAGGGGCGCACGGCGTGCGCCCCTACCGCGCGTTCAGATCAAGGCGCCGGTCGGCGTGCGATCTGTTGCCAGAGGCCGATCGCGGCGCGGCGCACGGCCGGCAGCCGCAACACGAGCAGCACCGCGAGCGCGGCGCCCCACATCAGCGGCTCGCGGCGATCGGCCTTCACCAGCCACACGTAATGCACCACGGCCAGGATGCCCGCCAGATACGCCAGCCGATGCAGGCGCTTCCAGCGTTTGCCCAGCCGCCTCATCCACCCGCGCGTCGAGGTGATCGCCAGAGGAACCAGAAGCAGAAGCGCGGCCAATCCCGCCAGCGCGTAACGCTTCTCGAAAATTGCCTCGCGCAATAGCTCCAGATCCAGGCCGTAATCCACGGCCGCGAAGATCAGGAAGTGCAAGGCGGCGTAAAAGAAGGCGTACAGGCCCAACGGCCGCCGCCACTTCAGGGCCTGGCGCAGGCCGAAGATGGCGCTGAGGGGCGTACAGGCCAGCGAGAGCACCAGCAACACCAGGGCGGGCTTGCCGGTGCGCAAGGTGATCGCCCGGATCGGCTCGGCGGTCAGATGGCCGTGCAGTCCATCCCAGATCAGCAGAGCCAGAGGCGCCAGCGCGGCCAGGTGTACGATGATCTGGCCGGCCGGCTTCCACCGCTCGCCGCGCAGCCAGGACGTCGGCGGGAGTGCCCCAAACGCGAAAAGCCGGCGGCCGACCCTCTCGTCCATTCTCTGCATCAGTAGTTCTGCCGCAGGTCCATCCCCGCATAGAGGTGCGCCACCTGATCGGCGTAGCCGTTGAACAGCAACGTCCGGCGCCGGCCCAGCTCGCCGATCCGCCGTTCGCTCGCCTGCGACCAGCGCGGGTGAGGCACGTCCGGGTTGACGTTGGCATAGAAGCCGTACTCGTCCGAGGCCATGATCATCCAGAACGACTTCGGCATCTCCTCGACCAGGTCAATCCGGACGATGCTCTTGATGCTCTTGAAGCCATACTTCCACGGCACCACCAGGCGCAACGGCGCGCCGTTCTGGGGCAGGAGCACTTTGCCGTAAAGGCCGGTCGAGAGGATCGTGAGGTCGTGCATGGCCTCGTCGAGGCGCAAGCCCTCGACGTAGGGCCAGGGGAAGAAGCTCACGCGCTGGCCGGGCATCTGCTCGCGATCCAGCAGCGTTTCGAAGCGCACGTAGCGGGCGGCCGAGAGCGGCTCGACTTCCTTCAACAGAGCGGCCAGGGGGAAGCCCAGCCAGGGGATCACCATGGACCAGCCCTCGACGCAGCGCAGGCGGTAGATTCGCTCTTCCTGCGGATAGCGCTTCAGGATGTCTTCGATGCCCAGGGTGAGCGGCCGGTTCACCAGCCCGCCGATCGTCACCGTCCAGGGGGACGTCTTGAAGCCCTGCGCCTGTTTGGCGACCGCCACCTTGTCGGTGCTGAACTCGTAGAAGTTATTGTAGTTGGTGATATCCTCGAACGAAGTGAGCGGCTCGGCCGCGTTCGCGGCCACGGCCTGGGCCGTCGGCGTGGGCGCGACGGTCGGCTCGCCCGGCGCCGCAGGCGGCTTCGCCAGGCCGGCCGGGCCCGTCACTTCGGCGGTCGGCGGCGCGTCGGCGGCGCGCGGCATGGCTTCCTGGCGCGGCCCGCACGCGGCCAACAGCAATGCCCCGGCCGCTGCGGCCGTCCCGCGCATGAACTTGCGCCGCGAAAGATAAACCCATTCCGGCGTGATCTCCGAAGACCTGATCTTGACCATTGTTTCACCCTCGTCGCGCAACGAACTCTCTCCACACTGGCCAGAACGCAGCAAGACAAAAAAACCTTTGGAGAGCCGATAGGTAGAAGAAGTTTCGCGCAACTCAGGGCGAAATGCTGTAAGTCAGATCACTCCTGCCGCTCGATCAGCGCGTCCAACAGCTCGCCGAGCGCGGCGTGTGGCGCAGGGACGGCCCGCGCGGCCACCTCCTCGAGCGCGCGCCGCGCCCCGGTCGAAGCGTCGCGCACCTGCGCCTGGGTGTATTCGCGCGCGCCGGCCGCCTCCAACAGCACCAACACGGCCGCCACATCGTCTTGGGAGAAGGCCGGCCCGGCGTAGAGCGATCGCAGGCGAGGCCCCACATCCGGATGGGAGAGGGCGTAGATCACCGGCAACGTCTTCTTCTTGCTGAGCAGATCGCTCGCGGCCGACTTGCCGGTCACCTCCTCGTCGCCCCAGATGCCCAGGATATCATCGCGCAACTGGAAGGCCCGGCCCAATCCCGCGCCGAAGCGCCGGTAGGCGGCCACCACCTCGGCCTCGGCGCCGGCCAACAGCGCGCCCAGCTCGGCTGCAACGGCGAGGAGCGCGCCGGTCTTGCCGGCGATCATGGCAAAGTATTCTTCTACCGAGACGTCGAGGCGGGACTCGAACGACATATCCAGGTACTGGCCCTCGGTGAGGCGGACGCACATCGCGTCGAAGCGCTCGAGCGCGGCCAACACCGTCTCGGCGGCCATGCCGGCGGCCTTCAGGCGGTAGAAGGCGGCGTGCGCCAGGCTGAACATGCCGTCCCCCGCGTTGCACGCCTGCGCCATGCCGAAGAGGCTCCAGGCCGTGGGCCGATGCCGGCGGGTAGGACTGCCGTCCTCGATGTCGTCGTGGATCAACGAGAAGTTGTGCAATAGCTCCAGCCCGGCCGCGGCCGGCACCGCTCGTCGGGGATCGCCGCCGGCCGCCGCGCACGCCAGCAGGCACAGCAGCGGCCGCACGCGTTTTCCGGCAGCCGCCCGCACGGGCCGCAGGTCGGCGTCCAACCAGCCCATGTGATATTGCATGATGGCATAATGGCGCCACACCGACGCCGCGGGCGCGGCGAGCAGCTCGCGCATCTCGGCTTCGATCCAGGGCAGGTACTTTTGCATGTACTCGGCCAGGCTCATGTTCGACCTCGGCTTCTGTGGTAAATGCCGCTTCACCCGATGTACACCAGGCGACCCGGCTCGGCCAGCGCGGCCACGTTGCCCGCGCCCGCGCAGAACATGGCGATCCGCAGCTCGTCTGCGAACTGGTCTATCGCCGCGACGACCGCCTCGGCCGATTCGACCGCGGCCTTGAGAAACGGCGAGGCGATGCCGACCGCCCTGGCGCCCAACGCGAGCGCCTTGGCCGCATCGAGGCCGGTGCGCATGCCGCCGCTGGCGATCAACGGCAGGTTGGGCGCGCCGCGCCGGGCCTGAACGAGCGCCTCGGCGGTCGGGATGCCCCAATCCGCGAAGGCGAGCGCCAGTTGCCGCCGCGCTTCGGTTGGGGCGCGATGGCTTTCGACCGCGCTCCACGAGGTGCCGCCCGCGCCCGCAACGTCGATCGCGGCCACGCCCGCCTCGGCCAACCAGCGCGCCACCTTCTCGCTGATGCCCCAGCCCACCTCCTTCACCACGACCGGCACCTGGAGGCCCCGACAGACCGCGGCGATCTTGTCCAGCAGCCCGCGCCAATCCCAATCGCCGTCGGCCTGGAGCGCCTCTTGCAGGGGGTTCAGGTGGAGGATGAGCGCATCCGCGGCGATCATCTCCACCGCGCGGCGGCAATGCTCCAGGCCGTACCCGCGATTGAGCTGCACCGCGCCCAGATTGGCAAAGAGGAGGATGTCGGGCGCTACATCGCGCACCCGAAAGGTGTAGGCCGTCTCGGCCTGCTCCAGCCCGGCCCGCTGCGAGCCCAGGCCCATCGCCACCCCGCGCGCCTGCGCAGCCTGCGCCAGGTTGCGGTTGATCGCCGCGGCCGCCGGCGTGCCGCCCGTCATCGAAGAGATGAGCAGCGGCACCTGCAGGCGTTTGCCGAGTAGCTCCACGCCGGCATCCACCGCGGCCAGGTCCAGCTCGGGCAACGCCTGATGGACCAGCCGGTAACGCTCGAAGCCGGTGGTCAGATGGGGAAACCGAACGTCTTCCTCCAGGTTGATGCGAATGTGGTCGGCCTTGCGGCGTTCGTGGCTCATCAATCGTCCTCGGATCGGGAATTCCACCGCAACTTTCGAGCTGCGCCCGTGTTTATGGTGATAGTTTCAACGTGGGCATCTTACCAGTCGGCACACGGCTTGTCAAGGAACGGTCGCGGCCCGAAAAAGGGTAGCTGCATCTTTGACAGAGCAAGCGGGGGCTGCTATAGTACGAGCATCTAATTCCCTACTGTCAGGCACTTTGCAAGATGCCCGGCACGTGACGGCTATTTTTCAAGTTAGTCATCAAGATTTCACTCACAAAAGGAGACATTTCAAATGAACGAAGCGGTTTTCGCCAAAGTAAGGGACATCATCGTTGACAAGCTCAACGTGGATCCGGCCCAGGTGGTGCCCGAGGCGCGTTTCCGCGAGGACTTGAAGGCCGACTCTCTGGATCTGGTGGAGCTGATCATGGCCTTCGAGGAGGAGTTCGGCGGCACCATCTCGGACGAGGACGCGCAGAAGATCACCACCGTCGGCGAGGCGGTGGCGTATCTGGCCAAGGCCGGCGCCGCCTGATCGGTCGCCAACCGCGAAAAAGCCCATGTCACGTGCGACATGGGCTTTTTTTGTCTTTGGTCACGCGGAGCGAATGGCGCGTCACGCCTGATAGCCGTGCGGATGGCTGCGATGCCATTCCCACGCGCTGGCGATGATCGCTTCGAGGTCGGGCACGCGTGGCCGCCAGCCGAGCAGCTCGCGGGCCCGCGTGGAATCGGCCACCAGGATCGGCGCATCGCCGGGCCGCCGCGGCCGCTCGACGGCCGGCAGCGGGTGGCCGGTGACGCGCCGCGCGACTTCGATGACCTGGCGCACCGAGTAGCCGGCGCCGTTGCCCAGGTTGCACACGATCCGGGGATGGCGCGCCAGCGCCTCGAACGCCAACAGGTGCGCCTCGCCCAGGTCGGCCACGTGGATGAAGTCCCGGATGCAGGTGCCGTCGGGGGTGGGATAATCGGTGCCGAAGATCTCCACGTGCCGGCGTTGGCCCAGCGCCACCTGGAGCACCAAGGGGATCAGGTGGGTTTCGGGCCGGTGCGCCTCGCCGCGGCCGGGCAGCGCGCCGCAGGCGTTGAAGTAGCGCAACGCGGCATAGCGCATCCCCTTGAGCCGGGCATACCATTCCAGGATCTGCTCGACCATGAGCTTGGTGGCGCCGTATGTGTTGGCCGGGCCGAGGGGATCGGCTTCGGTCAGGGCCGCGTCCTTCCCCGCGTACACGGCGGCCGTGGAGGAGAAGACGATGCGGCCGATGCCGTGGGCGGCCGCGGCCTCGATCAGGGTCAGGCTACCGGCCACGTTGTTCTCGAAGTAGCGGCCCGGCTCGCGCATGGACTCGCCGGCTTCGATGAACGCCGCGAAATGCATCAGGCCGTCGAACCGGCCGGCGGCCATCGTTGCGTCCAGCGCGGCCCGGTCGCGGATATCGCCCTGGACGAACGTTGCGCCGGCCGGCACGGCCGCGCGATATCCCTTCACCAGGCTGTCGAACACGGTCACCCGATGGCCGGCGGCCAGGAGCTGTTCGGCCACCACCCCGCCGATGTAGCCGGCGCCCCCCGTAACAAGGATGTGCATGCGATTCTCCCCTAGGCGCGGCGTGGCCGGCGCCATGCTCGAGCGCCGGCCACGCCGCCTTGCCTGTTCAGATCACGCGAAAAGCCGATCGGCCACGCGTTTAAGCATCGCCGTCCCGCGCACCTCGGTCTCGTACAACGGCAAGAGGGCGCGCACCATGCCGTCGAACTCCTTCCAGATCGTCTCCATGTGTTCGGCCTGCATCGCCACCCGGTTTTTGACGAAATCGGGCGTGTCGGGTCCCAGTTGGGATTGATCTATCAGCATGTTCACGATCACGCCGCCGACCGGGATGCCGAACTCGTGGAACCAGTTGATGAAGCGGGTGATCACTGCGATGGGCAGCGCCTCGGGCAGGGTGACGAAGAAGAAGGAGGTCAATTCCGCGTCCGTCAGGAGCGTCTTGGCCCGGCCCATGCGTTCGCGCAGGTTGAGCAAGTACTCCATCAGCGGATCCTTCTGTTGCTTGCGTCGGCTGTAGGAAAGCAGCTCGCGCAGCGACTGCGCCTCCTGGCGGCTCTGCACCATCTTGTTGACCCACATCGAGTAGACGCTGGACATGCCGAGCAGGCGGCGAGCGTTGGCCGTGGGCGCGGTGTCGAAGACGTAGGCGTCGTACTTGTCCTCGAACATCAGATCAATCATGTTCTCGAACATGGCCGACTCTTCGAAGGCCGGATTCATGGTGGCCGACTGCACGAACTCGTCCGCCTTGGTCTTGATCTCGGCGAACTTCAGGAACCACTCGATCTTCTCGCGGATCTCCCGCTTGGACTTCTCGATGGTGTCCTTCGTATCGATCTCATAGGCCCACAGATTGGGCACGCCCGTCACCGCGGTGGGCTTGCCGAAGACGTTCTGGTCCAACAGGCCCGACAGCGAGTGGACGGGGTTGGTCGAGGCCAACAGGGTGCGCTTCCCCTGGCCCGCCATCCAGAGGGCCGCGGTGCCGGCCAACACGGTCTTGCCCACGCCGCCCTTGCCGCCGAAGAAGATGTACTTGAGGCGAGGTTTAGCGGTCAGAAATTGGCGCATCGTTTGCTGGATCATGGCTCACCTCCTCACTTCGCCTCGGCGGGGCCGAAGAGCGCGTCCGCCATGCGCGCGATCATCGGCAATCCGGTGATGTCGCGCTCGAACTCCGGCACCTGGGTCAGGACGCCGGCGCCGAAGACCTCTTTGATCCGCGCCAGATAGCCCTTCTGCATCTCCAACCGGTGGCGCAGGTATTCGGGGATGTCCTGCTGGGCCAGCTCGGGGGGAATCACCCGATTGACGATGTAGCCGGCCAACGGCACCTCGAATTTGGCGAACATCTCGGCCGCCTTCTTGGTGTCCAGGATGATCATCTCCTCGGGGATCAGGACGAAGAAGAACGCGGTCTTCTGCTTGTCGGTCAGGATGGACGACGAGGTGTTGATCCGGTGTTTGATGTATTGCAGCTCGCGCAGGATCTGGTCTTCTTCGGTCTCCTTGCTGCGCTGCATCACCGCCGCCACCTTGGCGTACTCTTCCATCTCCGCGCGCAGCGCCGTGATCTTGTCGATCCACTGATCGTAGACCGACGCCATGCTCAGGTAGTAGAGCGCGTGGCCCAGGGGCACCAGGTCGTAGATGTAGTAATCGTACTTGCCGCTGACGACGATGTCGACGACCTCGTCGAAGATGGCGCTCTCTTCCATGGCCGGCTCGGCCGCGGCGGCCTGGATGTAGTTCTCGATCTCGTCCGGCACTTTGTCCATGCCGTACATGTCCAGGATCTTCTGGCGGATCTCCTGCTGATACTCTTTGATGCGCCGATCGGCATCTATCTCCTGCGCGTACAGGTTGGGCATGATCTCCACCGGCCCCTTGCCGAAGATGTCGCGCTGGAAGATGTCCGACAGGCTGGCCTGGGGATCGACCGAAAACACGAGCACCTTGTAGCCCTGTTTGGCCAGCCAGTAGCCGGTGGCCGCGCTGAAGGTGGTCTTGCCCAGCCCACCCTTGCCGCCGAACATGATATAGCGGCGGTCCGGGTTCTTCTCGAAGACTTCTCGTAACGACATGATATTCTCCGTCTGCTAGTGGCCTGGTCGGTAGTCTTGTAGGCCGGTCGTCGCATAGTCTGGTCGTCGCCTAGTCCGATAGTCAACCGCCAAAGGGGTTGCCGCCCCAGAAGCACCGCGCCTCACTGCCATCCGACTACTCGACTATTCGACCATCCGATTATCCGACTACTCGACTACGCCAGCGCATCGGTCAGGTCCTTTTCGCGCAACATGCGGCGCTTCCAGGTCGAGATCTGCGGCACCACATAGGGGAGGAGCCGCAGGCTGTAATAGGGCGGCAGGATGGGGATGCCCAACAGATCGCCCATGGTGATCAGGATGAACAGATGCTCCATGCTGCCGCGCGTCTTCAGGGCATAGCGTGCCATGTCGTGGCCGGCCATGCCGTAGAGTACGCTCTTGACGTTGTCAAACCAACTGGGTTTCTTCTCCGCTTCGGGCATGAGTATGTCCTTTCTTTGACATAGATTCTACGAGTTACGTAAAGTCCTGGTCGCACAAATCGGTCAGGTCTTTTTCGCGCAATAGCGAACGCCGCCAGCCGGCAAGGTTGGGCACGACGTAGGGCAACAGGCGCAGGGTATAGTATGGCGGCAAGATCGGAATCCCCAATAAATCGCCGAAGACGATCAGGATGAACAGGTTCTCGATCTGGCCGCGCTCCTTGTTCAGGTCGCGCACCATCTCGTAGATGGTCGCGCCGTACAGGATGTCGCGCAAGGCGTGCAAGAAGCGCAGCAGGCGATCGGTCAGTTCCGCGCGGTCCAATTTTCGCTCACCCGACTGCCACACCGGCCGACGCCAGGGCCTGCATCAACCCTTCCGTATTCCAGCCGGCGATCTTCGTGCGTCCCGCCACGACGAAGGTCGGGTAGCGCCGCACGCCGTGCCGGATCGCCTTGAGCAGGCCCGGCAGCGAGCGAGGATCGTGGACCCGGATCAGGATCTGATCGCGGTAGCGATCGGCCAGGCCGAAGATCAGAGCAGAGAGGCGCTCGAAATCGGCCTGCCATTCGGGGGGCAGTTCTTCAAAGCCACGCTGCGGCGGCGCCTGTCCCAGGTCGGCACGCGCGAGCATCACCTCGCACGCCTGACACAGGCCCCATCCCTCTGGAACCGGATAAAACACATCCACGGCAACAGGAGCCATACCACGATCCCTGTGGGAAGGGCCGGACGGCCGACCCTCCCCTGCTCAATACGCAGGATCTGCTCAGAGATCCCCCCGTCCTGGCCCGACGGCTGGCTGCCGGACCAGGACGGACCCGATTTTGCCGATGCGAGACCGGCCCTTGCGGCGTTCCCTACGCCCGGGCGGCCGCCGGCGCCACCCGGCCGCGACGCAGCGCCTGGATGCCGTCCCACGCCAGGATCAGCGCCGCCACCACCAGGATCAGCGCCACCAGGCCGATGATCACCTGGGCCGACGTGAACTCTGCGACGTTGGCGATCTTGTTCGCCACCGGATCGGCCGTCTTCGGCAAGTTGATGAAGAACGCCTCATAGGCCTTGTAGAGCAGCGCGCCGATCGTCGTGACGAACATGAACACGAAGGGGATCAGCGTCCACAGATATTGCTTCCCCTTCGACATCAACCACAAGGTGATCAGCAGCAATGCCAGCGAGGCCATGAGCTGGTTCGCCGCGCCGAACACGGCCCAGATCTGCAGGAACGGCACCAGCCAGATCAGCACCAGCGTCAACACCAGCGCGATGATCGTGCCGACGTGGGCATTGCGGATGATCGGGAAGCGATCGCCCAACGCCTCGGCGCTGGCCACGCGCATGAAGCGCACCACCAGGTACATGATGGTGAGCGCCATCAGGGTGAGGAAGATGGAGCCGTAAGCGGTGCCGAACGTCTTGTCCAACCCCCACTGGTTCATGAAGGTTGCCAGGCCGACCGAGAAGACCTTC
Organism: Anaerolineae bacterium; assembly: GCA_034434235.1. Taxonomy (GTDB): domain Bacteria; phylum Chloroflexota; class Anaerolineae; order CG2-30-64-16; family CG2-30-64-16; genus CAKZKT01. Next base: position 95,885 of record DAOTZV010000088.1, read on the forward strand.
GCCGGCGCGGCGCCGCCACCGGCCTTGACGTAGCCGTCGTAGCTGCCGAACGCGACCGTGGCGGTGAGGAACGCGACCGTCGCGAAGACCATCTCCAGGAACATCGCGCCGCCGCCCACGTAGAGCGCGTCGGTCTCCTTCTCGAGCTGCCGCGCGGTGCCCGAGGAGCTGACCAGGCTATGCCAGCCGGAGATCGCGCCGCAGGCGATGGTCACGAAGAGCATCGGCCAGAGCGGGCCGAGGCCGGCCACGTTGAACGTGCGATAGGCGGGGAAGTCGCCCATGCCGGGCCGCCAGATCAACAGGCCGACGATGCCGCCCAGGATGCCCAGGAAGACGATCCAGAACGCCACGTAGTTGATCGGCTGCGCCCAGCGCCAGATCGGCAAGATGGCGCCGAAGTAGCAGATGATCACCACCAGCAAGCTGCCGACGAACTTGGCCTGCGTCACCTGGAGGAAGAGCACCGGGCTGGGCTTGCCGCCCGCCACGCCCAGGATGGCCGCGAAAATATCCTGGGCGAACTTCTGCGTCCCCAACCAGATGCCAAAGAACGCCAGCACGACCGTGATCACCGAGGTGAGGATGATGTCCTGCTTCCATTTGTAGGTCATCTGGCCGGCCAGGACGCCCACCAGGATCACGATCAGCACGCCGAGGGGAACGGTCGGATTGGTGAGCAGGTTGAAGCCGACCTGGACGCCGAACGCGCCCATGATGAGCCACAGATAGAAGTAGATGAAGGTGATCAGGATGGCGCGCGAGCGGGGGGAGATGAGGCGATAGCTGAGGGCGCCGAACGACTGGCCCTCTTCGCGCACGCCCATGATGATACTGCTATAGTCCTGCACCCAACCGATGAAGAAGGTGCCCAGGACAATCCATAAAAGTGCTGGCAGCCACCCCCACTGCACGGCAATGATGGGGCCCAGAATCGGGCCGAGGGCCGCGATGGACTTGAACTGATAGCCGAAGAGGACGTTGCGGTTTGCCGGGGTGAAGTCCACGCCATCCATGTACATCTTGGCCGGCGTAGCCTTCTTCGGGTCCGGCTGGACGACCGAGCGGTCTATGCTCCTGGCGTAAAGCCAGTAGCCCGCCACCAGAGCCAACACACTGATGAGAAGGACAGCAAGCGCGTTCATTGTGTAAGCCCCTCCTGAGGACTACGCCCGAAAGCCTCGGGCCATGTGAGTTGGTTCGACGATGAACAAAGACGACCCGACAGGATTTGTGCTCGGAACGCGGCACCTCCTTTCGCCGTTTCGGCAATGATCTGGGGCTGACAGGACATTACGTAACTCGCATTACAATTGTAGCACCAAAATGGTCTGAAAGTCAAACGAAGGGGAGGAGGCTGGGGGCTGGAAGCTGGAAGCTGGGGAGGGGAGAGGGGGCGTTTTCTGCGTCGGCTTGCTCATCTGGCCGATGTCGGGTAGACTTTGTAATCAGCAGGAGTTACGCCGTAGAGGCTTTCAGCCGGTCTGCGATCGGCGTCATCGGCGTGCGAGTGTCGTCATGGACGGCCACACGGGGGTCGCAGACTCCCTGCGAGCGTGAGGGATTCACGTGCCGGGCACGTTCGGGCACGCGATGTGAGAGAATAAGGATTTCGGTGTTCGACGAGAAAGAAGAGAAGTTACGCCGCCTGGAGCGACTGCGCCACCTGGGGGTGCGCCGTGGCATCGCGGGCCTGAAGGCGGCCGGCCCGCCGGGCTTGCCGGCGGCGGCCGACAGCGAAGTGGCCGACGACGAAGTCGCGCGGCCTCAACCGCGTGAGCCGTTCCCCGCGCCTGCGGCATCCGAGCGGCCATCGCCGGGCCGTCTGCCGGGCGCGGCGGTCGAAACGCCGCTCGGCCCGGCCTGGGTGCGCACGGTGCGCTATCCCCTGGCCGACCGGCCCGACCTGGCCGTGCTGCCGACGGTCGCCGCGGACGCGCTGGCCGCGGCCGGCCGCGATCCCCGCCTGGCCCGCGCAGATCCCGGCCGGCTCGCCTTCATTGACACCGAAACGACCGGCCTGGCGCAGGACACCGCCACCTATACCTTTTTGATCGGCGTCGGCATGTACGAAGGCGTGCGGCCGGGGGACGACCGCCAGCCGGCCGACGCGGCGTTCGTTGTGCGCCAGTTCTTCATGCGCACTCCGGTCGAAGAGCCGGCCCAGCTCTACCTGGTGGAAGATCTGCTCGATGCCGCGAGCGGCCTGGTCACCTTCAACGGTCGCGGCTTCGACCTGCCGCTCTTGCAAAACCGCTTCACCCTGGCCCGTCGGCCCTGCCGCTGGCTTGGCCTGCCGCATCTCGACCTGTTGCCGGCCGCCCGGCGGATCTGGCGCGGCGCGACCGAGTCGTGTCGGCTGAGCAGCCTGGAGCAGCACGTACTGAACGTGCAGCGCTCTGAAGAAGACGTGCCCGGCTACCTGATCCCGGACATCTACCGCCAGTACTACCTCACGGCCGTGGTCAACGATCTGCTCGTGCGCGTGTTCTACCACAATCTGATGGATATCGTGTCTATGCCGTTGCTGGCCGGTCGGCTGGCGCAACTCTATCAGACCGACGATCTGGCGGCAAAGCTGGCCTCGTTGAGCACAGTCGAGCGCCTCAATCTGGCGCGCGCCTACGTGGAACTGGGCTGGTATGCGGCCGGCGAGGCGGCCTACCGCGCTGCGCTGGCAACCGCCTCTGCGGCGGGCCAAATTCAGGCGTATCGGGAATTGAGCTTTCTGCTGAAGCGCCTGGGCCGCCGCGACGAGGCCGCCGTGTTGTGGGAAGAATGGATCAGCGCCGCGCCCGGCGAAGACCTGGCCCCCTACATCGAGCTGGCCAAGCACCACGAATGGCACACGGCCGATCTGATGGCCGCGCGCGGCTGGGCGGCCTGGGCGCTGCACATCGCCGGACGCCAGCCCGAAGGCCCGGCCCGCGCGGCCACGCTCGCCGAGCTGCGCCATCGCCTGGCGCGGCTGGAGCAGAAGCTGGACGACCGAGGTCGCGGCCCTGTGGGCGACTCTGTGGGCGACCGAGGTCGCGGCTAAGGAGCCTGCGGCTGGGCGTCGGCCTGCGCCGACGGTGCACGCCCACGAAGGTGGGCATCGCGGCGCCGGCGCGCCCCTTAGCCGCGATTTCAATCGCCCCAACCCGCGGCCGCGGCGGGCCCTGTGGGCGACCGAGGTCGCGGCCCTGTGGGCGACCGAGGTCGCGGCTAAGGAGCCTGCGGCTGGGCGTCGGCCTGCGCCGACGCGTGCACCCACGGAGGTGGGTGCGGCGACGCCGTGGCGCCCATTAGCCGCGATTTCAATCGCCCCAACCCGCGGCCCGGCGGGCTGGGCGTCGGCCTGCGCCGACGGTGCACGCCCACAAAGGTGGGCATCGCGGCGCCGGCGCGCCCCTTAGCCGCGATTTCAATCGCCCCCACGCTGGGCGTCGGCCTGCGCCGACGCGTGCACGCCCACGAAGGTGGGCATCGCGGCGCCGGCGCGCCCATTAGCCGCGATTTCAATCGCCCCAACCCGCGGCCCGGCGGGCTGGGCGGCGGCCTGCGCCGACGCGTGCACCCACGGAGGTGGGTGCGACGGCGCCAGGGCGCCCGTTAGCCGCGATTTCAATCGCCCCAACCCGCGGCCCGGCGGGCCCTTTGGGGCGACCGAGGTCGCGGCTAAGGAGCCTGCGGCTGGGCGTCGGCCTGCGCCGACGGTGCACGCCCACGAAG
>DAOTZV010000089.1:0-62316 GCA_034434235.1 Anaerolineae bacterium
AAGCTCGCAGTACGCAAGGAAATGCACACGGATATGGACGACGAGCCTCTGCTGCTGGAAGCCCTGGCGCGGCTGAACGAAATCGGCGGCCGCATCAACGCGCTGACCGGCAGCGAAGATGCGCGCGCCGAGGCCACGCTCCAGTTGATCGTCGAAAGCGCCATTCGGGTAGTGCCCGGATCGGCCGCGGTGCTCTACGCCTATGACCGCCGCCGCGGCGCGTTCGATCCGGTGTCGCGCGTGTCGGCCGGCGAATGGTTGGGGAACACGGCCGAAGAGCGCGCTCGCATCGAGGACGACGAGCCGCGCGCCGACGGCCTCGGCATGCGCGCGATCAGCCAATGCCGGCCGGTGCTCTCCTACGAAGAGCCGACGCCGGGCATCCATCCGGCCAAGCTGGCGGCCGGCGCCCGAGTGCTCGCCTGCTTCCCGCTGGTCGTGGCCGGCGGGCCGATCGGCGTGCTCTACCTCTACCTGCGCGAAGAGCGGCGCTTCACCGGGCTCGAGCTGTTGTTGCTCAGCGTGTTCGTCAACCAGGCCGCCATTGCCCTCTACCACGCGGAACAATTGGGTGCGGTGCAGCGCGAGCTGGCCCGCCGCGCCGACGAGCTGGCCCGCCTGCGCCGCGCCGGCCTCCTGATCTCCTCGCGGCGCCGGCCGCAAGAGACCCTGGAAGCGATCTTGCAGATGGCCCTGGAGGTGACCGGCGCGAAGTACGGCATTCTCCGCCTGGTGGACCGGCGACATCAGTTCCTGATCACGCAGGCGGTGGCCGGCGAGCGGCTGGACCGGCCGGCCGTCGAAGCTCTGCCGCTCAACGCGACCAGCATCACGGGGTGGGTGGCGCGCACGCGGCAACCGCTCAACATCGCCGACGTGCAGACCGGACCGTGGGCCCGCCTCTACTATCCGCTCGACTACTCGCTGGAGATGCGCTCGGAGCTGGCAGTGCCCCTCATCGGCGCGGGCGGCCGGCTGGAAGGGGTCCTGAACCTGGAAAGCCCGCAGGTCGCCGCGTTCAGCGAGCAGGACAGCCATCTGTTGCAGGCGTTTGCCACCCAGGCCGTGATCGCCATCCAGGAGGCGCGCCTGTTGGACGCGTTGCAGGAAGTCGCGGCCCGCCTGCTGGTCGAGCCGTGTCAGGTCGTGTTGGAGCGGCTGGTCGAGCTGGCCTGCGATCTGCTGAACGCCAGCGCCAGCGCCATCTGGACGTTGCGCGATGAGGCGTTGGTATTGGCGGCGGCCAGCGCCGGCTACGCACGCGGAGATCGGCTGTCGCTGCACGGTAGCTTGACCGGCCAGGCGGTTTTGCGTCGCATGGCCGTGACCAGCGACGACGTGCGCACCGATCCGCGCTTCGAACATCCTGAGCTGGCGCGTGCCCACGGCTGGACGCGGGCGCTCATCGTGCCCCTCACTCCGGCGCCGGCGGCCGGCTCAGAGGCTCCGCGCGGCGAGGAAGAACCGGTCGGCGCGTTCAGCGTCTATGGCACGGCCACCGCGCCCGAGGAATTTGCGGCCAGCGACTGGGACAAGAAGGTGTTGGGCATCCTGGCGCACTACGCGGCCCTGGCGCTGCAAAACGCCACGCGGCAACAGGCGCTGCGTGAGGCACAAGAAGCCCGCGCCGTGGCCGAGACGTTCGCCGTCATGGGCGATATCGCTTCGAACCTCCTGCACCACCTCAACAACAAAGTCGGCACGATTCCGGTGCGCGTCGAGGGCATCCAGGACAAATGCGCCGAGGCGGTTCGCCAGAACCCGTACCTGGCCGCCAATCTGAGCGCCATCGAGCACGCGGCGCTGGAGGCCATGGCCTCGGTGCGCGAGCAACTGGCCTTGTTGCGGCCGATCACCCCGGCGCCGGTGCAGGTCGGCGAGTGCGTGGCCCTCGCGTTGGAGCGCGCCCGGCTTCCGGCCCAGATCAAGGTGGAGGTCGCCGGGCTCGGCGACCTGCCCCCTGTCGCCGCGCACCAGGAGAGCCTGGTGCTGGCGCTGGTCAACCTGCTTCAGAACGCGGCCAATGCCATGGGCGACGCGGGCCGGATTGCCATCTCCGGCGCGGCCCGGCCGACGTGGGTTGAGCTGAGCGTACATGATTCCGGCCCGGGCATTCGGCCCGAGCTGTATGACCGCATCTTTGAGTTCAACTTTTCCGGACAGCCCGCCGGCAGCCGAGGCAACCTGGGCTTCGGCCTCTGGTGGGTCAAGACGTTGATGACCCGTCTGGGCGGCTCCGTCAGCGCGGAGAGCGATCCCTCCGGCCGCGGCGCCACCTTCTACCTGCGCCTGCCGCGCGTTCAGGGGTAGGATGATGACCGATCCTCCTCGTGCATTGATCGTCGAAGATAGCCCCGCGTGGCAGGAGATCCTGGCCGAGATCCTGGCCGACGAGGGGTTGGCCGTGGATACCGCGAGCAACTTCGAGGCCGCGCTGGCCCAGCTTCGCGCCGAAGCCCATCGCCTGGCCGTGATCGATCTCTCCCTGGAAGGGCATCGCCCCGGCCAGAACCAGGATGGATTGCAGGTGCTGGCCGCCGTGCGCCGCCACGATCCGGGATGCGTCGCCATCCTCCTCTCCGGCTACGCGACCGTCGAGGTGGCCGTTGCCGCGCTGACGGAGCACGGCGCCTATACCTGTTTGCGCAAGGAGATGTTCCGCCGCGCGGAGTTCCGCGCGGTCGTCCGCAAGGCCCTGGCCGTGGCGCCGGTTGCCCTTCCTGCGGATCGGCCCGCGCCGCCGGCCGTCGCCTCTTTGCCCCCCGCCCCCGCCGAAGGCGCGCCGGCCGTCCTGCTCGTGGAAGACGATGCCGGCTGGCGTTCTATCCTGGTGGATCTTCTGGCCGAAGCGTCTTATCAGGTGCGCACCTGCGCAAGCTATGGCGAGGCGCTCGGCCACCTGCGTCGTCCGCCCTGGGCGCTGGCCGTCGTGGACCTGGGCCTGGCGAGCTCGCTCGACGCGGAGGCGAACCGCGACGGCTATCGCGTGTTGGCCGCCGCGCAAGAGGCCGGCGTGCCGGCGATCGTGGTCAGCGGCGTGGCGACGCCGGCCGACATCGAGTACGTGTACGCTACGTATGGGGTCTTCGCCTGCATCGAGAAACAGGCCTTCGACCGGTCGGCCTTCATGCGCACCGTCGCCGATGCCATCGCGGCCGGTCGGGCCCGGCCGGGCCAACTGGCGGGCCTCACCCCGCGCGAGCGGGAGGTGCTGGCGTTGCTGGTGCAGGGATTGGCGAACAAGGAGATCGCCCGCGAGCTGGTGATCTCGACCAATACCGTCAAGCGCTATCTGAAGTCCATCTTCGAGAAGCTGGGCGTGGAGAGCCGCGCCGCTGCGGTGGCCGTTGCGCTCGCCGCGGGCATGCCGACCTCGCCACGCCGCGGGCGAGAGACCGCGACGGGTACTCTTGCAAGGGAGAAACCATGAACAAAGCTCAAAAAATCCAACTGATCCGCGACACGGGCGTCATTGCCATCATGCGCGCCCAGAGTTCCGACCAACTGATCGCCGCGGCCGACGCCATCCGGCAGGGGGGCGTGCGGGCCATCGAAGTGACGATGACCACGCCCGGCGCGCTGCGGGTGATCGAACAGGCGACCGCCCGCTACGGCGACGACGTGCTTTTCGGCGCGGGCACCGTGCTCGACGCCGAGACTGCGCGGGCCGCGATCCTGGCCGGCGCGGGCTTCATCGTCGCGCCCACCCTCAGCTTCGCCGTGATCGAGCTGTGCCGGCGCTACAATATCCCGGTCATCCCCGGCTGCTATACGCCGACCGAGCTGCTGGCGGCCTGGGAGGCCGGCGCGGACCTCGTCAAGCTCTTCCCGGCCGATGTGGGCGGCCCGGGCCTGGTGAAGGCGATCCTGGCGCCTTTGCCGCAGCTCCAGATCGTGCCGGTGGGCGGCGTTGACCTGACCACCACGGCCGACTTCATTCGCAGCGGCGCGGTGGCCGTCGGCGTGGGGAGCAGCCTGATCAACCAGAAGCTGCTCGACGCGGGCGACATGGCCGAGCTGACCCGCCGCGCCGCGGCGTTCATCGCGGAAGTCAAGAAGGGGAGGTCGTAGCGCAGAAGCGGCCCGGCTCACCGCCGCAAGGCTTCGGCGCAGGAGAAGAGGGCCGCGGCAAGAAAACCTGCCGTGCCCACCAGAAATCCCCATCCCGGCGGCAACGTCCGGCGGTAGAGTGCCTCGATGCCCGGGTGCACCTGCAAGAAGCCCCAGGCCGGCGCGATGGCCGCCGCCAGGCTGAGCAGCAGGATGATGATCAGGACGAGCCGGTTCGGCAGGTAGCGGGTGATCAGCGCGGCAGGGACAAGGAGCCAACAGACAAGTATGGCGATGACCTGCAGGCGGAATTCGGGCTGGAGGAGGACGGCGGGGCTCCAGGCCGGCGGAAGCATGGCGGCCGCCAGCGGCAGGCTGATCAGCGCGAGCAGGACCCGGCTCCAACGCGGCAGGTTGCGCCGGCCGGCCAGCAGGCCGGCCGAGACGCTGGCGGCAAACAGGGGCAGATAGAACAGCTCGCGCATGAGCACCACCCGGCCGGCGATCACATCGGGCAGGAACTTGACATATTCCGCCAGATCGAGGCCGATGATGACCAGCCCGGCGGCCTTATGCGGCACCCACGGCCCATAGTAGCCGATTACGCCGAGTGCCAGCAGCGCGGCGAGGACGGCCCAGCGGAGCCGTTCCCAGCGCCGGCGGCGTTGCTCGCCGAGATAGATTGATGCCATGTCGCCCTCCTCAAGCCGCGGCGGCCCGGTACGCCTCGAGCAAATCGCTTGCCGAGCGCTGCCAGGTAAAGCGTCGGGCCTGGACATAGCCGCGCTCGATCATCTGCCGGCGCAACGTCGCATCGCCAAGCGCCCGCATCAGCGCATCGGCCAATCCGTCCACGTCCTGCGCGTCGACGAGGAGGGCGGCCGGACCGGCGGCTTCCGGCAGGCTGGAGTTGTTGCCGGCCACCACCGGCGTGCCGCACGCCATCGCCTCCAGCACCGGGATCCCGAACCCCTCATACAGCGAAGGATAGGCCAACAGATCGGCCAGGGAATAGAGCGCAGGCAGATCGGCATCGGCCACGAAGCCGGGAAAGATCACCTGACCTTCCAATTTCTCGCGCTCGACCTGCTCGAAGATCGCTTCGTACAACCAGCCGGGCCGGCCGGCGATCACCAGGGCATGGTCGAGGCCGGTGGCCCGGCGCATCTGCGCGAACGCGCGGATCAGGCCGACGAAGTTCTTGCGCGGCTCCAGCGTGCCGATGCCCAGGATAAAGCGCGGGGGCAGACGATAGCGCGCCCGCACGGCCGCCAGTTGATCGGGATCTTCGACGCGACGGAAGCGCGGCTCCACCGCGGGCGTCACCACGCTGATCTTCTCGCCGTCTACGCCGAGCAGCTCCATCAGGTCGCGCCGCGTGCTCTCCGAATCGGCCAACACGCGAGCTGCGCGCGCCACCGAACGGGGCACGACGCGCTCCAGGAAGGCGCGCAGGCCGGGATCGGCGCAGTGGGGCAGGCGCAGGAACGACAGATCATGGATCGTCACGATGCCGCGCGGCCGGCGCAGGGGCGGCAGCGCGAAGTCGGGCGCGTGGAACAGATCGCAGGCGCCCGTCAGCAACTCGGCCGGCGCCGGGATGTGCAGGCGATGCCAGGCGACCGTCAGCCAGCGAGCCGACAGCGAGCTGCAGCGGATGACGAAGTTCGTCGGCCAGTCGTCGGCCGGCGGTCGTTCGCCCGCACAGAAGAGGATGTAGCTGTTCTGGCGGTCCATCCCGGCAAGCGCCGTCACCAGCCCGCGCGTATAGCGGCCGATGCCGGCCCCCTGTCGCAGAGCGGGCGTGTAATCGATCGCGATCTTCACCTACTGAATCCCGCGGTACGTCCAGGCACGATTGACGAAATAGTTCCAGAAAAGCACGATGCCGATGGCGATGATCTTCGCGGCCAGATACGCGGGCGGATCGGGCAACGCCAGGGCGAACACCGGATGGAGGCCGAGCACCACCAGCTCGTTGATCCCCAGGCCGATCACGTTGACCACCACGAACTGAGCCAGCTGGCTGGTCAGGGGCCGTTGGCGGCTCTCCGGAAAGGTCCACAGGCGGTTCCAGGTGAAATTGCTCAGCACGGCCACGGTGAAGCCCAGCCCGACGGCCACTTCGAGAGGCAGGCGCAACACCTCGCGCGAGAAGGTGAGGACGGACAGGTCCACCACCATGCCGATGGCGCCCACGGTAGCGAACTTCAAAAAACGCACCAGCTCTTTGGGCCGGCGCTCCAGCCCAAAGCGATTGATCACCGGCAGCCGCACGGCCCACGCCAACAGGGGCGGCAGCCGATACTCGGACGAAACGACCTGTTCAGTCAAGCGATCCATGCTCCTGATTCACAGCCCCCGCCAGGTCCACAGGCGGTTCGCGCCGAAGTTCCAGAAGAGCGCGATGCTACTGGCGGTCGCCTTGGCCAGATTCCAGGCCAGGCCGGCCGTGAAGAGATGTTGCCACACGAGTGCGTGGCTTCCGAGGAAGATCAGTTCGTTGATGGCGTAGCCCCCCAGATTGACCAGAAAGAACTGCGCCAGTTGGGCATCGAACGGACGTTGCCGGCTCTCCGGCACGGTCCACATTCGGTTCAAGATGAACGTGTTCAACACGGCGATCGTGAACGAACACGTGTTGGCGAGCCAGGCCGGCAGATGGGCGACGAAGATCAGAAAATTCAGGACGCTGAAGTCAACAACAAAGCCCCAGGTGCCGACCATGGCAAAGCGCAAGAATCGTCCGATCTCGCGTCTTCCCCGGCCGGCCAGCAGTCCGTTCAAGTGTACGGTCAGAAACGTCAAAGCGATGCCTCGATCTCATTCCATGGCGATGCAGCCGAGCAGCAACGCAAGCTGAAGCTGCATGTGTTGCACAAACAGATTGTCGAAAATGTTGTGCGCCGTCAGATAGGCCAGCGTGCCCAGAACGCCGAGCGCCAGCCCGGCGCGGTATCTCTCGGCAATCCGCGATCGGCGCCACGCCAGCAACCACATTCCTACCCACAGCGCGACAAACATGCCTGCGCCGATGATTCCTGTTTCGGCCAGAAAGTTGACATAAATATTATGCGCGTGACCTAACGGCTCATACCAGTGGGGCAGGGCGTAGTGCTCGTAGGCGGCCGCGTAGTTGCCGATCCCCACGCCCAGCCACGGATGATCGTCGAACATGGCGAGACCTGCTCGCCAGTGGGCCACACGCTCCAGGACGGCGAAATTCTCGTCGGTGATCTCGGTGCGCGCCGGATCGGGCACCGACACATAGTTGCCCAGATCGCTCACGCGGCTCGCGATGGCCGGGGGCAACCATCCCCAGCCGGCCGTCCACAGGATGGCAGCCATCGCTGCGGCCGCGGCGATGGCGAGCAGGGCCGTGCGTCGTGTGCGCGCTCCGACGACAACCACGAGCGCCAGGCCGAGCGCCAGCCATCCCCCGCGCGACCAGCTCATCCCGATGCCGGCGGCCAACAGGATGGCCGTCCCTCCGCAGGCGGCTCCGATGATCAGATGCTCCGGCCGGCGCGTTCGCCGCCACTGGACTAGGGCCGCCAGCGCAAGGCTCGCGGCCACCGGCGCCAGATAGCCCAGGTACCCGGCGTAGGGGTTGGGCTGCTGGAATGTCCCGTAGGCCCGCATGAAGCGTCCGCCCAACAGGAACGCCGACGGCCCGATGCGCGCCAGGAACTGATAGGCGCCGAGGGCCACCTGGCCGATGCCGGCCAGAAGCAGGGCCGCCACCACCCACCAGATCTGGCGGCCGCGCACCATCTGGGTTGTCAACGCGTAGAGCAGGACGAACTCTGCCCATTTGAGCAGCTCGGGGATCCCTTCGCGCCACGAGGAAGCAATCCCCAGGCTGAGGGCCAGGATCCACAGAAAGCCGCCGAAGGCGCCTGTCAACGGTGGCAGGCGAATGACGATCTCGCGCTGGGCCACCTGGCGGGCCAACCAGCCCGCGAACGTTGCGGCTACGAGGAGGTCCACACCGTCCATGCCGGCCAGCGGCAATGCCATCAGCTTCCCATAGGGGATGATCAGCGCCAGGACAACCAATCCCGCAACGGGCCAGATCGCGATCGCGATCGCCAGACCGCCGGCCGCCAGCAAAATAGTCGCCAGTTCGAGCGGCGCCCAGGCGATCAGCGCGGCCAGACCGGCCAGTCCTGCGCCGCCGAAGAGCCAGCCGACGCACGTCGAGCCGATCGCGCCGGCTCGACGTGTTGTGCGCGCCTCGATCATCGTGATTTCCTGCCTCTCGGCATATTCGACCTCAACCAAACGAAATCATGATACGGCAAAGCCCACATGTTGTCAATTGCCGATCCTGTGATATACTCAGTAGATCACAATTTTGCTGCTCCAAGCCGGTCTGTGACCGGCGGTCGGGGGTCACAGACCCCCTCTGAGCTTGAATCTGTGATCTACTGATACTGGTGCCATTTCATCCGGGATGGCTTCCCGGCGGCTCAGATCAACTTGTGCGTAGAAAGGGGATAGAAGGAATGGCGAAAAGAGCGCAGATGCCGAAGGCTTCGAGCGTGGGCCAGAAGGCGCGGACGGTCGCAAGACGACCTTCCGGCGCGCCCGTGGTGTTGTGGGTGGTGATCGGCGCGGTGGTGTTGGTGGTGATCGGCGTGATCTTGCTTCAGATGCAGTCCCTGAATCGGCCGGTTGCGACCAGCGGCCGCCTCACGGAGGGGACGAGCTGGGGCCCGGCCGATGCGCCGGTGAAGATCGTCGAGTATGCGGACTTCGGATGCACCTATTGCCGGCTGTTCGCTTTGAACCAGGGGAAGCTCCTGCGAGAAGAGTACGAGAAGACAGGCAAGGTGCGGTTCGACTACAAGAGCTTCATCATCGAAGGGCCGAACACGCGCGAGGCGGCCAATGCGGCCTATTGCGCGGCCGATCAGGGGCGATTCTGGGACTACTACGAGGTGCTCTTCAATCGTTCGGGTACCGGGCCGGTAGAAAGCGTTTTTTCGCGGACGGCGCTCAAGAACTACGCCGCGCAGATCGGCCTGGATACGGCCCAGTTCGGTCGTTGTGTAGATAGCGGGCAACACATCCCGGATGTCCAGGCGCAACATACGGAAGGCGCCCGGCTCGGCGTGCAGGCGACGCCGACCTTCTTCATCAACGGGCAGATCGTCCAGGGGGCGGCGCCCTACGAAGAGTTCAAGGCCATGATCGAGGCAACGCTCAAGTCGGTTGGCTCGTAAAGCGTCGTGGCGCACGTTGCCAGCTTGCGCCTTCTTCAATCAACCCGGTCGTACAGGGGCCAAAACGCAAACCGCGTTTGGCCTCTGTCGTTTTTGCTAGTTTTATGCATTTTATTTGGTTTCGTGTAGTCATTACACTACAACCCATACAAAAAATCAACTTCTACAAACCTCCAAAAGTTTCATTACGCGCAATAAACGACGTACCGGGCCCTTGAGAGGAGGCCCGGTACGTCACGACGCGTAAACTCACAATGAATAGATCACATGTACTTGCCGATCAATAGAGCCAAATGCGCCTTCACGGCAGGGGGAATGCGGCTGCGATCCGTGATGATCGCGTCGCGCAAGGCATCAGCGTAAGGGGAGGGGGGTGCGTCGTGCAACATGGCGACCGCGTTGACGACTGCGCTGCGGGCCACGTCGGCATTGGCCAGCAACTGACGCACCACCATTTCGACCGTGACCGGCGCTTCGGTCTCGTGCCACACGTCGAAATCGGTCACATGCGCCATTGTCGCGTAGCTCATGCCGGCCTCGCGCGCCAGGAACGCCTCGGGCACTGCCGTCATGCCGATGATCGCGAAGCCCATTCGCTGGAAGAAGAGGCTCTCGGCCTTGGTGCTGAAGCGCGGGCCCTCGATGGTGACGAACGTGCCCCCGCGGTGTACTGTGTGGCCGGTCTGCTCTACGGCGCGGGCCAAAATCTCGCTTAAAGTCGCGCAAAACGGCTCGGCAACCGACACGTGTACGACGATTCCTCCGGTGCCGGCCTCCGGGTCGTCGAAGAAGCTCAGCGGCCGCAGCCGCGTGCGGTCGAAAATCTGATCCGGAATAACGATGTCTCCCGGCCGATAAGTGGGTTGCAAGCTGCCGCACGCGCTGATCGAAATGAGGTATTCGACCCCAAGCATCTTGAACCCGTAGATGTTGGCCCGGCTGTTCAGCTGTGTCGGACTGATGCGATGTCCGCGGCCATGGCGCGGGAGAAAGGCGACCGGCTCTCCGCCGATCTTGCCGACGATGTAGGCGTCGGATGGCGCGCCGAAGGGAGTATCCAGCCACACCTCGTGCACATCCGTGAGCTGGCGCATATCGTACACGCCACTGCCGCCGATGACTCCGATGCGAACCTTTTCCATGTTTTGCATTTCCTTTCCTTCCAATCGGCTACCAGGGCACGCCTGGACAGGTATCTACATGGGCATGGACGCCCAATCGCTTGATCATCCGCACGCGATCCCACGCCGTGTCCAGGATCCCGTCGTGGATCGCCCAGGAACGCCCGCGAACTGTATCGGCCAGCTCTGGCCGGCGAAAAGGCGATGACCCGTCGAGCAAGGCGCGCAGAGTGCCGTTTGGCGCAAAGCCCGCGGCAATCGCCTCCATGCGCTCTTGGCCGACCAGATAGCTGAAGCCGAAACGCTCGAAGAGAACGGCCGTATGGTAATAAAGCGGCTGCACCACGAAGCTGGTGCGGTTTAGACATAGCATGAACGTCTCCATGCGCTCAAGCGCCTGATCGAACTCGCCAAGCCCACGACGAATCTGGCCGGGCGCCAGACCGTGATTCATGGCTTCGATCTCGGCCGCGATGTTGCGCCGTGCAACGCCGCGCAGGGTCGGCTGGCCGTCGGGCATGATATCTATGTCGTAGCGAGGCCCCAGTGGATCCTGAAGCGTCAGCCAGTTCACCTCGATCTGATTGTACGGCGTGTCGCTGATCTCGATCTCAACCATCGGATCGCGGGCGTCTCCGCGATGATAGATCTCGAGCCTCATGCTCTGTTCGGAAGCCGCAAAAGTCGTGCGGATCACCGGCAGGCCCTGCGGATCGAGCAACGTAACGGGATCAACCCCGAACTGCACCAGCCGGCCGATCGGCAAGAAGATGCGCAGCAGAAGCCGCTGTCGTTCCGGCTCCCAGTGCATGACTTCTCGCAAGGCGATCGGCCGCGCGTCGGCACGAGTCCAGGCCGATGCATCGAGCCGCGGCTCATCGGATCGAGGAGGCGCCTTGGCGCCAACGTTGGCGGAAAGACTCGGCAGGCGTACGAGATCGTTCATGGAAAGCCAAAATCGGGTTCAACGCCGGCCTCGTCGAGCACCTGGCCGACCGCCTCGACGAGCTGGCGATGCGCCACGCCGTTGCTGGCGATCAGGCCGAAGCGCCGGAAGACGTCCGGCTGGTTGTATGACAATGGCCGGTTCCAGCAGTCGGTCATGACGCCGCCAGCTTCACGCAAAATGACCTCTGGCGCGCAGGTGTCCCACTCGCGCGTGCCCGGATTGGGATGAATATAACAATCGGCCTGACGACGAGCGATCAGTCCGATTTTCAGGCCAACGCTCCCCACCTCGCGCACTTTCTGGATGCCGAGATGGGCGATGATGGCATCTAGCAGAGGCGGCCGATGCGAACGACTGGCCACCATGCGAAACCGTCGGATGTCCTTTTCCTTCGAGACCCGCAGCGGAAAGCGCTCGCCGAACTGCTCGACGAACGCGCCCGCGCCCAGCGCGGCGCCGTAGAGCACATCGTCCACCGGCTGATAAACGACGCCGACGACCGGCATGTGATCTTGTGCCAGCCCGATCATGATGCAGAACTCGCCGTTGCGGGCGATGAACTCCAGCGTGCCATCGAGCGGATCAATAATCCAGACGCGACGCTTGCTGAGCCGCGCCGGATCGTCCTTTGATTCCTCGGCCAGGATACCGTCTTCGGGAAAAGCCTGGCCGAGCTGTTTGACCAGGTAAGCGTTGACGGCCCGATCGGCCTCGGTGACGGGTTCGGTGGGATCTTTCCACCGAATTGTCGGCGAGACCTGGTAGAAGGTCTTGACGATCTCGCCGGCCTCACGAGCCAGGCGAATGGCAATCGCCAGCTCGTCCGCGAACGACCGACCGGTCAGTAATGGCGATTCGTTGGGAACAGTAACCAAAGCGCTCTCTCTTGGACGCAAGATTGATCTGATGTCGCATGGCGACGCACCCGATCATAGCACGATGTTTCAGGATCGTCAACGCGGAGAGGCCGGAAGCAGCAATTCCAAATGTGGACTTGGTGGAGGCTACGGCGCACTGCTTGGGTAGCCCGGCGATTGATCGCCGGGCTACCCCGCCGGACGCACAGCGCGCCGGAAACGCGCTCGGTAAGTTTGGATGGAAGGAATGGCTGGATTGGAAGCTGAAGGGCTGAAGGCTGGAAGCTGGAAGCTGGAAGCTGGAAATAAGTATTGAGCTTCCAGCTTCCAGCAACGTGTGGAGATGCCGGGAGTCGAACCCGGGTCCGAAACAAACGACCGCAAGCGTCTACAAGCTTAGCCACTGCTTAGCGCTTCGCCGGACGGTCCGACAGTGGCCACCGTCCACTAGCCCGGCTAGCCGAGATTCTTAAGCCCGCTTATCGGCGTCTGCGGGCCGCACCTTACGGTCTATGACGATGCTCTGCGACGCCGCCTGGCCCCATCGCAGGCACCGTGGTCACCCTCGGGCGACCAGTTTGTTTGCTACCTCTCCGTTACGCGGCCATTGCGAGCGCGTTGGCGCGAGCGGAGGGGAAGACAAACGCATTGGTGCTTTTGGCACTTGTGTTTTTGCTCTGGATTTACGAGGTGAGAGCGCCTCGGCTTGCAGCTCACGACCCATTTGCCCCGTCGAAACCAGTCATCCCCTTGACGGTTTTTACTATAGCACAAACCTGCATTCTACGCAAGTCCCAATCCAACGCCATCCGTGGCCTCCGTGGCCGCATCCGTGTCGTGTGATCGCCCGACACGGAGAACACGGAGGCCGCGGATCACGAGACGCGTGGCGCCACATGGGCCACGACCACCGCAATGCCATCCGTGGCCTCCGTGGCCGCATCCGTGTCGTGCCCGCGTCACTCTTGCTCCCACTCCTTGATCGTCCGACGCAGCTCGCGATCGGCATCTCGCTCGGCGATCGCATCCTTCTTGTCGTAAAGCCGCTTGCCGCGCACCAACGCGATCTCCACCTTGGCGCGGCCATCCTTCAGATACATCTTGAGCGGCACGATCGTCCAGCCGCGTTCCGACACCTTGCTCTGGAGCTTCCTGATCTCCTGCCGATGGAGCAACAGCTTGCGATCGCGGCGCGGCTCGTGATTCTCGCGATTGCCGAAATCGTAGGGCGAAATATGGACGTTGACCAGCCATGCCTCGCCCTGGCGGATCTGCACAAAGCCGTCGCGCAGGTTGACCCGACCGGCGCGTACCGACTTGATCTCGGTGCCGGTCAAAACGATGCCGGCCTCGTAAGTGTCTTCCAGAAAGTAATCATGGTAAGCCTTACGGTTGGACGCAACGACCTTGCCCTCTTCGCCGGCGCTTTTTCGGGACACGGGGACCTCCAGCTATCGGCACGTACTACTTTCATTTCTTCTCGAGCAGATATTGCACTGCCCGGTCGAGCTGCGGATCGCGATTGGCGGCCGCGTCCTCTTTGGTGAGCGACACCTTGACATCCGGTTCGAGCCCGGTGCCATGGATACCGCGGCCCTTCGGTGTAAACCAATGCGCGATCGTCACCCGAAGCTGCGAACCATCGCTCAACGTATTGGGCAACTGGACCGATCCCTTGCCGAACGTCTTCTCGCCGATCAGCACGCCGGTGCCGGCATCCTGGATCGCGCCGGCGACGATCTCCGATGCGCTGGCGCTGCCGCCATCTACCAGCACGACCAGGGGAGTGGAACCCAACAGGTAGCGGCCCGTTCGATTGTACACTTTCTCGGAGCCATCCTTGGTGCGTTCGATCAGGATCGGGCCGTCCGGCACGAAATAACTGCCGATCCGCACGGCCGCATCGAGCAGGCCACCCGGATTCCCGCGCAGGTCGAGGATGAGGCCGGTTGGCCTGGTTGCCAGCGCCTTGTTGAGCGCATCGGCCAGGCGATTCGGCGCGATGCTGCTGAACTCGCTCAGCGCCACATATTGTATTTTGCCGTTGGCCAACGTCTTGGTCTCGACGACCGGTATCTCGATTCGCGCCCGGGTCACTGTCACATCGAACGGCTGCTCCTGGCCGCGGCGGATGGTCAAGACGACCCTGGTGTCGCGCGGGCCCCGAATCAGACTGATGGCCTCCAACAAACTCAACTTGGTGATGTCCTTGCCATCTACCGCGATGATCACATCGCCGGGGCGCAGCCCGGCCTTTTCGGCCGGCTGATTGGGGAAGAGATAGCGCAGGCGCACGCCGCCCCCTTCGGCCAGCTCCACCTGCGCGCCGATCCCTTCGAAGCTGCCCTCCATGTCCGAGTTGAAGAGCGCCGCGCTTTTCGGATCTACGAAGGCGGTATGTTGATCGCCGAGCCGCTCCACGATCCCCCGGATGGCATTATAAGTCACCTCCTTGCCCTGGGGCAGGTCGCCGTAGAACTGCTTCTGGAGAATGCCCCAGACCTCGCGGATCAGTGCTTCGTCCACGGGGTCCTCGTCGCGGCCGGCGACGGCGGCAGGTGAAGGCCTGGGCGCCGGCGTTGGCGTTGCACTGGGCATCGGTGCGGTTGGGGCCACGGGGGTGGCTGGCGCAGGCGAGGAGGTACGGGGCGGTTCGGTTGGGCCCTCCGCAGTGGGAGCGATCGCTGGCGCGGCCGGTGCAGCCGTGGGGGCCGCCTGAACGGCCGCGGCGGGCGCCGATCGAGCGACCGCGCTCGCCACGCCCGCGCTGTAACCGGCGCCAAAGGCAGTGGTCACCAGGATCAGGGCGACCACGAGACCGATGAATAACTTCACCAGGCTTACCGATAAACTGTCTTGTCGCATTTTCTTTGCCCTATTCATGAAATAATACACCTGGCGATCCATCCGGCCGGGGCAGGGGAGGGGGCTATCGCTTCTCGCGCAACCACTCCTGCGCCCGGACCAACTGTGGATCGCGGCCCGCCTCCCGATCGGCCGCCGAGATGTTCACCGGCACATCGGGCGTCAGGCCGACCTTGTCGATCTGATGACGGGCCGGCGTCAGCCAGCGCGCCACCGTCACATGCAGGGAAGAGCCATCGGCCAGCTCGTGGACTTCCTGCACCGATCCCTTCCCATAAGTCTTCTCGCCGATCAGCACGCCGCGGCCGGCATCTCGCAACGCACCGGCGACGATTTCCGCAGCACTGGCCGTGCTTGCATCCACCAGGATGGCCAGCGGCCAACGCTGCGCCGGGCTATCCACCCGCTTGACCGCATAGAAACGTTCTTGCCCGCCGCGCCGCGTCTCGTAAAGCACCACGCCGTCGGCCAGGAAACGGCTGGCCACATCCACGGCCGTCTCGACCAGGCCGCCGCCGTTCCCGCGCAGGTCGAGCACCAGCCGGTTGACCCCTTGGGCGGCGAGCTCGTTAAGGCCAGTCTGTAGCTCCTGATCGGTGCGCTCGCCGAAGATGGATATCTTGACATAACCAATGGCGTCTTCGCCCAACACCCGCCATTCAACGCTGGGCACCTCGATCCGCTCGCGCACCACGACGATATCGAACGGCTCCGCCACGCCTTTCCGACGCAACGTCAGGCGGACCTTGGTGCCTTCGTCGCCGCGGATCAGGTCCACGACGTCGCGCACCGGCATATCGGCCGTAATCGGCTGGCCATCCACGGCCAGGAGGATATCGCCGTCCTGGACCCCGGCGCGGGCGGCCGGCCGATCGCGCATGACCGCCAGTACGAGGGCGCCGGATGCGTCGCGGCTCAGCGTCGCGCCGATGCCGCCGAAATGTCCCCGGATCTCGTCTCGCTCCAGACGTCGCGGCGCCGGCTCCAGGAAGGTCGTGTATGGGTCCTTGTAGGAACCGACCAGCCCGCGTATCGCACCGTAAAGCTGGGCCCGGTCGTCCGGAATGTCGCCGACGAAGCGGCTTTTCAGCAGCTCGCGTACCTGGCGGAGCAAGCCGAGGTCATCGGCGGCGCGCTCCGCCGCTCCGGATGCCCGCCAGGTGCCCGCCAGGTAGCCACCCCAGAATGTTGCGCTCAGAAGGACGACCAGGGCGAAAAAGATTATAACATATCTGGATTGACGTATCTGCAAGCGCGTATCCTAAATCGTAAGGCGAAATTGATTTCGCCGTCGCATGTAAGGCGAAATCAATTTCGCCTTACGGAGAAGCAGACGAGGCGAATCGAAAGCATTATGTCGAGTCTTTTGGTCCATCACGCCGTTAGTCTACATAACATCTATAGTGTGAACATCGTGTGCAGTACCAACGACATGACATAATCATCTCATGCGGTATGGCTGGAAGCGAGGTACCAATCGCGCCGCGATCTTGCCGCGCAGCCGCGTGCCTTCCGGCAGATGTTCCTCGCGCTCGATCAAGCCGCGCTGATGGAAGAGCGCCAACAGATCTCCGCGCTCATACGGCAACAGAAGCGACACGGACACCAGCTCCTCGGTCAGTACCTCCTCGATGCGGCCCACCAGCGCCGGCAACCCATCTCCTGTTAGAGCCGAAATGGCAATGCTATTTGGCAAATCGAAGAGACGCCTTCGCAGCTCCTCGGCCGCCGGCAGGCGGTCTATCTTGTTCAGCGCCGTGATGATCGGCTGTTCGACGGCATTCAGCTCCTTCAAGACCTGCAGCACGGTGGCCACCTGTTGATCTACATGTTCGTGCGTTATGTCAACTACGTGCACGATCAGGTCTGCCTCCGCGATCTCCTCCAGCGTGGCTCGAAAAGCCGCCACCAGGGTCGTCGGCAGCTTCTGGATGAACCCCACGGTGTCGGTGATCAGCACTTCCCGGCCGCCCGGCAACGTAACCCGTCGCGTCGTCGGATCGAGCGTGGCGAAGAGCTGATCGGCCACATACACGTTGGCTCCGCTGAGCGCGTTGAGCAGTGTGGACTTGCCGGCATTGGTGTAGCCCACCAGCGCCACGACCGGGATCCCCTCCTCGAAGCGCCGGCGCCGATATTGCGCCCGATGGCTGCGCACCTCCTCCAGCTCTTGCTTCAGATGTGCGATCCGCCGGCCGATCTCCCGACGGTCCACCTCTAGCTGCGTTTCGCCGGGGCCGCGCAACCCCACCCCACCCGTGCCGCCCCGGCCGGCCGCGCCGCCGACCTGGCGCGCCAGATGCGTCCACGCGCGCGTGAGCCGCGGCAGGCGATATTCGTACTGGGCAAGCTCGACCTGGAGCGCGCCCTCGCGAGTGTGCGCGTGTTGCGCGAAGATGTCGAGGATGAGCGCGGTGCGATCGAGCACTTTGACGTTTTCATTGCCGATCGCCCGTTCCAGCTCGCGCTGTTGCGCTGGCGACAGCTCCTCGTCGAAGATGATCACCTGCGCGCCCGTATCGGCCCGTAACGCCACCAGCTCTTCGACCTTGCCCGAGCCGATCAACGTCGCCGGGTTGGGCCGCTCCAACCGCTGTTCCAACGTGGCCACCACACGCAGGCCGGCCGTCTCGGCCAGTTGCGCCAGCTCGGCCAACGATTCGGAGAGCCGCCAGGGCGCCGGGTGTCCTTTGATCTCTACCCCCACCAGGATCGCCGTCTCCGGCGGCGGTTCAACAGTATGCATGCGCGTTGCGATAGCCAACCTCCCCATCAGCCCCCAGCTTCTAGCCCCCAGCCTCCAGATAAGCCTGTATGACCCGGCCCACTCGCTCCAGCGACAGGGGCATGAGCTTATCGCTCGTGTCCATGGTCGTGTGCCAATAGGGATAATCGAAATCAATCAGGTCCACGGCCATAACCCCGCGCTGGAGAAATGGCGTATGATCATCCGTCATCGCCCATTTGTATTCCGGGATGAAATGCTGCTCGTAGCCCAGCCTGGCCGCGATCTCCCACAGCTTGTCTTGCAACGCCGGCGACGAGTTTCGCTCTTTGTAGATCTGCTGGTCCGCGTCGCCGACCATGTCCACGATGATCACGGCCTTGGGCAACGTCGTCAGATTTTGGGCCATATAACGGGAGCCGACGATAAAGTCCCAGCCGTCCAGCCGACCGTTATCCTCCGCATCGAAAAAGACCAGCCACACTTCGTTTTGCAGCCGGTTCTTGTTCAGTGAGCGCGCCAGCTCCAGCAAGACCGCGGTCCCGCTGGCGCCGTCATTCGCGCCGGGCACCGGCTCGTTGCGCTTCGCCGGGTCGGGATCGTTGTCGGCGCGACGGCGCGTGTCATAGTGCGCGCCGATCAGGATCAGCGGCCCGTTGCCGGCCCGGCCGATGATGTTGCGGCCCTCGACGCCCCGATAGGTGAACGGCTGCTCGAACGCCTCCCAGCCGGTCGCCATGAGCTGCTCGATGATGTAGTCGCCGAGCCGGCGGTTCGCCTCCGAGCCGGTCGGCCGTGGGCCGAATTCCATCTGGGCCAGAACATACGCGTAGGCGGCCAGTCCATCGAACCGGGTGGGTATCGGCGTGGGGGGCGGCTTCGGCAGGAAACTGTAGCCGACCATGCCGTACCACGCCAACACGCCCATGAGTCCGACCGTCAGCACGGTCTCCAGCCAACGTTCTCGGAACCAGGCCCCCAGCCGCGCCAGCCGTGCCCTCATCGCTTATTCCTCCGCATCTCGACGATTGCGGAACTCCAGGCGCAACGGCGTGCCGGTGAACGGATAGGCCGCCCGGATCTGGTTCTCCAGATAGCGCGCGTAGGTGAAATGCACCAGCTCCCGATCGTTGACGAACATGACGAAGGTCGGCGGCTCCACCTCGGCCTGGGTGGCATAGAAGAACTTGAGCTGGCGGCCGCGACGGTTGACCGCCGGATGTTCCTGGACGGCCTGGCGGATCAACCGGTTCAGCTCGCTCGTCGGGATGCGCAGCCGGCGCTGCTCGGCGATCTCCAGGGCCAACGGCAGGATCTTGCTCACCCGCTGTCGGGTGAGCGCCGACACGAACAACACCGGAACATAGTCCAGAAAGCGCAGCTCCTGGCGGATCTCGCGCGCGAACTCATCGGCAGTTCCGGCCTGTTTGTCCTCGACGGCATCCCACTTGTTGACGATGATCGCCACGCTCTTGAAAGCATCCAGGATGAAGCCGGCCACGTGCGCGTCCTGCGCGGTGACGCCGGTCGTCGCATCTATGACGAGCAACGCCACATCCGCCCGCTCGATGGCGTTGATCGCGCGCATTACGCTGTACTTCTCCGTGCCGCTTTCCACCCGGCCGCGACGCCGGATGCCGGCCGTATCTATCAGCACCACGTCCTGGCCTTCCCACCGCAACGGCGTATCCAGCGCGTCGCGCGTCGTGCCGGGAATCGGGCTGACGATCGCTCGCTCCTGCTGGAGGAGCGCATTGAGCAGCGAAGACTTGCCTACGTTGGGCCGGCCCACGATGGCAATGCGCACGGCCTCGACTTCCGGAGCTTCCTCGATGACGGGAAAGCTGGCGACGACAGCATCGAGCAGGTCGCCGGTGCCGGTGCCGTGGAGGCTGGAGATCGGAAAGGCCTCGCCCAGGCCCAGCTCATAGAACTCGAGGGCGGCCTGGCGCCGCGCCTCGTTGTCGGCCTTGTTGGCGGCCAGGATGACCGGCCGGCCCGAACGCCGTAACACGTCGGCCACATCCCGGTCGGCGGCGGTCAAGCCATCGCGCGCATCCACCATGAAGACGATCACGTCGGCCTCTTCGATGGCGATCTCGGCCTGGGCCCGTATCTCATGGACGAAGTCGCGCGAGGCCGTGCTCAGCGTTTCGGGCCGGTCCCCCTTTTGCGGGGCCTTTTCGGTCGAAGCGATGTCCAGGCCGCCCGTATCCACGACGACGAACGCCTTGCCCGCCCATTCCGATTCGCCGTACAACCGATCGCGCGTCGTGCCGGGCTCATCCTGGACGATGGCCCGGCGCTCGCCGATCAGGCGATTGAACAGAGTAGATTTTCCCACATTCGGTCGCCCCACCAGGGCAACAATCGGCTTACGCATTTCCAGCTTCCAATCTCCAGTCTCCAGCTTCCAACTCACGGCCCCCGGCCGTTTGCCGCGCCCGGCGTGGACGTGGCCGGCAGGGACGAACGGCCGAACGGCGCCAGCGAACTGCCCGGTTCGCCGGTCGTCGTCGGAGTGGCTGTGGCCGGCGCGCCGATGATCACCTCGATCGTCTGCGGCGTCAGCCCTTCGACGCGAATGCCCTCCGGCGTGGGCACCTTCGGCTCGACGACGTGCACGCCGGGGCCCAGGCCGGTCAGATCCAGGATTACCGGAGCCGCGTCCGGCTTCAGCTCATCGAGCTTGGAGACCGGGCCGGTCAGGAACACGTTGACCGCATCCAGGCTCAACGTGTACGTGAGGCCTGGCGCCAGGCCCTGGATCACCGGTCGGCGACGCACCGTTTGCGCGCCGGTGATCGGCTGGATGTTGACGAGCACATTGACGCTCTGCGTCCCCAGCGCCGAGACGTTCTCCGGCAGACGCAGCGGCACCCGCTCGGCCACGTCGGCCTTCGCATCGGAGATGTCCACCGGCACGGTGATGTAACCGCTCATGCCGGCCATAATGGACGGATCGCCATAGAGCATGACCAGCTTCGGGTCGGCCGAGACGCCGCTGACGCGATAGCCGAAGGCCGGCTGGCCGATCGGCTCCACCAGGACGGCCATCTCTCGATAGCCCGGCAGCGGCACGACCGGGATCGAGACCAAGACCTCCTGGGGCGAGAGGGTCACCTGAGTCACCTGCTCGCCGGCGGTGTTCCGCGGGATCACTCGCAGGGTGCGTTCTATGGTGTTGCGCGCTCCCCGCAGATAGATATCCACGGCGGCGACCTCGACCTGCTCTACGAGCGGCGCAGAGCCAAAGACCGTGACCTGGGTAGGCGAGATCACCGGCGTCTGCCAGTCATAGCCGAAAGCCGGGGCATCGAGCACATTGACGCGCACCGGCACCGACTTCTCGCGACGCGCCTCGATGCGCACCCGCACTTTCGGCGGATTGACGGTCAAGATCTGCACATCGGGGTCGGGCGGCTTCACCTGCACCCACACGTCGTATTCGCCCGGCTGGACGTTCGACAGGTCTACCCATGCGGTGAAATCGCGCGCCGTCAGATCGCGCCAGCGCTGCTTGGACGCCCGGATCTCGATCCGCACCTGGCTCGTCATCTCGCCGAAGACGGTCAGGTTTTCCGGCAGCCCCACGCGGCTGATCGGCACCGGCTCGCCGAACCAGTCGCGCGGATTCTCCTCGCGCACCGCGATCACCCACACGGTAATGGCCAGGAGCAGCGAAAGGATGGCCGAACTCGCCCGTGAAAGCCATCGCCTCATGCCGACGCTCCGCCGTCGAACAGCTTGCGAGGATGGTAGAACTCATCCAGGATGCGGCGTAACCGTTGGCTATCCAGATGCCGGATGAGCCGGCCGTTGCGCGCCGCCGAGATGATGCCCGTCTCTTCCGAGACAACGATCGCCAGGGCATCGTTCTGTTCGGTGATTCCCACGGCGGCCCGATGACGGGTGCCGAGCGTCGGATCGCTCAACGGCCGCGAGGCCAGCGGTAACACACAGCCGGCCGCCACCACCAGATCCCCGCGGACGATCACTGCGCCGTCGTGCAGCGAGGTGCCCGGGAAGAAGATCGTGGTCAGCAGCCGGGCCGACACCCTGGCATCCACCCGTTCGCCCGATTCCATGTATTCCTCAAGCCCGGTATCCCCTTCGAAGACGATCAACGCGCCGGTTTGCTCGCGCGCCAGCGTCTCGAGCGCCAGGACGATCTCGAAGATGACCTGTTGCGTCACGGTCTCGCGGCTGGGACGGCTGAGCAGGGCCCCGGTACGGCCCAGGCGCTCCAGTGCGCGGCGCAGTTCGGGTTGAAAGATCACCGGGATCGCGACCAGGATCATGGGCAACGAGTTGCGCACCAGCCAGTTGAACGCGGTCAGGCGGCTGGCAGCCAACGAAGCCACCAGGACGACCAGAACGATGCCGCGCAACAGCGACACGGCCTGGGTATCTTGAAACACGCGCAGGACGCCGTAGAAAATCAGGGCGACCAGCAGGATGTCCACCAGGCTGGTGATGTTCGGCGGCGGGATGCTTCCGAGCAGGCCGATCAGGTTAGTACGCCACAGTTCGCCCAGCCAATCAGGCACCTTGATTCACCTCGAGATTCTATGTAGGGCGAACTTAAGTTCGCCCTACATAAGGAACGCGGATAGCAGCATCGCGGCCAGCCACCACGGGTCGCAGCGCGCCAACGCTTCTTTCAAGTCGGCAGCAGCTCGACCGGCCCGCCATAGATGCCACCAGGATGGCAACAACAACACCGCACCCAACACCAGGGCCGGCATCTGGTGCAGGCCGATCAACGCGATGAGAACGCTCGCCTGGCCCAGCCAGATGGCGGCCATGCGCCGGCCATCCGATAGCCGGGCGCGCTGGGCGCCCCATTGCAATAACGTGAAGGCCAACCCCAGGATCAACCCCGGCTCCGGCATCGTTTCGCCGGCCCCCCATCCCTCCAGCATCGAGAGGGTCGAAGAAAACTTCGGGCCGATCACCAAAGACCAGCCGAGCCACCACGGCAACCCGACGTTCAGCAGCGCATCGCACGCGGCCGGTCGGCGACCCGATTGGGCCAGGAGCCACGCCCACAGCGCGACCCCCCAGGCGACAGCGGTCAACACCGGGGCCGGCCCGCCCAGGAGCAGGCTCAGGGCCGCGGCCGAAGCCAGCGCGATGAACAGCTCATGCCAGCTTCCCCCGCCGATCAGGTCACGGATCAGGCCCAATGCCCGTCCGGCCGGCGATCGAGTCCGGTAATACGGCAGAGGCGGATGCTCGCGCGTCTGCAAGGACGATCGGCCGGGCACCCCGTCGGCCGCGGTGAGCCGCCAGAACAACCCCCAGAGCGAATCGGCCAGGACCACCGCGCCCAGCAAGCGCAAGGGCACGCCGTCCCCCAGCAGAGGTGCACGAGCGGTCATCGCGCCGGCCACCACTGCCCATGCCGGCGCGATCCGCCAGATATGCGGCCCCAGGACGACCTGCAGGCCGATGAGAGGCCCGGCGCCCGCTTCAAGCCGCGAGCGCCGAGACCGTGGCACATTCACCATGACGTTTCTCGGCCGCGAATGGTTGCGTTATCGCGAGGATATTGTAACAAGCGAAAGGCGAATCGGTCAAATGGGGAAGTCGCCCGACCGGTCGGATGTCAGGTCGCTTCCTTAACCCTCTGTTCATCTGTTACCCCGTTTCTCCCGATGGGCCTTCATGTGTATAATAGAGGCCAACCGCAGGTCTGTTCTGGTACCTCAAGGAGCCTCATGTCATCTGAACGTTTCTACATCGCCATCGAAGGTCCCATCGGCGTCGGCAAGACGACCCTGGCGCGCATTCTCGGCGAGGCGTTGCCGGCCGAGGTGCTGCTCGAGGTCTTCGAGGAGAATCCCTTCTTGAGCGATTTCTACGCCGATCGGGCGCGTTACGCCTTCCAAACCCAGATCTTCTTCCTGCTGAGCCGTTATCGGCAACAACATCGGGTGATTGCCGAGACGCTGCGCCGCAGCAGCCTGGTGAGCGACTACCTGTTCGCCAAAGACTGGCTCTTCGCACATCTCAACCTCAAGGGGGACGAGCTGGAGATGTACGAACGGGTCCATGCCATCTTGGGCGAACAGATCCCTTCCCCGGACCTGGTCGTCTATCTGCGGGCCTCGACCGATGTCTTGCTGCAACGGATCGCTTTTCGCGATCGGCCTTATGAGCGCCAGATGTCGCGCGCTTACCTCAACGATCTGAGCCTGGCGTATGAACGATTTTTCGCCGGGTTCACGGCTGCGCCCGTTTTGCCGTTCGACACCGACGAGATGGACATCGTGCGCGATGATCTGGCGCGTGCCGAGATCATCGGCCGGATCAGGTCGGCGCTGCGGGCCAACGGCCATCAGTTGCCGCTCCCCGAGATCGAGCCGGCCGGCCTCTCGCGCGGCGCGTCGGCCGGCCGGCGCCTGGCCGACCTGCAACGAAGCTTGCGGCCGGGGCCCGGTCGAGCGACGCCGTTACAGCTCTATCGCCACTATCTGCGTCTGGTCGCGGAGATCGGTGCGCTCGGCGCGACCCTTGCCGATATCTGGGCCCGACAAGACGAGCTGTTGCCGCGGGTCGGAAATCAGCAGGAGGCCTATGATCGCGCTATCGAAGAGGCCGGCACCGTCTTGCAGGAAAAGCTGGCGGCCGGGCTGTCCATCTTTTTGCAGCTTGCCAACGATAGCGGGGTTGACCTGGAGTCGAGTTATCTGCGCAACCAGGCGTTGAAGGAAGGCTCGAATTGACCAAACGGTTCATTGCCATTGCCGGCAACATCGGCGTGGGCAAGTCCACGTTGACCGGACTGCTGAGCGAACGTCTGGGCTGGGAACCGTTCTACGAGGCGGTCTCGGATAACCCGTATCTGGCGGATTTCTATGCCGACATGGGGCGCTATGCCTTTCATTCGCAGATCTTCTTCCTCTCGCGACGGCTGCGCCATCATCGCCGGCTGCTCGATTTTCCCGGTTCGGTTGTCCAGGACCGGAGCGTCTACGAGGATGCCGAGATCTTTGCCCGCGCCCTCTATCAGCAGGGCCATATTTCCCCGCGCGATTATCGGACGTATCGGGAGCTTTACGAGGTGCTCGTGCAGTTCCTTCCCCCGCCCGATCTGGTGGTTTACCTGCGCGCATCGGTGCCGACCTTGTTGCACCGGATCGCGCTGCGCGGTCGCAGCTTCGAGCGCAACATCGCGGCCGGGTATCTGGCGGATCTCAACGAGTTGTACGAAGCCTGGATGCGCGATTTCACCCTCTGCCCGGTCCTGACGGTGCCGGCCGATCGCCTCGACTTCGTGCACGATGCATCTCATCTGGATCTGATCGTGCGCAAGATCGAGGAAAAGCTGGCCGGCAAAGAGGAAGTGATATTTCCTTGACGTTATGTTTGCACATTGTGCTCCCTGATGGTATGATGTCACAAGATCGTGCTTATCCGAAAAGCTGCAAGTTCGCTCGAAGAAGGAGAGGCGGCATGGCGACACAAGGTCTCTGGTCGCAGGGTGAAATGATCCCGGTCACGCCGGCCGGGAGCAGCGAACCGGCCATGACGATGGTCGGCGAGACCTTACATCTCGTCTGGAAGACCGATCAGATGCTCTATCATGCCCGGTATTTTGCGGGCGCCTGGAGCGAACCGATGCCGGTGGCCTATGGGGCCCAGCCGGCACTGGCCGCGGGCCCCGATGGCCGGCTTCATTGCCTGTTCACGCATCGCTTCATGCGCAACGACGAGATCTACGAGGTCTTCTGGGACGGCGAACGCTGGAGTTTGCCGGTGAATGCTTCGCTGACGTACGGCGCTTCGACCCGGCCCGACGTGGCCATCGGCGCGGACGGCGTCCTCCACGCGACGTGGGCCGATACGACGCCCGGCTACAGCACGATCTATTACGGCACGCGCAGTTCGACGTTTTGGGCCAACCGGCCCGTGCCCGGCGCGCGCGGCATCATGCCGGCCATTGCCGTGGCATCCGATGGCACCGTCTTCATCGCCTGGTCCGATCGCCGGGCCGATACCGGCGTTTACGATGTGTTCTGTACCATCTATCGAGATCATGTCTGGTCGCCGCCGGAATCGGTCTCGGATAGTCCTGCGAACAATTCGCTTGGGCCGCGGCTGGCCGTGGACGGACGCGATCAATGCCACATCGTATGGCAGGAGGAGGAAGGGGGCACCAACCGCATCTGCCATGCCGATCGCCGACCGAACGGCTGGTCCAACCCGACGACGATCTCGCAGCCCGGCGCTGATGGCCGGCTGGTGCAGCTGACGGCGAACCGGGCCGGCTATGTCCATGCGGTGTGGTGGGATGGAGAGTCATTGGTCCACCGCGCGAAGCCGATTGCGTTCGATGCGGCCTGGCGCGAGATCGAACGGATCGGTGAATGCGCGGATGCGACGGCCCTGGTTGCTGCCGTGAGCCCGGCGCGGCAGCTCCATGTCGTTTGGAATGCTCCGGATGAGAGCGGCGCCTATCACCTGTGCCACGCCGTCCGTGCCCCCTACCCTCGCTTTACGATGTTCATGCCGATCATCACCCGGTAAGCGCAACGGCCCCACGACGCTTGACTTTGCCGGCGAACGCCGCACGGGGTCGCCCCGGTCAATCGCATAGTGGGGGTTGTGGTTTGGGTTTTGGTGTTTTTGGGGGTTTTTGTAGCGTAATGACTATGCGAATAATTTATATAGAAAAAGCTTCTATAATTACCAAGTAGTCAGAAAAATATCAACAAAAAGGCGCATCGGACACCGTCCGATGCGCCGGGCATAAATCGGTAACAGGGCGCCATGGCCCGCGGGTTACGACGTCCGACGTCGCCCGCCCAACAGATAGAGGCCGGCCGCCAGCAGCGCCGTCAAGCCGACCGCTGCCGCGCCGGCCGCGATCGCCGTGGTGCGCGGCTCGACTCCGGGCATGACCACCCGCCCGTCGCCGTATTGTTGAAACAGCCGCCCCCACTTGGTCTCCAGGGCCGCCCGCACCCGCGGCCGGCCCACGAACGGATACCAGTACACGTTGTGGTAGAAGTTGGACGCGAAGTAGCTCCAGGGCACAAGCGGCGACCGCAATAGCAGGTTCTCGAACGGCTTGAGCGCGCCGTGATAGATCAGCTTCTGCCCCCGGCTGGCGAACGTGTCCTCCTGCACGAAGCCCCAGTCCTCGGCCGAGATGTCGTAGCCGACCACCTCGATCTCCTTCGGATCGCCGATCCCCAGGCCCAACTCATGCGCCAGCCGGATGAACTTGAGATCCATCGGATTGAAGCCCTGGAGCTTCGCAGAGATGGCGTCAATCGCCACCTGATCGGCCGAAGCCAGGATGATGTCCTTCTCGTGCCAGCGCATGGCGCGCGGGCCGGGGCCATCGCCCGCAAAGGTGCCGTCCATCACCGCAAACAGGCCGCTGTGGATCTCCTGCTGGATGGCCAGCAGGTCCACCACCGTCTCGTGGATGACGCCGTGCGTCCAGTGTCGCTTTTCGTTCAACAGGCCGCCGAACGCATTCTTCATCGCGCCGGTGATGGTCGTGAAGACGTGCGTCTTGACCGTCGGCAACTGGATGATGTTCTTGTCGAAGAAGTACTCCGGGATCAGGATCCCTTCCGGGAAGATCTTGTCCAGCACGAGCATCGGCGCCTTGGGCGTGTAACGCACCCAGCGCACCTCCGGCTCATAGAGATGGACGTTGCGCAGGCCATACGCATCCACGACGGCCTTGTGCTTGTTGTTCTTCTCTCCCACATACGCATCTACGACCACCGTCTTGTTGTGGGCGGCCGAAAGATCCGTGTAGCCGTCGGCCAGGAGCTTCTTGATGACGCCCTCGATCTGCCACGGCGTGCTGGAGCATGCCGGGTACCAGGTTTGCCACGAGATGTTGATCTTCAGGATCGTCTCGTGGCCGAGAGGCAGGGCCTGGCGATAGTCCGCCAGGTCCATCAGCCGGCCGATGTCCTCGAGCACCGTCTCGGGGGTCGTCTTGAGGACGGCCACCTTGCCCTTGCCGGGGAAATTGCGTGGGATCATGGCCTTTCTTCTTTCTGCCGGCCTACTCTTCTTCGGCCTCGACGCGCTCGCGCTTCGCGGCCGCGATGATCGGCTCGGCGATGTGCGGCGGCACCGGCTCGTAGTGCGACAGGGTCATGCTGTAGAACCCACGGCCCTGGGTCATCGAGCGCAGGTCAATGGAATAGCGCTGCATCTCGGCCAGCGGCACCTGCGCGGTGATGATCCCCTTGCCCTTGACCTGTTCCATGCCCTGCACCCGGCCACGCCGCGTATTCAGGTCGCTCATGATGTCGCCCATGTACTCTTCGGGCACGGTGATCTTGACGTTCATCACCGGCTCCAACAAGACCGGCCCCGCCTGCATGAAGGTCTTCTTGAAGACCTCGCGGCCGGCGATCTGGAACGCGATGTCCTTCGAGTCCACCGGGTGCATCTTGCCGTCGTAGACCTCGCAGCGCACGTCCACCACCGGATAGCCCGCCAGCGGCCCTTGACTGAGCACCTGTTTGATGCCCTTTTCGATGGAAGGGAAGAAGCTGCTCGAGATGGCGCCGCCGAAGACGCGCGACGTGTCGAACTCGAACCCGGACCCGGGCGGCAGCGGCTTGATCTCCATGTGCACCTCGCCGAACTGCCCGGCGCCGCCGGTCTGTTTCTTGTGCCGATAGAAGTCGGCCGCGCTGCGGGTGATGGATTCGTGATACGGCACCTTCGGGATGCTGGTCGTCACGCTCAAGCCGAACTTGCTCTCCATGCGACGGATGGCCAGGTCAATGTGCACCTCGCCCATGCCCGAGAGGATCATCTCGCCGGTGCCCGCCTCGAAGCGCGTGACCAGGGTGGGGTCTTCCTCGGTGATGCGCTGGAAAGCCGGCCCCATCTTGGCCGAATCGGCCTTGGTCTTGGGCGACACGGCCACCGAGAAGAGCGGCTCGGGGTAGACCGGCCGCGGCAAGATGAGCGGCCGCCCCTTGTCGCACAACGTGTGGTTGGTTGCCGTCGCCGACAGCTTGGCCACGCCGCCGATGTCGCCCGCGACCATGT
Organism: Anaerolineae bacterium; assembly: GCA_034434235.1. Classification (GTDB taxonomy): domain Bacteria; phylum Chloroflexota; class Anaerolineae; order CG2-30-64-16; family CG2-30-64-16; genus CAKZKT01. The sequence goes on from DAOTZV010000089.1 coordinate 28,839, forward strand.
ACGGCACGGGCAACTGTTCCTTGCCGCGCGGGCTGAAGAGCTGGCTGATCCGCTCTTCCGAGCCGCTCGGCAGGCTCCACACCCGGCTGTCGCTGTTGAACGTGCCCGAGATCACGCGGAAATAGGACAGCTTGCCCACATAAGGATCGGCCACGGTCTTGAAGACGAAGACCGCCAGCGGCCCGGTCGGGTCGGCCGGCAGGGTCACCGCTTCGCCGTCCGGCTGTTGAGCCGTGTAGGCTGGCGCCTCGGCCGGGCTCGGCATGAACGCCACCAGCGCGTCGAGCAGGGCCCGCACGCCCACGTTGGTGAGCGCCGAGCCGCAGAACACCGGGATCACGTTGCCCGCGATCATGCCGGCCTTCAGGCCCGCCACGATCTCCTCGGGGCTCAGCTCTTCCCCTTCGAGATACTTCATGATCAGCTCGTCGTTGCCTTCGGCCGCCGCCTCCACCAGTTGCGTGCGCGCCTTCTCGACCGCGTCGGCCATGCCCGCCGGGACCTCGGCCGGCGTGGCGGCCTCGCCGAGATAGGCCTTCAGCGCGATGAGGTCCACGATGCCGCGGAACTCGCCGCCCTCGCCCACCGGCAACTGGGCCGGCACAATGATGCCGTTGAACGCGTTGCGCAGGCTGGCGAGCACGCGCTCGAAGTTGGCGTTCTCCCGATCCATCTTGTTGACAAAGACCGCCCGCGGAAGGGATCGTTCATCCAGGTATCCCCATCCCAGCTCGGTGCCGACCTCGACTCCGGCGACGGAGTCCACGATCACGAGCGCGGCATCCGCCACCGCGACGGCGCCCTTGACTTCGCCCACGAAATCTATGAAGCCGGGCGCGTCCAGCAGGTTGATCTTGCGGCCCTGCCATTCGCAAGGCACCACAGACGTGGCAACCGAGATCTTGCGTCGGATCGCCTCTTCGTCCCAATCCGATACCGTCGTGCCGTCTTCCACGCGGCCCCGCCGGCTGGTAGCGCCCGTATCGAAAAGCAGAGCTTCTGACAGGGTGGTCTTCCCCGAGCTGCTATGCCCGATCAGCGCCACATTTCTGATCTGTTCAGTCGTGTAATTGGTCATGACCCCTCCTCGGCCAGTTTCCAGGTCGAATCAAGAAGACTTCCGAAGCCGGAGCGGACTTCGGAAGTCGGAACTTGCCTATCGTCAACCTGGATATTGTACGCAGAAACACCACTTCTGTCAAAGACGGCAGATGGAACTTGTCTGGCGGCCGCAGATCATCTATAATCAGACAGTCCCTGGAGATCACAGTGCCCGCACGTGCCTGGCACCTTCGGAGGTGCCAGGCACGTTGATGACAAAGTCGAACAGGCATGGACACGAGCGAACCGACAACGACGCATTTGATCTTCGTCCGCCACGGACAATCCTTCTACAATCGGGATGGCGCCGGCGTTGCCGAGGATAGTGGCCTGACGGAACTGGGCTGGCAACAGGCCCATCTGGTAGCCGACTGGCTGGGACGCAACTTCACCGCCGACGCGCTGCTCTCCAGCAGTTTGCGTCGCGCCATCCAGACGGCCGACGTGATCGGCCAGCAGATCGGACTGCAGCCGGAGATCTGGCCCGGTCTGGACGAGAGCCGCCTGCCCTACTGGACCGAGTTCCCGACCGCGGCCGACGCGCCGCTGGCGGGCTGGGATCGCCCCTGGCAACCCGATGCGACCAACGCGCCCATGTACACCCGATTCCGACAGCAGCTACGGGAAACGATGGCCGCGCTCATGGAACGGTATCTGGGCCGCACGGTGATCCTCGTCGCACACGGCGGCACGATCGGCACGATCGTGCGCAGCCTGTTCGGCGGCCATCAGATGCCGATCTTCACCGAGAACGGCGGCGTCACCCATCTGGTGTGGCAGGAGGGGCGCTGGCGGTTGATCAGCCACAACGAGCGCGCGCATCTGGGCGACCCCAGCCTGCCGGCGCTCACGCCCTGGGCCGAGCCCGGGCCGATCAGGACGATCGTGGAGCAGTTCGGCCGGGCGGCCGCGGCCTATCCGCTGGAGCCCGAGCCGATCGTAGCCGCGCAGTTGCGCGATCTGGTGGCCATGGCCGGCGCCCGCCCCACCGACCATTTGCTGGACGTGGGCACGGGCGCGGGCGCGGTGGCGTTGGCGTTCGCCGCCCAGGTGGCACGCGTCACGGCGGTGGATATCGCGCCGGCCATGCTCGAACGCGCGGAGCTGGCGCGCGTCGAGCACGGCGCCGGCAACGTGGATATCCGCTGGGCCGATGCCGCCGCGCTGCCCTACGCGGCCGGGACGTTCGACCTCGTCACGGGCCGCGATCTGCTCTGCTATTTCGGCGAGCTGGGCCCCCTGTTCGAGGGCTTCCGGCGCGTGCTCCGGCCGGACGGCAAGCTGCTCCTGGACGAGGTGGTGGGCAGCGAAGACCCGGTGAAGCGCGCCACCCATCAGGCGCTGGAGATGCAACGCGATCCGGCCATCGCGCGGCTGCACTGCGAGTCGGAGATCAAACGGGCGTTGGAGCAGGCCGGTTTCCGCCTGGAGCAGGTCGAGCTCTACCAGGTTGCGCAGAACGCGCAGACGTGGCTGGCCGCCTCGCCGCTCACCGCGGAAGAGCGCGGCCGTCTGCTGGAGATGCTGGGCGACAGCATCGAAGAGGACGCGGCCGGCCTGCACATCCGCCGCGAGAAAAACGGTGACCTGACCTTTGCGGTGCGGCGTCTGCGCCTGCTGGCCCGGCCGATGAGCGGATGAGGTCGGCGCCGCGCACATCTACAGGCCAGATCTACGGCCCGGTGATCCCCAGCAGCGCGCCGAGCCATTCCAGCAGCCCTGCTGCATTGCTCGCCGGCGGGGTGGGCGTGGCCGTGGGCAGGCGCGGAAGAAGCGGTCGGGACGCGCCGACGGTCGACCGGCCGCGCGTGGCCGTAGGAGAGGGGGTCGGCGTCCAGACGGGACGGGCCGTCGGAGTGCCGGCCAGGATCAGCAGCCCGGCGCCCGGCCGGCCGATGGCGACTTCCGTCGGCGTGGGTGCCTGCGACGTCGGCACGGCGGCCACGCCGGTCTCGGCCGGCGCCCTGGGCGTCGGAGTCGTCACGACAGGGGTGAGCGGCGTGGGCCGCGGCGGCGTGGCAGGCGTCTCTGGCGTCGGCAGAACGGAGGATGCACCGCCGATCGGAGCCAGCGCGACCGGCAACCGGGTGGGCCAGGGGGTCGGCTGCCACGGCGTGGGCGATATGCGCGGCGCAGGGGTGGGCGTGCTGAGCACCACTCGATCGGGCGGCACGTAGAAGGGCGTAGGAGGCGCCGCCACGCCCGCCATGGCCGAAGAGCCATCCGTGGCAGGATCGGCTAACACCGTCACGCCGTCGAGCGGACGGTCCATGCCCCAGAGCTGGCCCAGCTCATAGCTCACGTCCACCACCCAGTTGCGGCCGACCAGCATGGGGATGTCTTCGCGTTGCGCGCAGTCTATGACCAGGAATGGCCCCACCTTCTCGCCGCCAGGAGGTTGCAACCAGACCCGGCGGCCGATGTCGCCGGCGCGCAGAAGCGCCACCGTGCCCACGCATTCATCGCAACGCAAGATCTGGCCGTGGCCGGCGCGCACGGCCAACACGTGTTCCATCATGCCCGGCGCGTAAAAGGTGGCCAGTCCCGTCTGGGGCAATGGCGTGCGTTCCCAATAGCCCGGATCGAGCGTGTCCGTCTGTGGCGGCGGAGCCACCCCGACGATCCACAAGACGGCAATCAATAGCCACTTCATGCGCGCTGAACACTCCTCGCGCTATTATACACCGGCGGAAACAGCAGGCAATTTTGCGCCCCAAGCCACAACGTGGTAGGATAGCATGATGGGATAGGATGAGACATGCGCCTCGGATTCGTCGTCAAGCCGCTCGGCCGCCCCGAGCTGAAGAGCCATGATAGCCGACGCTGGCAGAATAATCCCCACCTCAGCGTCAGTCTTGCGTATCTGCGAGACGTATTCACCTACCTGGTCGAGGCCGGCATCACCATGTATCGCATCTCGTCGGAGCTGGCGCCCTATGCCACGCATCCCGACATGCCGCAATTCCACCATCAGGTCGAGGAGTGTGCGGCCGAACTCGCGCAGCTGGGGGCCATGGCGCGCGCGGCCAGGTTGCGCCTCTCGTTTCATCCGGGGCAACATGTCGTGTTGAACTCACCCGATCCCGACACGGCCCGCCTCAGCGCCAGCGATGTGATCGTCCAGGCGAGCATCCTCGACGGCATGGGACTGGGCCCGGAGGCGGTGGTGGTCACGCACCTGGGCGGCATCTACGGCGATCGCGCGGCCGCGCGCGAGCGGTTCGTGCGCGCCTTCGAAGCATTGCCCGAAGCCGCGCGGCGGCGCCTGGTGCTGGAGAACGACGATACGCGCTTCGACGTAAGCGACATCCTGTGGGTGCACGAACGCACCGGCCTCCGCCTGGTCTTCGATAACCTGCACCATCGCCTGAACGACGATGGCCGCTCACCTCGCGACGCGCTGGCCGCATGCCTGGCCACCTGGCCCCCCGATGTGCGGCCCAAGATCCACTTCAGCAGTCCGCGCACTGAATGGCGCGTGGACGAAGGGGACGCCGCCAACCCGACGAGGATACAACGGAGTCGCTGGAACTATCACTCCGATTATGTCAATCCATTCGAGTTCATTGACTTCCTGCGCATGGCCGAAGGATTGCGCCCGTTCGATGTGATGCTCGAAGTGCGCGCCAAGGACCTGGCATTACTTCAGTTGCGCCAGGACCTGGCGCGATTCGCGCCTGACCTGGATGAGAGGATGAAGCGTGAAGCGTGAAACGTCAGACGCCAAGAAAAGCGATAACGTTTGACGTTTGACGCTTGACGCTTCAGGTCTCAATTATTCTACCAAGGAGAACTACCTCATGGCCCTTTCTGCTCCTGTTCGCGTCGCCATGATCGGCTGCGGCGGCATGGCGCGCGCCCATCTCCGCAACATGTTGAAGCAGACGGATACGACGCAAGTCGTCGTCATGTGCGAGCCGTCCGAGGCACAGTACGCGGCCTCGGCGGCCATGTTCGAGGCGGCCGGCCTGCCGGTCCCGCCCAACCAGCCCGATCTGGACAGGTTGCTGAAGGAGTACGCCGGCCGGCTCGACGCCGCCTTCATCATCACCCCGCACGCCTATCACCACGACCAGACGAAGGCGTGTCTGGAGGCCGGGCTCGACGTCCTGCTGGAGAAGCCGATGGTGCTCAACGCGGCCGAGGCGCGCAGCCTGATCGAGACCCGCGACCGCACCGGCCGGCTGCTCGTGGTGGCGTTTCCCGGCAGCCTCTCGCCGCAGATCCGCACGGCCGTGCGGATGCTCCGCTCCGGCGAGCTGGGCCGGCTGTGGAGCATCAGCGCCACCGTATGGCAGAGCTGGGGGCCGGGCACCGTAGGCACCTGGCGCCAGCAGCCCGAGATCGCGGGCGGCGGCTTCCTCTTCGACACCGGCGCACACATGCTCAACACCTGCGCCGACCTGGCGGGCGAAGACTTCGTCGAGGTCGCCGCGTGGCTCGACAACAACGGCCGGCCGGTGGACACGCTGGGCATGGTGATGGGCAGGTTGGCCTCAGGCGCGTACGTGACCATGCACGGCTGCGGCGAGGCGATCCGCTCCTGCGCATCGGACGTGCGCGTCTTCTGCGAAAAGGCCATCTTGCACACCGACATCTGGGGCAAGTGGCTGCGCATCCAGCGAGAAGGCCGCAAACAGTTGCGCGCCGTGCCCGTGCCGGCCTCGCTCGGCGTCTGGGAGCAGTTTCTGGCCGTGCGCGGGGGCAAGATGCCCAATCCCTGCCCGCCCGAAGTGGGCCTGCGCATGGCCCGGCTCTGGGACGCGATCAAGGCGTCGGCGGCCCAGGGCGGCAGGCCGGTGAAGGCGTAAAACGTCAAACATGAAACGTGAAGTGCGAATCACGTTTTACGTTTTACTTCCCAATCCATCCCCAACCGGAGGCTCTTACCATGCAACAACCTCTTCCTACTGCGGGCGACACAAGCTGGTTCGTCCATGATCGCTTTGGCCTGTTCATCCACTGGGGAACCTACACGCTGGCCGCGCGCCACGAGTGGGTGAAGCAACGCGAGCGGATTCGCGACGAAGAGTATCAGAAGTACTTCGATCACTTCGATCCCGACCTCTACGATCCGACCGTATGGGCGAAGGAGGCGAAGAATGCCGGCATGAAGTACTTCGTGGTCACCACCAAGCACCACGAGGGCTTCTGCCTGTGGGATTCGGCCCTCACCGACTACAAGGCAACCAGGACCCCCTACGGCAAGGACGTGCTCCGGCCGATGGTCGAGGCGTTTCGGGCCGAGGGCTTCAAGGTGGGCTTCTACCATTCGCTGATCGACTGGCACCATCCCGAATTCCCTGTGGACCCGATCCACCCCATGCGCGATGACCTGGAGTATCGCGAGGCGCACAAGGATCGCGACATCCGCAAGTATGCCGAGTACCTCCACGGCCAGACGCGCGAGCTGTTGACGCAGTTCGGCAAGATCCACATCCTGTGGTTCGACTTCTCGTATGCCAACCGGCAGTTCCCCTGGGGCCGGGGCAAGGGCCGGGACGACTGGCAATCGGAGAAGCTGGTGCAAATGGTGCGCGAGCTCCAGCCGGGCATCATCCTCAACGACCGTCTCGACCTGCCCGAATCGGCCGATGTCCGCACGCCCGAGGAGTACCAGCCGCGCAGGTGGATGACGGTGGACGGCAAGCCGGTCGTCTGGGAGGCGTGCCAGACCTTCAACCGGAGCTGGGGCTATTACCGCGACAACATGGACTGGCGCGAGCCGGACGAACTGATCCGCACGCTCATCGACACCGTGTCCAAGGGCGGCAACCTGCTGCTCAACGTCGGGCCGAACGGCCGCGGCGAGTTCGACGAGCGCGCGGTCGAGCGGCTGCGCGCGATCGGCGCGTGGATGCGGCTGCACAGCCGCTCCATCTACGGCTGCACCGCCAGCGACCTGACCCCGCCGCCCGACACGCGCTTCACCTACAACCCGGAAAAGAAACGGCTCTACCTGCATCTGTTCGCCTGGCCCTACCGGCACGTGCACCTCGACGGCCTGGCGGGCCGGGTCGAGTACGCGCAACTGCTCAACGATGCGTCCGAGATCAAGATGTTCACCGTGGATCCGCATCAGCAGGCGCAGAACACGACGATGGGCGGCGACCGTGCCGACACGCTCATCCTGGAGCTGCCCATCGCCAAGCCGAAGGTCGCGGTACCGGTGGTGGAGTTGTTCTTGAAAGAGTAGCAAAGACATGACCCAACCACCTTACCTCAATCCCGCTCTTCCCCTCGACGCCCGCGCCGACGACCTCGTCGGCCGGATGACGCTGGAGGAGAAGATCGGCCAGATGCTCTACGACGCGCCCGCCATCGAACGGCTGGGCATCCCGGAGTATAACTGGTGGAACGAGTGCCTGCACGGCGTCGGCCGGGCGGGGATCGCCACCGTCTTTCCCCAGGCCATCGGCCTGGCCGCCACCTGGGACACCGGGCTGATGTGGCGCGTGGCGAAGGCCATCTCGGACGAGGCACGCGCCAAGTATAACGACTGGCAGCGCCGCGGCATCCGCCAGATCTACACCGGCCTGACCTACTGGTCGCCCAATATCAACATCTTCCGCGATCCGCGCTGGGGCCGCGGGCAGGAAACCTACGGCGAAGATCCCTATCTGACGGCCCGCATGGGCGTGGCGTTCGTGCGCGGCCTCCAGGGCGATGATTCGCGCTACCTCAAGCTGGTCGCCACGGCCAAGCACTATGCCGTCCACAGCGGCCCGGAACCCGACCGCCATGGCTTCAACGCGGTGGTGGACGAGCGCGACCTGCGCGAGACCTATCTGGCGGCGTTCGAGGCGCTGGTGCGCGAGGCGAAGGTCGAGTCGGTGATGGGCGCGTACAACCGCACCAACGGCGAGGCGTGCTGCGCCAGTCCTACCCTGCTCGAGCAGATCTTGCGCCGGGAATGGGGCTTCGACGGCTACGTCGTCTCGGATTGCGGCGCGATAGACGACATCTGGAAGCACCACGGCCTGGCGAAAAGCCCCGAAGAGGCCGCGGCGCTGGCCGTCAAGAACGGGTGCGAGCTGAATTGCGGCGAGACCTACGGCAGCCTGCTGATCGCCCACCGCAAGGGGTTGATAGACGAAGCCACCCTGGATCGGGCCGTCAAACGCCTCTTCCGCGCCCGCATCCGCCTGGGCATGTTCGACCCTCCGGAGCAGGTCCCCTACTCGGCCATCCCCTACGAGGTCGTCAACTGCGAGGCGCACCGGGCGCTGGCGCTCCAGGCCGCGCGCGAGTCCATCGTGTTGCTCAAGAACGATGGGCTCTTGCCGCTCTCGAAGGAGATCGGCCGCATCGCGGTCATCGGCCCGAACGCCGACGACCTGATGACGCTGCTCGGCAACTACAACGGCACGCCGGCCCAGGCGGTCACCCCGCTGGAGGGGATCCGCCGGGCCGTGTCTCCGCGCACGATCGTCTACCACGCGCGGGGTTGCCCCATCGCCGACGGCGTGCCCAACCTGAGCATCATCCCGTCCGAGTTCCTGCGGCCGGCGATCGCCGACGGCCCGCAACATGGCCTGACCGCCGAATACTACCCCACCGGCCAGATCGCAGGCGCGCCGGCCTTCACGCGCATTGATCCGACCGTGGACTTCATCTGGAAGAACACCACCCCGCTGGGCGGCGAGCGGGGCGATCACTTCGCCGTGCGGTGGACGGGTTTCCTCGTGCCGCCCGCCTCCGGCGCGTATCGGCTCGGCGTGAACGGCCACAGCGGCTACAAGCTCTATCTCGACGGCGAGCTGCTGGTCGAATATCACGGGGTGCATCACGCCCTGCGCCGCACGAAGGAAGTACAATTGGAGGCCGGCCGCCTGTATCGGCTTCAGCTAGATTATGTCAATGACGGCATTGACCCGTGGGCGCAGCTCGTGTGGGCCGTGCCCGGCGTAGACGAGGCGGCCGAGGCGCTGGAAGCAGCGGCGAAGGCCGACGTGGTCATCCTGTGCCTGGGGTTGACGCCCTACGTCGAGGGCGAGGAAATGCCGGTCAAGGTAGAGGGCTTCGTCGGCGGCGACCGCACCGACATCGCCCTGCCGCGGCCGCAACAGGCGCTGCTCGAACGGATCCATGCGCTGGGCAAGCCGATCGCGCTCGTGCTGCTCGGCGGCAGTGCGATTGCCGTGCCCTGGGCCGATGAACACGTGCCGGCGATCCTCCAGGCCTGGTATCCCGGCGAGGCCGGCGGCGCGGCCCTGGCCGACGTGCTCTTCGGCGACTACAATCCGTCGGGCCGGCTGCCGGTCACGGTCTATCGCTCGGTGGACGACCTGCCGCCTTTCACCGATTACGCGATGGCGAACCGCACCTACCGCTACTTCCGGGGCGAGCCGCTCTATCCGTTCGGCCACGGGCTGAGCTACACGACCTTTGCTTATGACAACCTGCGCCTGAGCAGCACCGAGATCAGGGCCGAGGAATCGCTGACCGTGAGCGCCGACGTGCGCAACACGGGCGCGCGCGCCGGGGACGAGGTCGTGCAGTTGTATCTGAGCTATCCGCCCACCTCCCCGCGCAACCCGATCCGCCAGTTGCGGGGCTTCGCGCGCGTGCATCTGGCGCCCGGGGAGACGCAGACGGTGCGCTTCACGCTGGGGCCGGCCGAGCTGGCGCTGGTGAACGACGCCGGACAGCGTGTGGTCGAGGCCGGCGAGTATCGCGTGAGCGTCGGCGGGGGGCAGCCGACGGCCGCGGTCTCTGCGGTGAGCGGGGTGTTTCGGGTGCTTGCTCGAGCGTGAAGGTATGCCTCGGCCGTCCTCCGCGCGCTGGCGGGGACGATCACCGCCTATGACATCGCTGCGCTATCGCCATCCGATCCGGCCTTCTATGCGCGCCTCGGCTGGGAGCTGTGGCGGGGGCCGTTGGCGGTCGCGACAGACGCAGGGATCATGCCGACGCCCGATGAGGAGGTAATGATCCTGCGCCTACCGAAGACGCCGCCGCTCGACCTGCACGGCACGCTGGTGGCGCCGTGGAGGCCGGGGGATGTCTGGTGACGGCCAATTCACAACAGGAGCACATTCCATGTCCAAACCGATCGCATTGCAACTCTATTCTCTCCGCGAGGCGGCGGCAAAAGACTACGCCGCGGTGGTTCGCCAGGTGGCCGCCATGGGCTACGACGGCGTGGAGCCGGCCGGCTTCCCCGGCACGACCGCACAGGCCGCGGGCCAGTTGTTCCGCGAGTTGGGCCTGAAGGTGCCGGCCGCGCACATCTTCCCGCCACCCATCGGCGCGAAGGCCGCCGAGGCCGCCGACACCCTGGCGGCCATCGGCTGCACGCGCCTGGTCACCGGCTTCGGCCGGGACAATTTCAAGACGCTGGACGACACCAAGCGCAGTTGCGACATCTTCAACCAGGCCTACGCCGAGGCCAAGGCCCGCGGCCTGCGCATGGCGATCCACAATCACTGGTGGGAGTATCAGCCGATCGAGGGGCGCTATCCGTACCAGGTGATGCTGGAGTTGCTCGATCCCGGCATCGAGCTGGAGATTGACACCTATTGGGTCAAGACCGGCGGGGTGGATCCGGTGCAGGCCATCCAGGAAGCCGGGCCGCGCGCCACGCTGTTGCACATCAAGGACGGCCCGGCCAACACGAGCGACCCGATGGTCGCCGTCGGCGAGGGGGTGATGGACTTCCCGGCGATCCTGCGGGCCGCCACCCACGCCGAATGGTTGATCGTCGAGCTCGACCGCTGCGCGACCGACATGGCCGAGGCGGTGGCGAAGAGCGTGAAATACCTGAAGCAGATCGCATAGAGATACGACGCCAATGACTGCGGAGGACGCGCGCCGCGAGGTTTGTGGCCGCTCCTCCGCCTCCTCTGCATCCCATCCCTGGCACACGCGCGACGGTTGCCTGCGGCCGCTACCGGGGCATCCCTTCTTGATCGGCGCGACGCTCCCCCGCTCGCGGCCGCGGGCGCGCGCTTTCAGCCTGTTTTTCGGCAATGAAACGCCGTAACAGATCGTGCAACGAGTAATTGCCCGTTGCTCCGCGGCGCAACAACGATTTATCGGCCAAAGCAATCAGCAGAGGCCGGCTGACATCGGCAGCCTGCTCTGCCAATTCCGCGGTGAATTCGGTGGGCAGGGCAGCCAGCCGGCGCAAAGCCTGTTGTTCGGCCGACGTGAGCAGGCGCCATGAATGCTCGAACGCAGCGCGTATGCTGCGATGACGCGCCGGTAGATCGCGCTCGAAAACAGCCAGCGCATCCAGGCTGCTTTCCACGGCCTGCGCGATCTCCGCGCAAGACATGAATCTGGTCAAGGCGGCGGCCAGCTCGATCGCCAGCGGCAATCCCTCCACCAACTGACAGATGAAGGCGATTGCTTGCAAGTCGGGTGCCGATGGCGCAAAGTCGGGCCGCGCCTGCCGTGCGCGTTGAAGAAAGAGCTGAAGGGAGCTGTAGCTCTCCAGGCCTTCTCGTTGGCCCAAGGGCGCGTGCGGCAGCCCGTCCAACTCCAGAGACCACTCGCCGGCCAGATTCAAGCGGTGCCGAGAAGTCACCATTATCTTGACCCCCGGCGCGTGCTGGAGGATGACGGCGAGAAAACTCGCTTCGACCATCAGATGCTCAAAGCCGTCCAAAACCAGCAGCAGATACCGATCCCGCAAACGACGTAGCAGCTCGGTCGGGGAATCGGCGCCGGCCGGCAAGGCAAACCCCAGCGCGGCCGCAATGGCGGCGGCAAGCGTCGACAGCGAGTGGACGGCCGACAACGGGATGAAGAAAACGCCATCCAGGAAGCCATCATCGCTCCGGTCTCTGGCCGCGGCGGCGGCCTCCAGCGCCAGCCGCGTCTTGCCTACTCCGCCGGGCCCCAGGATGCTCAACAGGCGGCAGTGCGGATCGGCCAGCCGCTCGGCGATCAGCGCCAGCTCTTCCTTGCGGCCGACGAACGAGGTCACAGGCGCCGGCAGGTTGTGCGGTCGGGCTGCGCCCATGGCCTGGATGCGCCGATAAAGGGCCGTCGTCTCCATCGTCGGCTCAACGTGTAGTTCCGCCCGAAGCAGGCGGCGACAGATCTCGTATTGGGCCAGGGCCGCGCTGCGCTCTCCCTTGCGCGCCAGCAAGCTCATCATCTGACGGTGCGCCTCTTCCTGCCAGGGCTCCAGCTTCAGAAGTCGGTCTGTATACTCGATGGCTCGCTCCAATTCTTCGCGGCCGGCATAGTGGTCAGCCAACCGTTTCAACACCATCCCGGCCAATCGCCGCAGCCCCTCGCGCTGGCCCAACACCCACTCTTCGAACAGCGGCGCATGGCGCACATAGAAGCCATCCAGAAAATCGCCGCGGTAGAGGTCGGCAGCTTCGAGGAGATACGAAAAACCAGAAGGCTCAAAGGCCCGAAGCGAATCCGCCGCATCTGGACGGTCGGCTTCCTCGTTTCCCGATTTGGCCAATCCCTTTTCTACCCGTTCCAAAAACGCTTCCACATCCAGCCAATACGCGCTTTGCCGGTCGAAGGCGGCGGTATGCGGAGTGATGATGAGGTGGTCGCCGACCAGGTCGCGCAGGTTGGAGAGGACTTTGCGGAGATTCGCGCAGGCGTCTTCTTCGGGCAGATCGCCCCACAGGAGGCCGGCCAGGACCAGGCGGAACTGCGGCCGGCCGGTAACGGCCAGGTAGCAGAGCAAGGCCGGCGCCTTGACCGATACGAAGCTGGTCACCGGCGCGCCGTCATGAGTGATCTGAAGCCCGCCCAGGCACTCCAGGCGCAATGCCCCTGCCATGCGGCCCCCCTTTGCGTTAAAAGACACGAATATCCGGCGCGAATTTGTGCAATTCAGATCAAGAAGCCCGAAAATTCACGATTTATCAACGCGAGTTTGATATATTATACATAGTCATGGCGGCGAATGCAATCGTTTTTACCCGGTGAAACCTGGATCAAACAGGTAGGAGGGAACCATGAATCGCGCGCTGCGAACCGTTGAGGACATCCTCAAAGTGAAAGGCCGTCAGGTCTGGTCGGTCACGCCCGACACGACGGTCTTCGAGGCGTTGGAACTGATGGCCAAACACGAGATCGGCGCGGTCGTGGTGCTTGAGGACGAGCGAATTGTGGGCATCATGTCGGAGCGCGACTACGCCCGCAAGGTCATCCTCAAAGGCCGCGCCTCCCGGGACACCCCCGTGCGCTCCATTATGACCGAGAAGGTGATCACTGTCCTCCCCACGACCACGGTCGAGGAGTGCATGGCCTTGATGACCACGCATCGTGTGCGCCACCTGCCAGTAGTGGACATGGGCAAGCTGGTGGGCCTGGTTTCCATCGGGGACGTCGTCAAAGCGATCATCTCGGAGCAACAATACGTGATCGAGCGCTATCGGACGTTGCGCGACTACGCCGAACCGTGAACTCGGGCCCGATTGCCACTTGCACGAAGGAGGTCTGCGATGCCTGTTTCACGTCGGAAGTTTCTTCAGACCGTGGTCCGCGGATCGGCTGCGGCCACGCTGGCGGCCGGCCTGGCGCCGGCTGCGCCCTCACTGGCCGAGGCGGCCGGCAAAGCGCCCGTGGCCGGCGAAAAGGTCACCCCGACCATCTGCCCCTTCTGCGGTTGCGGCTGTGGCTTCCTGGTCACCGCCGTGAACGGGAAGGTGACCAACATCGAAGGCGATCCGCAGCACCCCATCAACCGCGGGGCCGCGTGCAGCAAGGGGTCGGCCATCGCTCAGATCGCGGAGAACCCCAAGCGGCTGACGAAGCCCCCTCTACCGGCCGCCCGGCGGAACCGAATGGCAAGAGGTGAGCTGGGACTGGGCCATTGACCGCATCGCCCGGCGCATCAAGGCCACGCGCGACAGCTCGTGGCGGCGCTTCGACGACGCGGGCAAGGCCGTGAACCGCACCGAGGCGATCGCGTCTATCGGCGGCGCGGCGCTGGACAATGAAGAGTGCTATCTGTTGAGCAAGGCGATGCGAGCCCTGGGCCTGGTCTACCTGGAACACCAGGCGCGCCTCTGACACTCCTCCACCGTCGCCAGTTTGGCGGAAAGCTTCGGTCGAGGGGCCATGACCAACCATTGGAACGACATCGCCAACAGCGACTGCATCCTGATCATCGGCAGCAACGCGGCGGCGAACCACCCCATGTCGTTCAAATACGTCGAAGAGGCGCAGGCGCGCGGCGCGAAATTGATCGTCGTGGATCCGCGGCACACCCGCACCGCCACCCACGCCGACATCTACGCGCCCATGCGCTCCGGCACCGACATCGCTTTCGTCGGCGGCATGATCCACTACGTGCTGGAGGACATGCAGCACCATCCGGAGCGCTACAACCTGACCTATCTGCGCGAATACACCAACGCCAGCTATCTGATCAACCCCGATTACCGCGGGCCCGACGTGCTCGACGGCCTCTTCTCCGGCTTCGACCCGGTCAAACGGACCTACGATCGGACGACCTGGGCCTATCAGCTCGACGACAAGGGGATCCCCAAGCGCGATCCGACCCTGCAGGACCCCAACTGCGTGTTCCAGATCCTGCGCCGCCATTTTGCCCGCTACACCGTCAACACCGTGGTCAAGATCACCGGCACGCCGCGCGAGCGGTTTGACGCCGTCTGCGAGACCTTCGCGGCCACCGGCGCGCCCGACAAGGCCGGCACGATCCTCTACGCGATGGGCGCGACGCAGCACACCTACGGCACGCAGATCATCCGCGCCTACGGCATCCTGCAACTGTTGCTGGGCAACATCGGCATTGCCGGCGGCGGCATCAACGCGCTGCGCGGGGAGTCCAACGTGCAGGGCTCCACCGACCACGGCCTGCTGTGGGGCAACCTGCCGGGCTATCTGAAGGCGCCGATAGCCTCGGACGTCACCCTGGCCGACTACATCGGCCGCACGACGCCGAAGACCAACGACCCGTTGAGCGCCAACTGGTGGAGCAACACGCCTAAATACATCGTCAGCCTGCTCAAGGCTTGGTACGGCGACGCGGCCCGGCCGGAGAACGACTTCGCCTTCGCCAACCTGCCCAAGGCCAGCGTCGGCGCCAACTACTCCTGGTTGACGCTCTTCAACGCCCTGTACGACGGCGCCATCCGCGGGCTGCTGTGTTGGGGCATGAACCCGGCCGTCGGCGGGCCGAACCTGACGCTCACGCGCGAGGCGTTGGACAAACTGGAATGGCTGGTGGCCGTGGACCTGTGGGAGACGGAGACGGCTGCACACTGGAAGCGGCCGGGCGTGGATCCGACCCAAATCCAGACCGAGGTCTTCCTGCTGCCGGCCGCGGCCTCCTTCGAGAAGGAGGGCAGCATCACCAACAGCGGCCGCTGGATGCAGTGGCGCTGGAAGGGGGCCGAACCGCCCGGCGAAGCGCGCGACGACCTGGCCATCATCGCGGGGCTGATGCGCCGGCTAAAGGAGCTGTACGCCAACGAGGGCGGGCCGCACGCACAGGCCATCACCGACCTGACCTGGGACTACGGCGAGCACCCTGACCCGAACCAGGTGGCGCGCGAGATCAACGGCTACGACCTGATGACCGGCAAGCTGCTCACCGGCTTCGCCAACCTGAAGGACGACGGCACCACCTCCAGCGGCTGCTGGATCTATTGCGGCAGCTTCACCGAGGCGGGCAACCAGGCCGCGCGCCGCGACGATAAGGACACCTCCGGCATCGGCCTCTACAGCAACTGGGCCTGGAGCTGGCCCATGAACCGCCGCATCATCTACAACCGCGCCTCGGTGGACCTGAACGGCCAGCCGTGGGATCCCAAGCGGGCCGTCATCCGCTGGAACGGCGAAAAATGGGTCGGCGACGTGCCCGATGGCGGCTATCCGCCCCTGGCGGTGGATCCGTCCAAGGCCAAACTGCCCTTCATCATGACGGCCGAAGGCCGGGCCCGGCTCTTCGGGCAGGGGTTGGTGGACGGCCCGCTGCCGGAGCATTACGAGCCGTGGGAAAGCCCGGTGGCCAATGTGCTTTCCAGCCAGCAGAACAACCCGACCATCGCGCTGTGGGCCAAGGAGATCCAGCAGCGCGGGGATCCTGGCCGCTACCCCATCATCGCCACCACCTATCGGCTGAGCGAGCACTGGCAGGCCGGCCAGATGACGCGCAACCTGCCCTGGCTGGTCGAGCTCTTCCCGCAGATGTTCGTGGAGATCAGCGAGGAGCTGGCGAAAGAGAAAGGGTTGCGCAGCGGCGACAAGGCCATCATCGAGACCGCGCGCGGCGCCATCGAAGTGCAGGTCGTCGTCACCCGGCGGCTGGAGCCGTTCTATCTCGGCAACCGCACGGTACACCAGATCGCCATGCCGTGGCACTGGGGCTACACCGGCCTGAGTGTGGGCCAAAGCGCCAACGTCCTGGCCCCGAACGTCGGGGACGCCAACACCCTGATCCCGGAGTACAAGGCGTTCCTGTGCGACATCCGGCGCGCGTGAGGAGGATCGTATGAGCTACGGATTCTTGATTGACACCACCAAATGCATCGGCTGTCGCGGGTGCCAGGTGGCCTGCAAGCAGGCGCACGATCTGCCCGCCGATCGCACCGGCTTCCGGCCCATCCGCACCAACCCGCCCGATCTGACCGCGCGCACCTGGAGCCTGATCGAGTTTCACGAGGTGACGAAGACACGCGAGCGGCTGGTCTGGCGCTTCGTCAAGCGCCAGTGCATGCACTGCCTGGAGCCGGCGTGCGCCTCGGTGTGTCCGGTGGCCGCGCTGCGGAAGACCGCCGAGGGGCCGGTCATCTACGACGCGAAACGCTGCATCGGCTGCCGCTACTGCATGACGGCGTGCCCCTTCAACGTGCCCCGCTACCAGTGGGACAGCGCCACGCCGTTGATCGGCAAGTGCACCATGTGCGCGGAGCGGCTGGCCGAGGGAGAGCAACCCGCGTGCGCGAAGGCGTGCCTGACCGGAGCGATCAAGTTCGGCCAGCGCGAGGAGCTGCTGGCCGAAGCCCATCAACGCATCGCGGCCCGGCCCGACCGCTACGTGGATCACGTCTACGGCGAGCACGAGGTGGGCGGCACGGCCGTGCTGTATCTGTCCGACGTGCCGTTCGCGGCCATCGGCTTCCCGGCGGCGTTGCCGCTCTACCCGCTGCCGACCAAGACCTGGGCCGTCATGTCGCTGGTGCCGGCGGTGGCCGGCGGCACGGCCGGGCTGATGACCTTCGCCTACCTGATCACGCGGCGCCAGCGCGGCCTGGAGCGACAACGAGCCGCCAGGCAGGAACTGGCGCCGGTGGCGGTGACGACCGATGATCCGCCCGCGGATCCGCCGGAGGAGGTGCAAGGATGAGTGCACTGACACGTCCGTGGCGGCCGCAGAGGCCGCGCGTCTTCCTGGGCTTCACCATGACCCCGCGCGTTACGGCCGCGTTTGCCGTGGCCGGCATGATCCTGGCGATCGGCGCGTACGCCAGCGTCGTGCGCTTCTTCCGCGGGCTGGGGGCTTCGACCAACCTGAACGACCTGGCGCCGTGGGGGCTGTGGATCGGCTTCGATGTGATGTCGGGCGTGGCGCTGGCGGCCGGCGGCTTCGTCATCGCGGCCACGGTACACATCTTCCACCGCGAGCGGTACGAGCCGCTGCTGCGGCCGGCCATCCTGACCGCGTTCCTGGGCTATCTGCTGGTCATCTTCGGGCTGCTCTACGACATCGGCCAGCCGTGGCGCATCTGGCACGCGATCATCTACTGGAACCCGCATTCGGTGCTGTTCGAGGTGGCCTGGTGCGTCATGACCTACACGACGGTGCTGGCGCTGGAGTTCGCGCCGGTGGTGTTCGAGCGGCTGCGCATGCCCCGGCCGCAGCGCATCCTGCGCGCCATCAGCATCCCGCTGATCATCCTGGGCATCACCCTCTCCACCATGCATCAGTCGTCCCTCGGCTCCATGTTCCTGATCTTCCCGGAGAAGCTGAGCCCGCTCTGGTACACGCCGATCTTCCCGGTGCTCTTCTTCACTTCGGCGGTGGCCGTGGGCCTGGCGATGGTGACGGTGGAGTCGCTGCTGTCGGCGAAGTTCATGCGCCGGGACGCGCATATGGACTTGCTGAACACCGTGGCGCGGGCGACCGCGGTCGTGCTGCTGATCTATGCCGTCATCAAAGTAACCGACGTGACGATCCGGGGCGCGTGGACGGCGCTGGCGCCGTTCGAGTGGACCGACCTGACCTGGCTGTTGGAGCTGGGGTTGACCGTGCTGCTGCCGGCAGCGCTGCTGCTGACGCCGGCCGTGCGCGCGTCGCGGGGGAAGCTGCTGGCGACGCAGGCGCTGGTGGTGATCGGCGTGATCGCCAACCGGGTGAATCTGGCCGTGCCGAGCCTGGTGGCAGCCAACCGCGGCAGCTATTTTCCGAGCTGGATGGAGTTTGCGATCACCCTGGCGCTATTGACGGGCGGCGTGGTAGCGTTCGCATTCGCGGCCAAACACCTGCCGGTATTCACCGGCGGACACGACCGGCACGAACCGTCCCCGCACGCCGTCTCCGGCTTCGGGTAAAACATCTCGTCCGCAAGCAAGGTCTCGCCCAGGGTGATGTTGCGTGCATCACCCTGGGCCACCGTCGCGAAGCCCGGCTCCTCGACCGCCTGGATCAGGCGACGGTGCAACCCGCCACTGCGTTACAGGCGTGGCTGCAACGCCGGCGGCTTGTGTTACGACTCGTCCCGCAGAGTGCGCAACACCGGGCCGACCGCCAGGATCAGGATCAGCGCCATCAGCACGGCCGAGGTCAAACACCAGATGCAGACGGCCAGGATCACCGCCAGCTCGATATAGGTCAGATAGAGAGAGAAGAGCACACCGAACATGGCCATGGCAAGCAGGGCCATCGGTGCATAAAAGGCGGTCACGCCGTCACCCCAACGCGCCGTCGCCCACGCAATGAAGATGGCGCAGTAACCCGCCAGGCCCAACACGCCCACAGGTAAAATGCCGAACAATCGGGCATACGGACTGGCCTGCACGCTGTTGCAATCCCCTACCGGCCCGCAGATTGCCTCGACGTTTTGCGTCTCCACGAAGGTCAGGTAGCCGGCCACTCCCAATCCCAAGAGACACAGAATCGGGATGAGAGCCTCCGTCCAGTGAGGGAGGACGATGACGTTGCGTCCCAGGCCCGCCAGCACCGTTGCGATCAAGGCGTAGAGGAAAGACAGGGCCAGGAATCCCGCCACGGCGGTGGCCAGCTCAAAACCTTGCGAGACCGACCGCGTTTCGTTCTGCACGGACGATGTGATTCCGGCCGCGGCAAGGGATGAACCATCGGCAGACGCCTTGACAGAGGCCGAAGCCAGTGCCGCGGCAGGAGCGGTCGGCTCCGGGCAGGGCGTGGCCGGCCGGTCCAGGCCCGATCCACACGCGATTTCGGGCAAATGGGCGGCCAGGTTGGGCAACGGGGGATAGTCCACGCCGCCGACCGCCAGGTACTTCTGGATCAGGCCAGGCAGCTCGCGCGGGATCTCCTCGCTGCCGACGAGGATGCGATCGCCGATGAAGAGGGCCGGCACGCCCCGACGCTCGGCCGGAAGTTTCGCCGCGTCTTCGATCTGGCGAAAGTACTCGTAGTTTTCACCGGAGACCTCGATCATGGCAATCTGGAGCTGATCGCCGTATTTGAGCTGGAGCGGCGGTAGGACCTTGTCAATCACCACATGGCAGTGCGAGCAGCCTTCGGCCCAGAAGAGGACTGCTCGCACGATCGGCTTGTCGGCCACACCGGGCCGCGGCACGACCCACGCCAGGACCGAGAAAGTCACTATCATCAACAATGCGATCCAGGTTCTACGCCACATCGGTCTTTCTCACCTCATTTGAATGCGCCAGCGCCCCACGGCCGGGGTCTGGCGAACGGGTGCGGGCCGGCCGAGCCATTGCGCCAGGCCGAGGCCGGCCACCAGCCCGAATCCCGCGGCATAGATCGCCAGGAAGGGGATCGCGCCGTAGCTGCCGCGTTGCCATGCCACGACGATCCCGGCCATGGCGTACAGCGCCAACGCCACCTCGCCGATCAGCGTCCAATCGGGTCGCAGGCGATAGGCGCTGTCGGCCCAGCGGCCTTGTCGGCCTTCCAGACGAAACTTGGGCGTGCGCGCGAACGTGCCGCCCCAGCGGATCAGCCCCTGCCACACGGCGCGGGTGGTGCTCCACGCGATGCCGGTGCCCACCAGGATGATCACCGGCAGATACAACATGCGTCGAGGCCAACGGTCGTGCAACGCGCTTTGGGCGACCGCGTAAAGCAGGGGCGGCGCGGCGCTCACCAGGATCAGGGCCGCCAGCGGCAGGTGCAGCGAGCGGCCGGTCCAGATCAATGGCAAGGAGAGCAGCAACACGCCGAGCATGAGCGGATGGGTGAAGTAGGCCGCGATGTGCAGGAGCGCGGCCAGCTTCTGGGCTGGGCTCAAGTCGCTGTGCAGGATGGCCGGGCCGAGCTTGCGCAAGCACTGCGTTGAACCTTGCGCCCAACGCGCCTGCTGGCGCTTGAATGCATCCACTTGAGGCGGCAGCTCAGCAGGCACAGCGACATCAGGGAGGTACAGGGCACGCCAGCCGGCGAGTTGGGCTCGATAGCTGAGGTCCATGTCCTCGGTCATGGTATCGGACTGCCAGCCGCCGGCCTCTATCACGCACGCCCGGCGCCAGACGCCGCCGGAGCCGTTGAAGTTGATGAGCAGGCCGGCACGGTTGCGGCCGGTCTGCTCCACCACGAAGTGCGCATCGAGCGCCAGCGATTGGCCGCGCGTGAACGCCGAGTACTGTTCGTTCAAGTGCGCCCAGCGGGTCTGGATCATTCCCACATCGGGCCGGGCCACGAAGTGCGGGATGACACGGCGCAGGAAATCGGCCGGCGGCACGAAGTCGGCGTCGAAGATGGCCAGGAATTCGGCATCGGTCTGCCGCAAGCCTTCGGCCAGTGCACCGGCCTTGAAGCCGGCACGATCTGTGCGATGGATCACTTGAACATGGATGCCGCGGCCGCGATGATAGGCCGCACGCGCTTCGGCCAGCGCGGTTGTGTCATCGGTCGAATCGTCCAGCACCTGGATCTCTAGCCGGTCGGCCGGATAATCCAGGCCCGCGGCTGCATCGATCAACCGCTCGACCACGTGGCGCTCGTTGAAGATCGGCAGTTGGACGGCCACCTTCGGCCAGGTCCGCCGCGCCATGTCGGCCGGAGCGGCTGCGTCGCGTCGGTGACGCAGATAAAGCACAGTCAGGATGAACGCCTGAACGCCGTAGACCGCCAGGGCCAGGGCCAGGAGTGCGTTCACCGTTTGCAACAACGTCAAATAACGACCTCCACGGATGTAACGCGAGCTTCAGCTCGTGTGCGAGCTGGGAAACGACCAGGGACGAGCTGAAGCTCGCCGTACGTGCATGCGATTTGGGGGCGAGCTGAAGCTCGCCGTACATACGTGCGATTTGGGGGCGAGCTGAAGCTCGCCGTACGGTCAGGCCGGGAGCAGCCGGCTGAGGGCGCCAAGAAGCGTGACCACGTTCTCGGTTCGGGCCGAGTGGCCCATCAGGCCGATGCGCCACAGCTTGCCCTTCAGCGGCCCCAGGCCGCCGGCGATTTCGATGTTGTACTCTTCCAGGAGCCGACGACGGATCATCAGGTCATCCACGCCGTCGGGCACGAGGACCGTGGTGAGGGTCGCCAGGCGGTGTTCGACCGGCACGAACAGGCGCAGGCCGAGGTCGGTCAGGCCGTCCCACAGGAGCCGGGCCGCAGCGGCGTGCCGCGCAAAGCGAGCCGGCAAGCCCTCTTCGACGACCATGCGCAGTCCTTCGAGCATGGCATATTGCAGGCTGACCGGCCCGGTATGGTGGTAAACGCGTTCCGACGACCAATACTTCTGGATGAGAGAGAGGTCGAGATACCAGCTCTGTACTTTCGTCTTGCGCGCCTTCAATGCTTCTTCGGCGGCCGGGCCGACGGTGATCGGCGCGAGGCCAGGCGGTACGCCGAGGCACTTCTGGGAGCCGGTATAGCAGATGTCAATGCCGAGCTCATCCACGGGCAGGTTGACGCCGGCCAGGGAGGCGACGGAATCCACCAGCAGGAGGCCCCCGTAACGGTGCACGATCTGTGCGATCTCGGCCAGCGGCTGGCAGACGCCGGTCGAGGTCTCGCCATGGACGATGGCGACGACTTTGGCCGGCCGGCTACGCAGGGCTTCTTCTACCTGTTCGGGCCGGATCGGCTGGCCCCAAGGGGCGTCTACCCTCCGCACGTCAGAGGTGGCGCGTGAGGCGATTTCGACCATGCGCTCGGAGAAGAAGCCGGCCACGCAAATCAGGATCGAGTCGCCGGGCTCGATGAAGTTGAAGATGGCGGCTTCCATGCCGGCAGTGCCTGTGCCGGGGAGTGTCAACGTCAGGCGGTTTTGGGTCTGAAAGACCTGACGAAGAAGGGCCTGGGTCTCGTCCATGATGGCCAGGAATTGAGGGTCCATGTGGCCCACCACGGGCGTGGCCATTGCGCGCAGGATGCGCGGATGGATCGTGCTTGGGCCGGGCCCCAGCAGAAGGCGAGGCACAGGAATCAGATCGGCGCTATGCGATGTGGGCATAGTTGCTCCTTCGTGAATGGATGTTTCACAAACAAAGTCATTTTAGTCGCGCGGGGAGAAGTTGTCAAAGAGAGGGCACGACGCACGACACTGATGCGGCCACGGAGGGCACGACACGGATGCGGCCACGGAGGCCACGGATGACGTGGTGGCGGTCGCGGCTCAGGTGCGCCATGCGCCTCGTGATCCGTGGCATCCGTGCTCTCCGTGTCGGGCGAGGGCACGACACGGATGGGGCCACGGATGCCACGGATGACGTGGTGGCGGTCGCGGCTCATGCTGTCAAGGCCGATTCGCCCTTGACGCAAAAATCGTAGTATACTGCGCAGCGCAAATCTGTCTTCGGAGACATGCGCATGGCGTGGTCTGAAAGCGCCCACGTGCCTGGCGCTTCGCATGTGCCGGACACGTCCGGCGGGGCTCGTTTCAGGGAGGTCGCCCGTGCCTGGTTGGGCCGCGTGACGCCCTCCGGCCCCATGTTGTTGGGCCTCGCGGCGATGGCGGTCGGGCTGGCCGCAGGCGCGGGGATCTGGCTCTTCAAGCAAATGATCGGCTGGGCGCACACGGCAGCCTTCGAGTGGCTGGCCGGCGCGTTGGGACGGCTGGGGCCCTGGACCGTGGCGCTGCTGCCGGCCGTCGGTGGGCTGGTGGTCGGCTGGCTGTGGCAGCGCTTTGTGGGCCACGAGCGTTATCACGGGGTGGCCGGCGTGATGGAGGCCGTGGCGCTGGCCGGCGGCCGGCTGGAATATCACCTGGCGCCCATGAAGACGGTCGCCGCGGCGCTCTCCATCGGCAGCGGCGCTTCGGTCGGGCCGGAGGATCCTTCGGTCCAGGTCGGCGCCAACCTCGGTTCGTTCGTGGGCCAAAAGCTGCGCTTCTCCGACGATTGGACCCGCACCCTGGTGGCCGCGGGCGTTGCGGCCGGTATCGCCGCCGCGTTCAACGCGCCGATCGCCGGCGTCTTCTTCGCGCTGGAGATCGTGCTGGGCGAGATCGGCAGCGGCGGCGGGCTGGGCGCGGTCGTGCTGGCCGCGGTGACGTCGGCGGTTTTCACGCAATCGGTGTCGGGGCCGCAGCCGGCCTTCCGCGTGCCCGAGTACGCGTTTCACTCGGCCGTGGAACTGCCGCTCTATCTGGGGTTGGGGCTGCTGGCCGGGCCGCTGGCTGCCACCTACATCGCCGCTCTGTACACAGCGAAAGACCTCTTCGGCCGCTGGCGCATCCCCGACCGATTGAAGCCGGCGGCCGCGGGGCTGGCCGTCGGGGTCGTCGGCGTCTGGCTGCCGCAGGTCTTCGGCGTGGGCTACGACACGATTGACGCGATCTTCAACGGCCCCCAGATGACGGTCACGCTGCTCCTCCTCCTGCTGGCGGCCAAGCTGATCCTTACCGCGGTCAGCATCGGCGGCGGATTTCCGGGCGGCGTCTTCGCGCCGTCCCTGTTCCTGGGCGCAACGCTGGGCGGGGCCTACGGCATGGTCGCGGCGCAACTCTTCCCGCGCCTCCTCATCGCGGCGCCCGCCTATGCCATGGTCGGCATGGCCGCGGTGCTGGCCGCGTCGGTCCACGCGCCGCTCACGGCCATCCTCCTCTTGTTCGAGATGACGCGCGATTACCGGATCATCCTGCCGCTGATGTTCGCGGTGATCATCGCCATGCTGCTGTCGCAGGCGTTGCGCCGCGATTCGGTCTACACGCTGAGCCTGGCGCGCAAGGGGCTGCGCCTGGAGCGCGGCCGCGATGTCGAGGTGCTGGAGGGGATCACCGTGGGCGAGGTGATGGAGCGCGCCACTCGCGTGTTGCACGAAGAGGATACGCTGGAAGCGGCCGCCGAGATCTTCGCCCAGACCCGGCATCACGGCCTGCCGGTGGTGGACGCCGCCGGGGGACTGGTGGGGGTGCTTACCGTGCAAGACCTGGAGGCCGCGCAGACGGGCCAGATGGGCCAGGTGACGACGGTGGGACAGGCCTGCACGCGCGATCTGCTGGTGGCCTATCCCGACGAGAGCATCGGCGCGGCGCTGCGGCGCATGAGCCGCCGGGATGTGGGCCGGCTGCCGGTGGTGGCCCGCGACGATCCGCGACGGTTGGTGGGCGTGCTGCGCCGGGTGGACCTGGTGCGGGCCTACGACATCGCGCTGAGCCGGCGGGCCGCGCTGCGCCATCGCGCGCAGCAGGCCCGGCTGGACGCCTCGACCGGCGCCCTGCGCGTCGAGGAGATTGCGATCGAGGCCGGGGCCGCGTGCGATGGAC
Organism: Anaerolineae bacterium; assembly: GCA_034434235.1. Classification (GTDB taxonomy): domain Bacteria; phylum Chloroflexota; class Anaerolineae; order CG2-30-64-16; family CG2-30-64-16; genus CAKZKT01. The sequence goes on from DAOTZV010000089.1 coordinate 53,771, forward strand.
GCCGCGTGCGCGAGGTGGCCTGGCCGCGCGCGGCCGTGCTCGCCAGCGTGCGCCGCGGGGGCGAGCTGCTCATCCCGCACGGCGACACGCAGCTTCAGGCCGGCGACGTGCTGGTCGTTGTGGCCGAGGGCCCGGCGGCCGACGAGCTGCGACGGCTGTGTGAAGGGGCGTTGTAGAGACCTTACGACGCCCGCGGCCCGATGGCCGGCATCGGCACGAGCAGCGCTTCCAGGCTGGCCAGGCGCTCGGCGTAGGCCGGCTCGTAGAGGGGGGTGCACGCGGTCAGCTCGACCTGTGACGCGGCCAGCTTCAGGGCGAAGTTCCAGCAGGTGGGTTGACCGCATTGTTTGCAGTTGGTCCCCGGCAGCAGCTTGTAAAGCGCCATCGCGGTCGGCCGCTGGCGTTCGGAGGTGTCGGGCGTGATCTCGGCCCGGCGCTCCCACGTGCGGTTGACCAGCTCGATCAGCCCCTCCAACTCCTCTACCGCGGCCGCGCGGTCTTCCACGTTGCTGGTGTCAATTTCGTAGGGGTGAAAAGCGATGTTGTGCCCGCCCTTCTTCCAGGTCAGCGTGTTGGCGGCCCGGTTGTACACGGCCCCCCGCAAAGTGGCGTTCAGGTAGGGCAACACCTCCGAGATGTCGGTCAACAGCAACGCCCGCGCCGAGAAGCGCTCGGCGCCCGGCTCGCAGGGCGGGGTGAAGACCTCGATGTCGTAGTCTTTGATCAACATCATGTCCTCCTGGAAAGGTGCGCCATGATTCGTGCCCTCATTCGCGCACGGCCCTCCGCCGCGCCCTCTTGCCCGCGAACTCGGTGCCGATGTGCACGCCGAAGCGCGGCAGGATCGTCCGGTGTACCAGCAGGATCAGCAGCGCCGCTCCGAACGCGATGAGGAAGATCAGCAGCGCGGTGCTCACCCGGTTCATCAGGTTCGGGTCAATCAACATCACCGCGGCCAGCGTCAACATCAAGGTGCCGCCGATCAGCTTCAAGATGCGGCCGTGCTTCTCCTCCAGCTTGCTGGCGCGCAGGCTGAAGACCGCCGCCAGGAAGATGCCGATTTCATCTATCTGGTAGATGAACATGTAAAGGGCCAACAGGATGATAAACGTCAGCACCGTCACGCCCTGGGTGGCCAGCAGGTTCGTCCACAGCACCGGGAAGCCGGCCGTGCACGAGAACTCGACCAGCGACGCGCCGGCCGACATCACCACCGTCGCGCCGATCAGTGCAGGCAACGATTCGCCGGCATTGAGCACGCGACGCATGCTGCGGTAGAGGCCCGGCTTCTTCTCGTCCGCGATGGTGAAGGAGATGCCCTCCTTGTACCAGAAGTAGTCCTTGATGTTCACCGCGCCGAAGAAGAGAGCGACCAGCGCCACGACGACGCGGATCCAGCCCACGAAGCTGATCACGGTGAACATGGTGAACAGCCCGGCGATGAACAGCACGTACACCAGCGACGTGACCGTGAGGAACACCAGGCCGATGATGAACACCTTCTTGCGCGAGCCGGTGTGCAGGGTCAAGGCCAGCAGCACCGAGAGCACCCACAGCGAGCACGGATTGAAGCCGTCCACGAACGCGATGATGGCGGTGCTGATCGCCAGCGACTGCGTCGCCAGGTCCACCGGGCCGATCAGTGGCAGGACGAGCGTGCTGCTGACGGCCGGCCGGGCGGGCGGGTCGGCGGGTTGGGCCGCAGTCTGGCCGGTTGCCGCACCTGGCACGGCCGTCGGCGCGGCAAGAGTAGGTGCTACCGGCCTCGACGTCGTGGCTGGCGCCAAGCCGGGCACCCCGGCGCCAGCGTCGGGACAGCCGGAAAGCGCGCAGGAAGCCACATAGGCCTCGATCTCCTGGCCGATAGGCTTCTCGGCATAGCCCACCCAATAGCGTTCGCCGATGAAGATCGTCGGCACGGCGCTCGGCTCGAAGCCGAACTTGGCGGCCATCCGGATGAACGGCTCGCGGTTTTCGGGATGATCCCACACCTCGAAGTCGCGAATCTGGACGCCGGGATACTTCTGCGTTAACCGGGCCAGGAACGGCTTGGCAGCCGCGCAGTGCGGACAGCCATCGCCCCAGAAGAAGTAAATGATCGTCTGATTGCCGCTCTGGGCAACGGCCTCTTGCGCTGGCATCAGGCCCAGCAATAGCAGGCCGGCTATTGCGCCCAGGACAAACAAATCACGTATCCGCATGCTTTATCTCCTTCGCCTCACCAGTGAGTGACCGATGCCGGCACGAACTCTCTCTGTTCGTACAGATAAATGCACAACAGATCCTCAACGGTCAACCAAACTCCTGAATGATCCTCCAACGGCAACGCGATCTTGCCGACAGGAACGCCCCTATCCATAGAGTCTATCGGCAATTTATTGCACGGAACGCACCCTTGATCCTTTGGCGTCTCAACCCGCACGCGTGCGACATCCGCGGCTTTGCCGATGAGCGCGGCACATTGTTCGGCCGCCTCGTTCAGAGAGGCGGTCCGCCGCAAACGGGCCAACATCTGCGCGTGATCGGGTGTGGCCGTTGCCGATTTCTCCGGGTCCGCCATCGGGGTCTGCGCCGGCGCGACGGTCAGGGTTGGCCCTCCATTCCCCATAAAACTGGGGGACCAGAAAGGCCGACCCGGAGCAGCTATGCACCCCGCCAGGACGATCGCGACCAGTCCACCCCAAAGCCATCTTGCTGTCAGAGGGCCCAGGCGAAGTCGCCGCGCTTCACGCATCCTGGTACGAGCAAGGGATGCACATGGGTTGACCATCTACCCTCCGCACGAAATCTTCCATCACATATTCGCCGCAGCGCACGCAGCGGGTCTTGGCGTAGGAAAGCTGCATCTGCTGGTAAGGGAAGCCCACCTCGTGCTCTACCTTGAAGATCGCCTCGTCGGGCAACGTCTCCAGCCAGGCCAATGCCTCTTCGATGACGCCGGGCGGCATGTCGCTGGGATCCATCCCGCGCGCGCGGAGCGCGTGAAAGCGCGTCTGCTCCAGACGATCCACGAACTCGGGGCGCAGGCTATAGCGGATCGCGCCGCCCCGTTGCGGGAAATAGAACGTGGCGGCCAGCTTGCCGTAAAAGGTCTTGGCGATCATGATCTGGCCGTAGATCGCGCCGGTGGCCGCGCGGATGCCGTCCACGATGCACGTGTACGGATTCCCCTCGCCGAACTCGGGCAACACCAGCAGGCCGCGGTTGTGGCGACGGTCGAAATGCAGCGCTTCCATCGCCAGGTTGCCCATGCGAAAGCCGATGGCCAGGTAGGGACAGCGGTGGGTATGAAAGGACACGGCCCAGTCGGGCAACACGTGAGATGTCGCCATGAGATTCCCCTTCACGGACATAACACGATCCCCTGCGCCCACAGGCACTCGCCGCAGGCCGGGAAAGGATTGACATAGCAATCGGTTTCGTTGGTATCGGTCAGCGGACAGCCGCCGCACGCGAAACAGGCCGGGAAGTCGAATTCACGCACGCGGCGGCGAAACTCCCGATAGGCTGCGTCGCGCCAGATGTCGGCCAGCGGCCGCTCGTCCACGTGGCCGACGACATGGCTCCGCACCGTCTTCCAGTGGTCGTTGACGTATTCCGGATGTGTATGGAGCAGCGATAGGCACGGCGCGACCCGGCCATCCCATGCCACGGCCAACATTCCCTCATGGACGAACCGACAATGATTGCGACGCGGGCCGTCCGCCGCACCGGGATGCGGCCAGGTCGGACCATGGTCCAGCAGGGCTGCCAGTGCCGGCCGGGTCCGATCATCCAGCGCCATGCGCGCCAGCTCCAGCCGCGGCCGCCAACTCGCATCGGGAAAGCTGGCGGCCCAGGCCGCAGCACTCCACAGCATTTCGGCCGCCATCTCGGGCGTGTGCGGCACCACGTTGCTCACCGCCACGAAGTCGAGCGCCAGGTCGTGCGCCAGCGCCAGGAGGCCCGGCAGGCTGGCGATGTTGCGCTGCGTCGCCACGAACGCCACGCCGATCTCGATCGGCTTACGGCCGCGACGGCGCGCCTCGATCAGGTGATGCACGGCCGCGAGAGCCGGTGCACGACTGTGCCCGCGCACCGCAGTATACGCGATCTCGTCCCCGCCGTCCAGCGAGACCGTCACCTGGCCGACCCCCAGCGCAACCAGCTCGTGGGCCATTGTCGCGTCGAGCAGGGTGCCGTTGGTGATGATCTCGACCCGCGTACCCCGCTCCCGCGCCAGCCGCACCAGCTCCAGGAAGTGCGGATGGACCAACGGCTCGCCGAAGCCGCTGAGGGAGAGGGTGATGGCACGACGAGGAGACGCGACGCCAGAGGGAAATGCGTCTGTGCTCTTCTGCCCCTCTGCTCCAAGCAGGCCGGCCAACAGCCGCTGGAAGCGCGGCAGCGGCATGTGGCCCAGCGGCTCGGCCCATGTCCGACGGATGCAGGTGGCGCAGGCCAGGTTGCACGCGCTGGTGACTTCGACGTAGACCTTATGCAGCGCATCGGCCCGCAGGCGCAGCCCCTCCGACGTGACCTCGCCGATCAGCTCATCGCCGGCGTCGAGTCCGGCCTGGGCTAACAGATCGCGCGCGAGGGCCAGCTCGCCGGCCCTGTTCGCCTCCGGCGGAATGACGAAGCGCCGGCCGACGGCTGTCTCACGGATGGGCTGGCCCAGGCCTATGGTGTTCGGCATGCTGATTTGTCGCTAATGAAACCTAACCCCCCCAGCCCCCTTCCCTACATAGGGAAGGGGGAACGATACTCCCCTCTCCCGAAAGGAGAGGGGCCAGGGGTGAGGTTTCTCCTCACGAGCCACTCGCCTTCACCGGCGGCGGACAGGCTTCTTCTGCGGCCGCGACCAGGCGTGCGGGGGCCGGCGCCAGCTCGTGCTTGAACCAGCGCCGCTGCAGCCAGAACGCCACGTTCACCAGGCCGATCATCACCGGCACCTCGATCAGCGGACCGATGACCGCCGCGAACGCCTGGCCGGAGGCGATGGTGAAGACCGCCACCGCCACCGCGATGGCCAGCTCGAAGTTGTTGCTGGCGGCCGTGAACGACATGGTGGCGCTCATCCGGTAGTCCGCGCCGACCCGATGGCCCATCCAGAAGGTCACCAGGAACATGAGCACGAAGTAGAAGACCAGCGGGATGGCGATGCGCACCACGTCCAGCGGCAGGGTCACGATCAGGTTGCCTTTCAGGCTGAACATCACCAGGATGGTGAAGAGCAGGGCGATCAGCGTGATCGGGCTGATGCGCGGGACGAAACGCGTCTCGTACCATGCCCGGGTCTTGAAGCGCAGCAGGATGAAGCGGGTGGCGAAGCCGGCAATCATCGGGATGCCCAGGTAGATGAACACCGTGCGCGCCAGCTCGCCGATGCTGATCTGCACCACCGCGCTCGTCAGGCCGAGCACTTCCGGGAGCACCTTGATGAAGACGTAGGCGTAGATGCTGTAGAACAACACCTGGAACACGCTGTTGAACGCCACCAGCCCCGCCGCGTACTCGGTGTCGCCGTGCGCCAGCTCGTTCCAGACGATCACCATGGCGATGCAGCGTGCCAGGCCGATCAGGATCAGGCCCTGCATGTACTCCGGCCGATCGCTCAAGAAGATCACCGCCAGGGCGAACATGAGGATCGGGCCGATGACCCAGTTCTGCAGCAGCGACAGGCCCAGGATCTTCGTGTTGCGGAACACCTCGGGCAGCCGCTCGTACTTCACCTTGGCGAAGGGCGGGTACATCATCAGGATCAGGCCGATGGCGATGGGGATGTTGGTCGTCCCGACCTGGAAGCGATTGATGAAGTCCTCCACGCCGGGGATGAAGTAGCCGATGCCGACCCCGACCGCCATGGCCAGGAAGATCCACAGCGTCAGGAAGCGGTCAAGGGTAGAAAGGCGTTTCGTCATCCCTGCCGACGCGGCCGGCATAGCAGTTGCTTGTGACATGAGACCTCCGTAGTGGTGGTTTGGTAGATTGGTAGATTGGTAGACTGGTAGATTGGTAGATTGGTAAGTTGGATTCCCAAGTTACCAAGTTACCAATCTACCAATCTACCACTATACCAGCTCATTCGCCAGCAGCGTGACGATCTGGCTCACGGCCGGGACGCGGCCCGCCGCGACCAGTTTGTCATTGACGACCAGGCCGGGGGTTGCCAGAAGGTTGTACTTTGCATATTCGTCGAAGTCGCCGGTCTTGACGATGGTGGCTTCGACGCCCAGTTGTTCGACGGCCGCTTTCACGTGTTTCTCCAGCCGCGCGCAGTTGGCGCAGCCGCTGCCGAGGACTTTGATGTTGAGTGCCATAGATGTCTCCGTAGTCGAGTAGTCTTGTAGTCTTGTAGTCTTATAGTCTTGTAGTCCTGTAGTCGGATGGGTGCGCTGGCAGATGGTCGTTGATCAGTGCTCCGACGTCTCCACAGGCACGGTTTCGGGCACGGCAACCTGTGGCGCGATGATGGATCTTGCCGCGCGGGCGGCCAGCCGGTTGAGGGCCAACGCCAGCAACGCCAGGCCCGCGAACGTACCGCCCAGGATCAGCCACGCGCTGACGCCGTCCACCCACGCGCCATAGAGCAGGCCCGCCAGCGTGCTGAAGAGCGCCACCCAGCCCACGTAGGTCCACGCCTTACGCCGGCCGATCACACTGGCGATGATCAGAATGCTCTGCAGGCTCAGCTCCGGGTCGGCCATCAGGTAGGCCAGCAGCGGGCCGCGGTGCATGCCCAGGTCCAGGAACAGCCGCGCAATGGGCACCTCCACCAGGGTCGGGAAGTACATGAAGACCCCGAAGAGCACACCGGCCACGTTCCCGACCAGCGTGTTCGACCCCGCCACCGCCTCGATCCATTCAGGCCGGATCAGCGGCCGGACGACGCCGACCGCGAAGACGCCGACGATCAGCAGCGGGAAGATCTGCCTGACGAAGCGCCAGGTCTCCCACAGCCACTCCTGCACCTGCTCCGGCTCGAACCCGCGCCGCGCCAGCACGACAATGCCCGCCATCGCCGCGCCCACCGCGAAGAACTTGCCGGGGAAGGCCACCGTGAGCCCGCCCGCGGCCGGCGTCAGCCGCAGGGCCGCGACCAGCAGCGTCGTTGCCGCCAGCGCCAGCGCGACGGTCGTCCAGCGGTTGAAGCCCTCGTCCACGCGGTTCAAGCCGCGCCACGCGGCCCCCGCAATGGCCGCCAACAGGACGATCAGGACCGCGCCCTGCACCGTCACCCCTTCCTCCCCGCGCGCCGCGTCGAACGGCACCAGCCGGTTCAGGGTCGCCTGCAGCGCGTCGGTCCCGCGGATGGGCAACGTGATCTGCGCGTAGCTGTCCGTGAAGAGCCCCACCTGCAGCGTGCCCGCGATCAGCAGGAAGACGAGCAGCGCCAACAGCAGCCACGACGCCCGCGGCACGCTGGCCGACGCGGCGAACGCGTCCGGGCCCGCGGCATCGTGCGCCATATCATCCTTGCGGAAGAGCAGCGCCATGATCAGGCCGATGCCGATGCCGAAGGCGATGGAGAGGACAATGCGCGCGATCGCGATGTCCATGCCGATGGCCACGCCGGTATAGGCCAGCGCCAGGATGTTGATGGCCGGGCCGACGAACAGGAAGGTGATGGCCGGGCCGAGGCCGGCGCCCTTCTTGTAGATGCCCGCGAAGAGCGGCATGATGGTGCACGAGCAGACCGCCAGCACGAAGCCGCCGATCGCCGATGCCGGATAGGAGATGAACTTCGGCGCGGCCCGGCCCAGGTAGCGCGTGACCGCCTCCTTGGGCACCAGCGCGGTCAGCGCGCCGGCGATGAAGAAGGCCGGCACCAGGCATAGCAGCACGTGGGCCGCCAGGTACGCGGCCAGGTTGCCCAGGCCGGACTGGAGCAGGCCGATCAGCAGACTGATGATATTCACAAAATCACGCTCCTGAACTCACTGGATTATCGGCGCACTTTGGGCAGGTACAACCGGCCACGGCCTGCCGGTTGCCGGGCGCGCTCGCCGCATCGGCGGCCGGTAGCGAGCCAAACATGGCTTCGACTACGTGAGCCGCCTCAGCGTTGCTCAGACGATAGAAAACGTTGGTCCCCTCGCGCTCGTCTACGATCACGCCGGCACTGCGCAAGACGGCGAGCTGCTGGGAGATATATGGCTGAGATCGCGCCAGCGCTGCCGAAAGATGGCATACGCATTCCGGCGAGCGCCGCAGAATGTCAACGATCTGCAAGCGCACCGGATGCGCAATCGCCTTCAATAACGAAGCGCCACCCTGATAGTCTCGCATATGCGCCACCTTCTATATATCGGAAAACGCATATATCATAACCGCAACAGCATTCGACTGTATATGATCCACATCACAATAGCAGAAACCGGATGAATCAACCGGTCACGACCTTGACGCTAGCCGGCCGCCCATGCCCTGTGCTCGCCCAACACAGAGAACACGGATGCCACGGATCACCAAGCGCGTGGCGCCACATGAGCCGTCCCGCCGCCCGATCATCCGTGGCCTCCGTGGCCGTCATCCGTGTCGTGCCCCCCCAGCGCCGCCCCCCC
>DAOTZV010000090.1:0-2920 GCA_034434235.1 Anaerolineae bacterium
GCATAATGCGACCTTTCTAACCTGAAAATCGCCGTCACGTGCCAGCCCGCCCTGGCTCCGCCACGCGGGCCAGGGGCGTCTTGCGCCACCTTTTCTCTCGCTCGCAGGGGGTCTGCGACCCCCGTCTGGCCGCCTGCGACGACATGTGCAGGCCGACGACGCCGGTCGCAGACCGGCTGGAAGCGGTTCCAAAGCTTAGCTTGATGCCTATGGGGTCTCAGACCCCTTGAGGCAGGCTCGTAGGCGGTCTGCGACCGCCGTCTCCCCCGTATTATTGAGAGGATGCCTGGCACGTAAGCGTTGCACATTTTCATCGTGTGTTGTGCGCCAATCGGCGCATAGGCAACTGATACGATCATATGCCGGCCATCGGCAAATGTCTGCAAGCTGGCTTCCCGCGCGGGGAACTCCGGTGAGGGATCACGCATCCTGCGAGGCCAGATAGCGTTGATAGGGATCACTTCCAATATGACTGATTATAACACACGATGGCGAAAACGGGAAGCGACGATCAAGAGGCCGGGTTGGCCGTTGTGCCCTCGACTCCGACCCAAAAATGATGGGGACGGATGTGGGCGGCCGGCCGGATGCGCAAGACGGCCTGATCGGCCGATGGCAACGGCACCACCATTTCGCGGCCGTCGAGCATCGCGTTATTGACATAACACGTATCGGGGATGACGCCGAACTTCTCGCGGTAGCGCCGGGCCGCGTCCAGTGCCTTCGCGGCCACCTCGCGGCGGGGGTCATTGTCGAACCAGAGCAAACCGACCTGCATCATATCCGTGCTTCTCCTGTGCTCCGGGCGTATCAGCTCCAATCTTCGTCATCGCCCACCACGCGCAGGCGCCGCAAGCCGGCCTCGGCCTGGATCTCCAGGTTGGGCGGCGGGATGTAGGGCGGTTGATTGTTGCGCTGGCCCAACAGGTCGGCCGGGTTGAGGACGATGATGTTCGGCTGCTGCCACTGCGGATAAGGCGAGGCCGGCGGGGCCGCGGATTCGCCTCGCCAGCTCGCCTCGCGCTGCGCCCGGCGCAAGAGCGCCATCAGCAGCACGGTGGTCGGCACGCTGGCCGCCACGCCCACCGCCACCCCCAGGACGACCGCCATGGCGTCGGTGGTCAGCCGCTGGCCGATGACGAAGGCCAGGGTGGCGCCGAATCCGAGCATGAAGGGCAAGAGCAAGCGTTTCATCGTAAGCACCCCAATCGAATCCAGACAAAGCGATCGCGTCCCGGTTCCCCATGCGCCAGTCGGCGCACAACGCGCAATGAAAACGAACGACGCTTACGTGCCAGGCAGCTTGCAGAGCGCCTGGCACGTCCGGCAGGCCGGTTTCAGGTCAATGATGCGGTCAGCCGGAGCTGCGCCGGCTGCCAGGAGCGCCGATGGCGGCGGCCGGTGCGCACCTGGGCGACGATCTCGGCCACTTCGCTGCTGCCGGCATAGGCCGCCTGAAAGCGGATCACCTGGCCCTTGGCGACCAGGATGAAATCCCCGCGGCCCAGGAGTCGCTCGGCGCCGGTGCCGCCCACGCCGGCCGCGATCTTGGCATCCTCCGGGCTGACGACGCTGCCCACCAGGCGCACCGGGAAGTTTGCCTTTGCCAGGCCACCCATCAGCGCGGCGGCGGGCCGCTGGGTGGCCGCCACCACGTGGATGCCCGCCTCGCGGCCGCGCTGCGTCAGTCGCGTCAACGCCTCGCCCACCTGCTTGCCGCCGGCCTGGAGCAGGTCGGCCAGCTCGTCGATCGCCACGACGAGCATGGGCAGGTTGTGTCCGGCGGCATCGCGGCGCACCATTTCGGCCACCAGCAGGTCGAGCAGGCCGGCCGCCGCCTCCACACCGGCCACGACCGCGTCGGCGGCGGGGCATGCGCGCGGCCGCCAGACGTGCGGCAGGTCGGCGAGCCCTGCCAGGCCGCGGCCCTTGGGGTCGATCAGCACGATCTGCAGGCGGCCCGCGTGGTTATGCATGGCCAGCGACAGCAGCAAGGTGCGCAACAGCGCTGTTTTGCCGCTGCCCGTCGTGCCGGCCAGGAGGACATGCGCCACGTCGGGGCTATCGAGCCGGAGGAGGAGCGGCGCGCCCCCTTCGTCCACGCCGAGCACCGCGCAGTTGGGCGGCACATTGCTCAGTTTGGCGCACAGGTTGAGCAGCGTGACCGTGCGCGGCGCATCGCGCGGCACTTCCACGTGCAGTACGCCGCCCTCGCGATACACGCGTGCGGCCTGCGCACCCAGCGAAAAGGCCAGCTCCTCGGCCAGGTTGCTGACCTTGTTGATACGCGTGCCTAACGCCGTCGTCACGTCGAAGCGAACGAAGCGGGGGGTCACCGTGGCCTGCCATACCCGCGCCGGCACCTTGTGGGCGTTCAGCACGGCCTCGATGCGCGCCGCCTGCAATTCATACTTTTGGCTCATGTCGCGCCTCCAGAGGAGAAGAGAACGGGCAATGCGTCACGGGCACAGTAGAAGCTGCAGACAGATATTCCAGGCGTCACGCATTGCCCGTCGCGCCGGGATCGGAACATCGGCCCTAGAACAACTGTTCGATCCTATCATAGCAGAACTTTTGTTCTGTGTCAAGTAGGTAATTGGCTCCTTGACCGTTGACTCAGCCTTTTCGTATCGTTGCTATGCCATTTGACCTTTTGTACAAGCTTTGGTATAAGAAACGTGATGGTTGCGCTGTGGCAAGGCATCAGGCTGGGTTGTTACAACAAAAATATATTATAATTGACAATCTTTAGTGGAGAGAACAACGCAATGAAACGAGATCGCGTATCTGGAAGCAACAGGTGGTCGGTGACGTTCGAGATGCCCGGCGAGTTGGACCCGGATGGACTGGCGGTGGTAGGGGATTTCAACGGCTGGGATCCTGCCCGGAATCCGATGAAGCTGCGCAAGGACGGCATGTG
>DAOTZV010000091.1:0-45691 GCA_034434235.1 Anaerolineae bacterium
CCCAGCCACGCGGCCACGTCGTTCGCCAGGCGCAGCAGCGGCTCGGCCCAGAGGCCCAACAGCAGACACAGGCCGATCAGCAGCGCGGGCGCCAGCAGGCGGTCGCCGCCCGGCTTGGCCTTCACGCCCTCGGCCGGCGGCTCCCACCAGATGCGCTGGAACGCGCGGATCATGTAGACCACCGTGATGATGCTGGCGACGCCGATCGCGGCCAACGCGGGGTACTGGGCCGCCAGCACGCCCCCGCGGAAGAGCGCCAGCTTGCCGATGAAGCCGTTCGTCGGCGGGATGCCGGCCAGCGCCAGCCCGCCGAGCAGAAAGAGCGCGCCCAGGCCCGGCAGCGACTTGCCCAGGCCGGTGATGTTGGCGAACGCAGCCGACTTGACCGGCGCCCGGCTGGCGACCGCGCCGGCCAGCATCAGCAGCGCGGCCTTGATCAGGCTGTGGTTGACCGTCAGCACGATCGCCGCGGCCAACGCGAGGGGCGTGCCCCAGCCGATGCCGACCAGGATGAAGCCGATCTGCGCCAGGGTGGAGTAGGCCAGCATCCGCTTGGCGTTGTGCGTGCCCAGCGCAGCCAGGCCGCCGAAGATCACCCCGGCCACCCCCAGCACGACTAGCAGCCCGCGCAACGTGGCCGCCATCGGCACGAAGAGCAGCGTGGTCATGCGCAGGAAGCCGTACACCCCCACCTTCACCACCACCGACGACAACATCGCGCTGACCGCCGTCGGCGCGGCCGTGTGGAAGTCGGGTTGCCAGAAGTGGAACGGCGCCACCGCGCTCTTCACCATGAAGAAGACAAACATCAGCACGGCCGCCATGGTGAGCAGCGGCGGCGACGGGTCGGCCGCGATGCGGCGGGCCAGGTCGGCCATGTTCAGCGTGCCGTAGGAGACGTACAGGCCGCCGACCGCGCTCAGCAGGAAGATGCCGGCGAACAGGCTGATGAAGAAGTACTTGTACGCCGCCTCCGCGCCGGTGCGATCGTCGGCGAGGGCGGTCAACACCGCGCCGGACGTGACCAGCAGCTCGGAGAAGACGAACAACGTGAACACATCGCCGGTCAAGAATGCGCCGGTCAGCCCGGCCGTCAGGGTCAGGAAGAGCGGAAAGAAGGCCGGGTAGGTGGCGCATCGGTCGCGGCAGCCCAGCGCGTAGATCATCCCCGCGACCAGCACCCCCTGGGCCATGGCGACCATGGTCGCGGCCAGCAGGTCGCCGACCAGGCTGATGCCGAACGGCGCGGCCCACCCGCCGAGCTGGAACACGACCGGCCCCTGCGTCCACGCGGCCCACAACAGCGCCGCGCTGGCCGCGGCCGACGTCAGCAGCGCGCCGAACGACCACGCTCGCTGCACCCGCGGCGCGCGCCACAGCAGCAGCCCGACCGCCGCGGCCGTCAGCGGGAGGAGGATGGGGAGGAGGACGAGGTGGGGACGAATCAAGTCTGAGCCTCAGAATTCTGTGCTATCCAGGCAACTCACTTGGGAGCTACGACTTTGAATTCCACCATGTGCCGAAAGGCCTGCCAGTCAAAATCGCTCGCAAAAAACGTGCGAGGCAAAATGGTGGCCAGGCCATCAGAACCGATCAAAACAACCATGTCCTCTCGTATACGGGCGGCCAGAAAGCTCTCCCATTTGTCAACGTTTCCACCTTCTGAGGCATTGGAACGAATACCCTCGTTTGTGATTGTGCCCTTGAGGCTTAAATGGCCTCCTGCTGCACGCCAGGGTGCGATAGTGGCGCGCCACGCTCGCCAATAGGGTAAAGCGGCCCAAAGCGCCAGTAAAGTCGCGCTGAAGGCCATCCGGACGATCCTTGAAGTGCCTGGCGTCTCACCCTGCAGAATACTGATGAGCACGATGGCGACCGCGCCTAGCGCCACCAGCAAAGCTGCCAGACGTAGGGCCAACGCGCGACCTGTGGGGTACATGGCAAGGCGAATGCCCCTGCTCCATTGTTCTCGGGTATACTCACCACCGAATGAAATCATAATCTCCTCCGACAAAGCTTTCGTTGCTCAAAGATATAGTTCATGTATGAAAGCTCGCTTGGGATCCAGCCGACTCACCACCACCGTGACCGGTTTGCCGGGCGTCAGGGAACGAGTAAGAGACGATAACTGGACTGCGTTACTGGCCTGGTATTTTTCGCTCTGGTAAGTATACACATATACCACCCGGCCACGCCCCCGAAAGAAGTTAGCTCCCACGATAGTGCCGGGGACCTGATCTCCATCTTCGAATGTTGAACGAATGACCCAGCTGCGCCAGAATATGAGAAGCAGGCCAAAGACAGTTACAGTCGGCCCCAGGTACCCGAAGAAAGAAGCCGCTTCAGGGTCAAAAAAACGTGTTGCCAGCGCTATTCCCCAAACAACCAATGGCGCGATCCATCCGATGGATGCCAGGTAATCAACTCTGATGATACGTAACATAGAAGGTATTCTGTTCATTGCGTGGTTTCCTTTCGTTAGGCGTATTCCGCAACTCGTGGACGTTTTGACTTCTAGTAGAATGTCGTCGTTCGCAGATTCACTGATTCGTCGTCAATGCTTCAACTCCGCGATCTCATCCGCATCCGCCGTGTGATAGCGCGTCGAGAGCACGTAGAGCAGCGCCAGCACCAGCGAGAAGCCAGCCATGCTGATCACGATGGCGGTGAGCACCAGCGCCTGGGGCAGCGCGTCGCTGCGCTGGCCGGCCGCGTTGACGTACGCGGCGACGACCCCCCGATACGCGCCGGTGGACAGCAGGAACAGGTTCACCGCGTTGGCGATGACGATCAGCCCGATGGTCGAGCGGATCACGTTGCGGCGCAACATCTGGAACACGCCGATCCCGAACATCGCGCCGATGGCGAGTGCTTTCAACAGATCCATGTGACCTCTTGATCCTCACACAAAGACACAAAGGCACAGAGATTCTTTTTTCCCCTCTCGTCTTGGTGTCTTTGTGTCTCCGTGTGAGCCCTACTCCTTCGGGTGCCCCAACGCGGCCAGGGTCATGGACGCGCCGCCGAGCACCGTCAGGCAGATCGCGACCTCGAAGACGAACGACGTGGTCAGGCCGAAACCCCTGGGCAACGTCAGACCGAGCAGCTTGCCGTAGTCCAGATGCGCGAAGAACGATCCGGTCAGCGCGGCCGCCAGGGAGGCGTCCAGGATCACCAGCAACAGCCCCGCGCCGATCAGGCTGAACGGCCGCAGCCACGGCAGCCGGCGTCGCGTCTCCTCGTAGCCGAACACGATGTACCAGAACGCGATGGCCAGGCTGATGATCACGCCCGCGGTGAAGCCGTCGCCGGCCTGATCGTGGCCGTACATCATCTGCACCGCGGCCAACACCAGCATCACCGGCAGCAGGATCTGCGCCAGGGCCCGCACGAACGGCGACGGCCGCGTCCCGCCGATGCCCATGATCGCCAGGTCGTGATGCTCGTCGCCCAGGCCGTATTCGCGGGGCGCGCCGGGTAGTGCGTACTGCGTACCGAGTACTGTGCGTTCCGTCTCCGCGTCTCCGCGTCTCCGTGTCTCCCCCTCTCCTTCTCTCCCCCTCTCCCACTCCCCCCGCGCCGCGTAGCGCAACAGCGTGTAGGCCCCCAGCCCGGCCAGGCCGAAGACCGCGATCTCGATCAGGGTGTCGAAGCCGCGGAAGTCCACCACCACTGCGCCCACGATGTCGGCCGCGCCGGTGAGAGGCTTGGCGTTGGCCTCGTAGAACGGGGTGACGACGCTCTCCCGCGGCCGGGAGGTCAGCGCGACGAAGGTGAGGAGCATCACCGCGAACCCCACCGCGGCCGCGATGGCGACATCGCGCGCCAGCCCCCAGCGGCTCTGCTTGAAAGTCAGCTCCCAGGCGCGGCGGCGCTGCGCGCGCGGCAGGCTGGTCAGCGCCAGCACCAGGATGACCACGCTGAGGATGTCCACCACCACCTGCACCAGCGCGACGTCGGGCGCGGGCTCCAGCACCATCATCACCGCCACGCTCAGGCCCGACGCGCCCAGCGCCAGGATCGCGTTGAAGTCGCGGCGCAGGATGATGCTGAGGCCGGCCGCGGCCGTGGCCAGGATCAGCACGAAAACGCGCAGGATCGCCAGCTCGTCGAGCTCAAACGGCGGCACGCGGGCCGGCATCGGCAGCCGGCCGAACAGCAGCATCAGCGCGACCAGGCTCACCAGCATGGCCGCCAGGTAGCGGCGGAGCTGGCCCGACTGCGTGCGGGTGGCGAGATACCCGGCCCGCTCCAGCAGGCCGAGCGCGGCCGCGTAGACCGCGTTGAACGTGAGCTCTGGTGGCACGCGGTTCTGCCAGGCGCGCACGCGTGCGCGGAAGGTCCACAGGCCGAATCCTACCGACACCGCGACGATGCTCAGGATCAGCGGCGGGGTGATGCCGGCCCACAGCGCCAGCGACACCTTCACCTGGTCGCCGTAGGCGGCCGCGGCCGCGTTGGCGAAGAAGGCCGCCAGCCGCTCCGGCTCGGGCAACAGGCCGAACGCCAGCGACAGCAGCGCCGGCACGGCGGGCATGGCGATCATCCAGGCCGGGGCCTCGTGCGCGTGGACGTGGGGATCGCGCGGCCGGCCGAAGAAGGTGTCCCAGATCAGCGTGCCGGCCTGGGCCAGGATCAGCGCGCCCGCGGCCACGACCGCGGCCGAGAGCAAGGTGCTGCCCAGGAGCGGGATGCTGGGATGCGTCACCGAGGCCAGCAGCGTCTCCTTGGCCAGGAAGCCGAACATGGGCGGCAGCCCGGCCATAGAGAGCGCGGCGATCATCCCCACGCGGCACGTCCACGGCATGGCGCGACGCAATCCGCCCAGCCGGCGCAGGTCGCGCGTCCCGGCCTCGTGATCCACGATGCCGGCGATCAGGAAGAGCGCCGACTTGTAGAGCGCATGCGCCACCACGCTGATCACCAGCGCCTTGAACGCGGCCGAGGTGTCGTCGCCGATCAGCATCACCAATACGCCGAGCTGGCTGACCGTCGAATAGGCCAGCAGCGCCTTGAGGTCATTCTGCTTCAGCCCCAGATACGCGCCTGTCAACATCGTGACCAGCCCGAAGCCGGTGAGCAGCCAGAACCAGGCATCGGTCTGCCCCAGCGCCGGGTTCAGACGCGCCAGCAGATAGACGCCAGCCTTGACCATCGTGGCCGAGTGCAGGTACGCGCTGGCCGGGGTCGGCGCGGTCATCGCGTCGGGCAGCCAGATGTGCGCCGGGGCCTGCGCGCTCTTGGTGAACGCGCCGAACGCCACCAGCCCCAGCATCATGCCGTAGAGCGGGCTGGCGCGCAGCACGTCTCCGCTGCGCAGGATGGCGGCGTAATCCATGCCGCCCGCGGTCGAGCCGACGAACAGCAGCCCGGCCAGCAGCGCGATCCCGCCGCCGCCGGTGATGAACAACGACTTGAACGCGCCCCGCCACGCCGCCTCGTCCTTGGTCTTGTACGCGATGAGCAGGAACGAGGTGAGGCTGGTGCCCTCCCAGAACACGAACAGGGTGATGACGTCGCCGGCCAGCAGCACGCCCAGCATCATGGCCATGAACAGGAACAGGTAGGCCAGGAAGCGCCAACCCCCTCCCGCTCCATCCCCCTGCGAGGGGGAGGGCTGGGGTGGGGGTTCATCTCCCTTGAAATAATACCCGCTGTACACCACCACCAGCGTGCCGATGCCGGACACCAGCAACAGGAAGAGCGCGCTCAGGTGATCCAGGTAGAGGCTGGCGCCCATCCCCAGCGACGGCATCCAGTCCACGGTGAAGGTCAGCGCGCCGCCGTCCGCGATGGCCGGCAGGCGGCTGAGGATGAAGAGGAACGCGGCCAGCGGCAGGCTCGCCAGCAGCCAGGCGGCCTGCGTGATGTTCAGCCGGCGGTTGAGCGCGGGATGGCCGTATGCGGCGGCCGCGGCCGCGCCGAACAGCGTGAGGAGGAGGGGTAGAGCCAAAAACGAGTCAACCATAGCGCTTACCGGTCCTGGCCTCGATGTAGCCGATGATGCGATCGGTGCCGTTCCAGACGCGGAAGTCGGGGTTGCCCGCGTCGGTGGGCCTGGGCTGCGTGGTCACGTGGACATCGGCCCGGCCCGCGGCCGCGGCAACAGCGGTCAGCAGCTCGCTCAACGCGGGATAGAAGCTCTCCTCGCGTGCGTCCCCGCGGCGCGCGGTCTCAGCCAGGGCCTGGAGATAGGGTTTGAACAGGGATGGCAGGCGCATATGGTTTCATCCGGCCAGGCGAAATCAGCAACATTGCCTATTGTACCGCAAAGCGCTTGACCGGACAAACATTTGCTGCCCCGGCCCAGCAGTTCCAAATATGACCGGAATCGAGGCTGCTGGTATCGTAGATCGTAGTGCCCGGCTTGACAAACGGCTCGTTTATGTGCTATAAGCGTCAGCGGCCGGCCGATCGCCCAGCGCCAGGTAGCAGAACATCAGTTGCTGATGCGCGGCCTCGTCGGCGGGGTCGAGGTCGAGGAGCCGGCGGGCCGTGGCGACCGCGGCGGCATACTCCCCGCGTCTGCGTTGGCGGTCGGCCAGCAGCCGCAACACCGCGCCGTAGCGGTCGCGCAGGCGATCGCGCAGGGGGCCCAGCCAGTCATCGTAGAAGTCGGCCAACAGGTCGCCGCGGTAGAGCGCCAGGCACTCCTCGGCCAGGGCCTCTGCGCCGCTCGCCAGGAAGCGGCCGGCCGCCTACTCGAAGGCCAGCGCGTCCACCCACAACGGGAAAGTCGGGGCCAGCCGTAGCGTCTCGCGATCGCCGCTGAACGCCTCTGCGGCCAATGCCTTGCGCAGCGCGGCCAACGCCACGCGCAGCGAGCGCAGCGAGCGCAGCGCGTCGGCGTCCGGCGCATCGCCCCAAAAGCGCGCGGCCAGCTTCTCACGGCTGTGGCCGGGCTCGGCGGGGTGCAGCGCCAGATAGGCCAGCAGCGCCTCGACCTTGCGCGTGGGCAGGGCCACGGGCCGGCCCGCGGCGTCCAGGCGGAACCCACCGAGCAAATAGAGGCAAGCCGACGCATCGGCCGGGAGGGACATCGGATACCTGCGACATGGAGCCTCGTGCGGGACGCGCGCCAACGGCGGCCACCGGAAGGGATTATAGCCCGCTTGGGGAGATTGGCCAACCCGGCGCTCGGCGCCGGCCGGGCCATCAGCGCGGCAGCGCGAGCGCGAACGTGCTGCCCCGCCCCTTGCCGTCGCTGTGCGCCTCCACCCGGCCGCCGCCCCCCCACTTTTCGAGAAGATACCTCAGATCACAGTTTTATGCATTTAAGTTGCAATGAGCTGTGACTGAAACAATAGGATGAGAGATACCGCGTTAATCGGCATTGGAGCAATTTGACATTTGGGGGAAGATGTTGTATGCTTTTATTCGAGTCCAGCCCGCTCAGCAGTCGGTGTAGATCAATCGCAGCGTCGCGCGCTCCCCTGTAAAGCAGCCATCTTCGCTACGCGTGTCGCGGCTTTATCGGTAGTTCCTCTTCTTGTCCTTTGTGGGTTTCTTGCAGACTGTCTCAAACCTGAAAGGAGGACAAAATGAGACACCGCTGCGCGTATGCTCTTGGCTCGTTGGTCGTCGTCCTTTTGCTGGTGCTCTCCACCGCAAGCATCAGCGCCGATGGCGGATGTACGCTGTCCGATTGGTCCAAATGGCAGACGTACTTCACGCCCCTGATCCCCGCCGGCCCGGATGGGCCGGGCAACCCGGCCGGCCGGCCCATCCCCACCAAGTCGCCCTCGGACGTGCTCCTGATGGCGTGGGTGAACATGCTCCACCTGGCGCCCCCGCCCGCGCTGGCAGCGCACAACGAGGAAGTGGCCCGCGGCCCCGACCATTCCACTATCATCGGCCACGGCCCGGCGAAAGGTGAGCCGTCCAGCAGAAACGCCTGGGCAACCGGCGGCACGCTGCGCACGGACCTCAATCCGGGACCGTTCTTCGAAGTCTTCAACAATTGGTACGGCGAGACCTGGCGCATGATCCCGCATAAGTGGGGCGCCTACGCCTATCGCGGCGCCGATAGCGTGACCATTGACCGGGAGCAGGTGATCAAGAACGAAGCTCCGACCGATGGCACCTATGCGCTCAAGATCGCGGCTTCGGTGCCCTTCGAGGCAGGCGTCTCGCGCACCATCAAGGTCAAGCCGGGCGCCCAGGTCAAGGTGCGCGTGATGTATGCCCTGTACGATCACGGCGGCATCCATGGCGGCAACGTGCTCACCTACGACTGGGTCTCGATGGGCGTCAAGGTGGACGACTGCGACGCCACCTGGGTGAACGGCCCCTGGCATGGGCAATGGCTGCCGCTCGAACAGACCGTCACCGCCGGCCCGGAGGGCCGCATCATGATCTTCCTCCAGGCCCAGAGCATCATGCCTGAGAACGTCAACGCCTACTTCGACAACGTTCAGGTGTGGGTGGACGGCAAGCCTTATACCGAATAGTCTCGTTGTGGCCGTCGGCGGATGCCTCCGCCGGGCCTTCATGAGAAACAACATGCCCAGGCAAAGGATGCCTGGGCATGTTCATATCGGCAGGCCGACGTCATCCCGCACGGCCGGGAGAGCCGATCACTTCGCGCTCAGCGGCACGTTGGTGTTCACCAGGATCTGCTGATACACTTCGTAATCCCCGAAATACTGGCGCTCGTATTTCTTGCCCTCCACCGTGCCGGTGAAGAGCCACCGTTTCACATACTCCATCGTGACCAACATGCCCGAAGCGCGGTCGTAGCACGCCTGCCCCTCGAACAGCGCCGTCCATCCGCCGCTCTGCGGCACTTCGCGCGTGCGCGTGCCCGTGCACCAGAGCGATAACGTGCGGCCGAGATGCTCGATCGTGCGGTTCTCGGGGCCGGGGTCGGCGCCCTGCCAGATGTAGAAGAGCGGCGGCTCCGCCACGGCCTGCGCCTCTTGCCCGCTGTAGCGATCCACCTGGACCAGCCAATCCTCGTCCTTGCCGCATTGGTTCTCCCACGTGGACTGGCGCTTCACCTCCAGCCAGCGGACGTTGCGCACCTGGAGTGTCTGCGCCTTGCTCTGGCCGACGCATTCGGACTGCGGACATCCCTCGCCGTAACAGAGCCAATGCATCGCCCAGGTGGCCTCCAGTTGATCGGGCATCAGCGGCAGCCGAATCGGCACCCGATTGCGGTCGCCGCTGATGGTCGCCATGCTATCGGCGATCCAGGCCGGCCGGTCGTTCACGCAACAGATCTGCCACCAGGTGCCCTCCGCATTGCGGCCCATCACCCCATATCGCCGGCCCTGCGATGTGGTGGCCACCACGTCGAACTCGGTGCCCGGGCCACCGCGCAGATTGCCGCTCGCGGCCCGCACCTCCAGCGTCACCCCCGCGGTCACGGTGATCGCCGTGGCGACGGGCGGCGTGGCGGTGAAGGTCAACGTGGTCGTCAAGGTCGCGGCGGCCGGCGTAGCGGTCGGCGCGGCCGTGGGCGCGGGCGGCGAGGTCGGCGAGCGGGTGGCCGTGGGCGATGGCAAAGGGGTGGGGGGCGGCGTCAGCGTAGGGCTGAGGACCCTGGTCGCGGTGACCGTGGGCGTCGCGGTGGCCGTGGCCGTCACCACGCCGCCGGCCGGGATCGCCGGGATCAACAGCCGCGTGCTCGTGATGGCCTGCCCCGTGGCCGCGAGCGTCGCGGTAACCGTCGCGCTGATGCCGATCGTCTCGGCCGGCGTCGCGGCCATCGTCGGCGTGGCGACGACCGTGACGGTCACGCCCGGCGTTGCCGCCAGGACGCCGGCGGTCGCCTGAGCGATGATCTCCAGCGCCGCGGCCTGGGTGGCCTTCGCCTCCGCGATGGCGGATTCGGCGGCCGCCTCGGTTGCCCGCGCGGCAACGTAACGTTCGTATTCGACCAACTGTTCGCCGGTCAACATCGGCGTGCAGCCCGACAGAAGGATGAACAGGGTTACCAGAACGGGCAAGACAAATCGAACGCGCATGGCCGCCTCCTCACACCCGCAACATGAGCGCTTATGAAACCGTCATCTTTTTAGGTATAACCCACGATTTCGTGCGGGCCGCCTCGTAGAGCGCCTCCATGACGGCGCTGCGGACCGCCGCTTCCTCCACCCCTACCAGGGGCGCCTGCTTGCCGTTCAACGCGTCCAGGTACAGCTCGAACGCGTGCGGCCACGCCTCGGGCAGCTTCTCCCACGGCTCCTTGCCGTCCGCGCCGGCCACGTGCTCGCTCTGGAAGAAGAGCCTGCCGTTGGCCACGTAGGCATGTCCCTCGGTGCCGCTGACGATGTGCGACACGGGATGCGCCACGTCCACCCAGCCGGCCGCCAGCGTGCCGATGGCGCCGTCGGCGAAGTTGAGGATCCCTTCGCCGGTCTCGTCGCAATCGCCGTAGCGTCCGGTCACGGCCCGGATGGTGGCCGTCACCTCTGTCACGTCCTCCATCATCCACAACAGGAGGTCGAGCGCGTGCGTTCCCAGATCGCCGAACGCGCCCACGCCCGCCTGGGCCGGATCGGCCATCCAGCGCCATTCGGTATCGAACCAGCCTTTGAGCGAGCCGGCGTGGCAGTTGGTGATGCGGATGCGCGTGACCTTTCCCAGATGGCCGAGGGCGATCTGCTCGCGCAGGAACTGGTTGAACGGCTGGCCGCGCTGGAAGTAGCCGGTCTGGAAGAGGACGCCGGCCTGTCTCACCGCGGCCGCCATGCGGAAGGCGTCGGCCGCGGCCAGGCCGAGCGGCTTCTCGACGAAGAGGTGCTTTCTGGCGGCCGCGGCCGCCAGCACCAGCGGCTCATGGCGATCCGTCTCCGAGCAGATGATCACCCCCTCCACCTGCGGATCGGCCCAGATCGCCTCGACCTCGGCCACCGTGCGGCTGCCGAGCGCCTCGGCCTGCGCGGCCGCGCGCTCGGGCCGGTGGTCCCATACGTACTTCACGGTCACATCGCGGCGCGCTTGCAGCCGCTTGACGAACCCCGGCGTGTGGATGTGTGCACAGCCGACCAACGCAACGATCGCCATGTCTCTCCTCCTCGCTCGTCAGTCCAGGATGATCTCTTTTCCGGCCGCCTGGCTTCGGTAGATGCCGTCCAGGATCTTCAACACTTGCAGCGACTGCTCGGCCGGCACGGGAGACGGCCCGCCGTTGGCCACGGCCCTGGCGAACTCCACGCACTCCAGCGCGTGCGGCTCCATGGTATCGGCCACCAGCTTCAGCGTCCGGTTGTATTGTTGCCGCGTCGCATAGTTCGACTCGTAGATCTCGCACTTGGGCCAATGCGAGCCGGCCTTTGTGCCGTAGAGCCACATCTGCATGTCCTCGCCCTGGGTGTCGTGGTGCAGGAGCCAGCTCACCTCCAGGACGAGGGTGGCGCCGTTCTTGAAGCGCACGAACGCGGCCGCGAAGTCCTCCACGTCGAACTCCGGCGGGATCGGCCCGCCGCCCATGATGTTGGTGAAGGCGCCCGGCTGATGGGCCAGCTCGGCCCGCGCCACGCCGGTCACCGAGTGCGGCTCGGGATTGCCCATGAACCAGAGGGTCAGATCGAGGATGTGCACGCCGATATCAATGCAAGCCCCGCCGCTGGCGTGCTTCTTCATGATGAAGCCCGGCCGATTGGGCGCGGCCGCCCGCCGCAACATCCAGCTCCGGGCGTGATAGATGTCGCCCAGGACGCCCGTATCTATCTCGGCTTTCATGGCCCGCGCCGAGCCGCGGAAGCGGAAGTGCTGCGCGGTCATCAGCAGCCGGCCGGTGCGATCGCGCGCGGCGATCATCTCGCGGATCTGCGCCGGGTTGGGCGCCAGCGGCTTCTCGCAGATCACGTGCTTGCCGGCCTCCATCGCCGCGATGCTCAGGGGCGCGTGGTAGTTGTTCGGGGTACAGACGTCAATGATGTCTATGTCGGGGTCGCGAAACAGTTCGGCCGCGTCGGTCGTGGCCTTGGGGATCTTCCACTCGGCCGCGAACTTCTCCGCGATCGCGGGGTCGATGTCGCAGGCGGCTACGACCTCGGTGATGCCGGAGGCGTTCCAGCCGGGCATGTGTGTCCGGGCGATCCCGCCGACGCCGATGATGCCAACCTTGTACACTTTGGCCATCTTCTTCCTCCGCTATGTTAATGTAGGGCGAAATTAATTTCGCCCTACATCTTTGTAATATAGGGCGAAATCAATTTCGCCCTACGTCTTCCTCCGATGCGGCCGTGCAGCGACCATCGTCGGCCGGCTGCGCGCCGCAACACGCACATTCTAACAGGAGCGGGGGACTCTGTCAAAAGGGGCAACGCGATTTGCCTCTACCCGCACTCTGGACTATAGTAGGGCGAGATTGATCTCGCTCCTGTAGAGCGAGATTCATCTCGCTTCTGTTGTAGAGCGAGATTGATCTCGCTCCTATAGTACGGCGAGATTCATCTCGCCCAATGGTAGGGCAAGATGAATCTCGCCCTACATACCTGACGAGGTGATGCGATGTTGCCACGCGAACGAGTCAAAGCCGCGCTCTCCTTCCGGCCGGTAGATGTGATTCCCCTCCAGATCCACCCTTCGCCCGGGGGCCTGTTCGAGCACGGCCAGAAGCTCCTCGACCTGATGCGGCGGTGCGGCCACGACTTCGACGACCTGAGCCATCTGTCCATCCCCCGGCCGCCGGCCGAGGATTTCGACGCCGACGGCCGCTACCATCGCATCGCTACGGACGAATGGGGCGTGACATGGGAATATCGGCTCTACGGCGTTTGGGGCTATCGGATCGGCTATCCGCTGGCCGACATCTCCCGGCTGGCGACGTATCGGCCGCCTCCCATCGCGCGGCTGAGCGGCGATGAACTGGCACGCGCCCGGGCCGCGGGCGAGGCGCACCGCCGGACGTATTACCATTTGATCGGCGGCATCAGCATCTTCGAGACGATGCAGTCGCTGCGGCCGTTCGAGGATGTGCTGGTGGATATCGCCCGCGATACGCCCGAGATCAATCGCCTGGCCGACATGCTGGTGGAGTACAACCTGGTGATCGTGGAGAATGCCCTGGCCGTCGGCGCGGATGCCATCGCGATCGGGGACGATTTCGGCACCCAGCGCGCGTTGATGATGGCGCCCAACGTCTGGCGGCGCTTCTTCAAGCCGCGCTACCGGGCCTTGATCGAACCGGCGCGGCGGGCCGGCGTGGCCGTCTTCTTCCACTCCTGCGGCCATATCGCGCCGCTCCTGGAAGACCTGGCCGACCTGGGCGCGAACGCGATCTGGCCGCAACTGCCGCTCTTCGACCATCGCGAGCTGGCGCGACGTTGCCGGCAGCTCGGCCTGGCCGTGCAATTGCACCCCGACCGGGGCGAGCTGATGCAGCGCGGCGCGCCGGCGCAGGTGCGGGATTACGTCCTGCGGCTGGTGGATGAGTTTGCCGCTTACGCGGGCGGTTCGTGGCTCTATCTGGAGATAGATCCGGGCTTTCCCTGGCCCAACGTGCAGGCGCTGTTCGAGACGGCGCTTCAACTTCGCAGTGGGGAGAAGGACCTTTGAGCAAGACGATCCTGGTGAGTTCCGAGGGCAAGTATGGCATCGCGGACGGGGTGGCGGCGCTCTGTCGGGGCGCGGCGGCCCTCGACGTGGTGGAGGCGGCGATCCGGCCGGTGGAGGTGGCGCCGGAATGCCGCAGCGTGGGGCTGGGCGGCTGGCCCAACCTGATCGGCGAGGCCGAGCTGGATGCCAGCATCATGGACGGCACGACGCTGCACAGCGGATCGGTGGGCGCGCTGCGCGGCTACAAGCATCCGATCTCGATTGCCCGCCAGGTGATGGAGCGGTTGCCGCACGTGCTCCTGGTGGGCGCGGGCGCGGAGCGCTTCGCGGCCGAGATCGCCGCGGAGCCGGGGCCGGCCGGCACCGAGGGGCCGGCGCGACAGGGCTGGGAAGAGTGGCTGGCGGCGCACGTGCCCGAGGACGTGCGCCGGCGCTGGCCCGATGTCCCGCTGATCGAATGGGCGCGGCTGACGGCCGATCCGGAGACCGCGCGCGGCACCACGATCGCGCTGGTGAAGGACGGCGCCGACCGGATCGCGTGCGGCGTGAGCACCTGCGGCTGGGCCTATAAATATCCGGGCCGGCTGGGCGATTCGCCGATCATCGGCGCCGGCACCTATGCCGACAGCCGCTACGGCGCGGCCGGCTGCACCGGCATGGGCGAGCTGACCATCCGCTGCGGCACCGCGCGCGCCGTGGTGCTCTACATGAAGATGGGCATGACGGTCGAAGAGGCGTGCCGGGAGGCGATAGCCGACCTGCGCGCGGCCGAACGTCGCTTCAAGGGCGGCGTGACGCTCCACGCCATAGATGCGGCCGGCCGGCCGTGCGTGATGGCCATCGGCCGGGCCACGGGGACCGTCCGCTGGTACTTCTGGACCGAGGGCATGGCCGCCTTCGAGGAGCGCCAGACGGCGGTCGAAGCGTGGTAGTCATCGCCGCGCGTCCTGAGCGGCCGGTTCGCAGCCGATCAGGACGCCGCGCGCGGCCCCGGGTTACGCCCTTTTTTGACAAACCACGGGGATCGTGCTAGGATGGCAACGTTCACACACGGGGATGGGCCATGGTTACGATCAAGGAAGTGGCGCGCAGCGCGGGTGTTTCCGCCCAGACGGTCTCGCGGGTCATCAGCGGCAAGGGGTACGTGGCGGCCGAGACGCGGGCTCGCGTCAACGAGGCGGTGCGTCGGCTGGGATATTCGCCGAATCGCGTGGCCAGCAGCATGGTCACCGGCCGCACGATGTGCATCGGCATCGTCGTGCCCGACATCTCCTACTCCTTCTTCCCCGAGATCGTCCTGGGCGCGGAGACGGCCGCGCGCCAGGCCGGCTACAACCTGATCTTGTGCAACACGGCCGAGGATGACGATCAGGAGCGGCGCGTCATTGCCTTCCTCCACGAGGCGCGCGTGGACGGCCTGATCCTGGCCGGCGCGCGGCTGCCGGACGAGGATCTGCTGGCGGCGCTGGCGGTTCATCGTCACTTCGTGTCCATCAATCACCCGTTGCCGCCCGAACGGGGCGGCAACGTCCGCTCGGATCACATTCGGGGGATCGCGCTCGCCGTGGAGCATCTGCGCCAATGCGGCCGACGGACGATCGCCTACATGGCCGGGCCGGAGCGCGTCTACGCGGCGCAGGAGCGGCTGCGCGGCTTCGTGCAGGCCATGCGCGAGGCCGGCCTGAACCCGGACCCGGCGCTCATCGTGCCCTACGCGGCCAATCTGGTCGGCCATCACCGCACGCTGCGCGATTGGCTGGCCGCGGGCGAGGTCGGCTCTCAGGCATGGCACGACGAACGGGCATCGCTCGGCCGCCGCGGCGCGCTCCGCCTGTTGCAGGAACACCCCGAGGTGGATAGCATCATCTGCTACGACGATCTGATCGCGGTCGGCGCGTTGCAGGCGTGCGCCCAGCTGGGCCGTCGCGTGCCCGACGACGTGGCGATCACCGGCTGCAATGACCTGCCGGTGGCCAGCCAGGTGACCCCAACCCTCACCACGCAGCGCATCCCGCGCTTTCAGATGGGCGTGGCGGCCGCGCAGATGCTCATCGAGCGGATGAGCGGCCGGCCATCGGCCGGGGAGGTGCTCTTTCAACATCAGCTCATCGTACGCGAGAGCGCGCCCGCGCCGGCCCGCATCGAGCGGGCCCCGCGGGTGTGATGGGAGACTGGTGCATGGGTGAACGATTGAGGGTGGGGATTGTCGGCCTGGGGGTGGGCCGCGGGCATGCCGAGGCGTTTCGCCGCCTGGCCGACCGGTTCGATCTGGCCGCCGTCTGCGATGTGGACGCGGACAAGGCGCACGCGGTGGCGGCCGCGTTCGAGGTGCCGCGCGTCTGTCGCGATTTCGCCGAGCTGTGTCGCCTGCCCGACCTGGACGTGGTGGACATCTGCACGCCCTCCTTCCTCCACTTCGAGCAGACGCTCCAGGCGTTGGCGGCCGGCAAACACGTGATCGTGGAGAAGCCGGTCGCCGGCTCGCTGCGCGAGGTAGACGATCTGATCGCAGCCGAGGCGCGGGCGGGCCGGAGGGTGTTGCCGATCTTCCAGTATCGCTTCGGCGCGGGACTGCAAAAGCTGCGCTATCTCGTGCAGCAGGGCATCGCCGGCCAACCCTACGTGGCCACCAGCGAGACGCACTGGCGCCGCAAGGATACCTACTACGCGGCATGGCACGGTCGCTGGGCGCGCGAGTTGGGCGGTCCCATCGTCACCCTGGCCGTGCACGCCCACGACGTGCTCTACTCGGTGCTCGGCCCGGCGCGGCGCGTGTACGCCATGATGGCCACGCGCGTCAACCCCATCGAGACCGAGGATTGCGTCGCGGCGACGCTGGAGATGGCGAGCGGCGCGCTG
Source organism: Anaerolineae bacterium (assembly GCA_034434235.1). GTDB lineage: Bacteria > Chloroflexota > Anaerolineae > CG2-30-64-16 > CG2-30-64-16 > CAKZKT01. The sequence goes on from DAOTZV010000091.1 coordinate 16,369, forward strand.
GTGACCTCTTCCGTCACCACCGGCTCGGCCCGGCAGATCAGCCGGCTGCGCTTCTGCTTCAGCCATCTGACCGCGGAAAGCAACACCGAGCCGTATGCCCACACCTCGGACCCGTGGACCTTCACGGCCGACACGCCGGAGGTCGAGCGGCAGATCGCCGATGCGCTGGCCGGCTTCACCCCGAAGCCCGAACGGTTCGTCGGCCAGTTCCTGGATTTCTACGACGCGTTGACCCGCGCGGCCGAACCGGGCGTCACCCTGGCCGACGCGCGGGCCTCCATCGAGCTGATCACCGCGCTCTATCATTCGGCGCAAACCGGCCGGCCGGTGGAGCTGCCGATCGGCCGCGATCATCCGAAGTACAGCGGCTGGCGGCCGACACAGTGAGGGACGTTGACCAAAGGAGCAGGCATGGATTCACTCGCACACATCGGCCAGAGCGAGGAGCGACTCAAAGGACTCTACATCCTCGGCGCGCAGGCGTATGAATGGATCTACGCCGCGGCCGAACGCCAACGCATCGCCGAGCTGGTGGAGATCGTCGGCCCGCCGCAGACCGCCGACTCGATCCGCCACAACCTGCATCTGTTGCGCGAGGTGGACGTGATCTTTTCGGGCTGGGGATGCCCGCAGCTCGACAAGGAGCTGCTCGACGCCGCGCCCAATCTCAAGCTGATCCTCTACGGCGCCGGCAGCATTCGCGCGTTCACGACCGAGGAGTTTTGGGCGCGCGGGATCACGATTTGCAGCGCCTGGGGCGCGAACGCCATTCCGGTGTCCGAGTACACCCTGGCGGCCATCCTCTTCGGCCTGAAGGCGGTGTGGCAACATGCCGCGGCCGTGCGCCAGGAGCGCCGCTTCCTGCGGCTCCCCTCGGCCGGCGCCTACGGCTCGACGGTCGGCCTGGTGTCGCTCGGCATGATCGGCCGGCTGGTGGCGGGCCGGCTGAAGACCTTCGACGTGCACGTCGTCGCCTACGATCCGTATGTGTCGGCCGCAGAGGCCGCCGACCTGGGGGTCGAGATGGTCGCGCTCGACGAGGTGTTTCGCCGCGGAGACGTGGTGTCGGTCCACACGCCGTGGCTGCCCGAGACGGTCGGCCTGATCACCGGCGCGCATATCGCCAGCATGAAGCCGTACAGCACCTTCATCAACACTTCGCGCGGGGCCGTGATCCGCGAGAACGAGATGATCGAGGTGTTGCGCCGGCGCCCCGACCTGTGGGCCGTGCTCGATGTGACTTATCCGGAACCGCCGCCGGCCGACTCGCCGCTCTACACCCTGCCGAACGTGCTCCTCACCCCGCACATCGCCGGCTCGGTGGGCGAGGAGTGTCGGCGCCAGGGCCGCTACATGATCGAGGAGCTGGAGCGCTACCTGGCCGGCCAGCCGCTCAAGTGGGCGGTGACGAAGGAGCGCGCGGCGATCATGGCGTGAAACGTGAAACATCAAACGTGAAACGTGAAATGTGACCGGTGTGGTCGGTTTCTTGATCGGGCTACGACAAGGAGGGGGGCATGAATTCTCGAGAACGTGTTCTGGCCGCACTTAATCATCAGGAACCCGACCGGGTTCCCATCTGTTTTTCGGGGCATCGGTCGTCGGGCATCATGGCCATCGCCTATGCCCGCTTGCGCGATTACCTGGGCTTGCCCAAGAAGCCCATCCGCGTCTATGACCCGATCCAGCAGCTCGCCATCGTGGACGACGACGTGCTCGACCTGTTCGGCGTGGACACGATCGAGCTGGGCCGGGCGTTCGCGCGGGAAGACAGGTGGTGGGTCGAATGGGTGTTGCCGGACGGCACGCCCTGTCTGATGCCGGCCTGGGCGCGGCCCGAGCGCCAGCCCGGCCGCTGGGTGTTGCGCTCGCAGAGCGGCCGCATCCTGGCGCAGATGCCCGACGGCGCGCTCTACTTCGAGCAGGCCTATTGGCCCTGGCTGGAGCCGCCGGCCAGCTTCGACGACCTCCAGGCCGCGCTCGATGAATCCATGTGGACGGCCATCGCCGCTCCGCCCGGGCCGATCACGGCCGGGCCGGACGGCGACCGCCTCCTGGTCGAGGGCGCGCAGCGGTTGCGCGCCAGCACCGACCGCGCGATCATCGGCCTGTTCGGCGGCAATCTGCTCGAGATCGGTCAATTCCTCTTCCGCAACGACAACTTCTTCATGCTCCTGGCCGGCCAACCGGAGCGCGCGGCCGAGTTCCTCGCCAGGCTCACCGAACATCATCTGCGCAATCTGGAGAAGTACCTGAAGCTGGTCGGACCGTACATAGACGTGATCCTCTTCGGCGACGACCTGGGGATGCAGACCGGGCCGCAGATCTCCCCGCGCATGTATCGCCGGCTGTTCAAGCCGCACCATGCGGCCATGTGGAAGCGGGCCAAGGAGCTGGCGAACGTGAAGGTGATGCTCCACTCGTGCGGCGGCCTGCGCGAGCTGTTGCCCGACCTGATCGAAGCCGGCCTGGACGCCGTCAACCCGGTGCAGATCAGTTGCCGGGGCATGGACGCCGCGGGCCTGAAGCGCGACTTCGGCAAGGACATCACCTTCTGGGGCGGCGGCTGCGACACGCAGTACGTCCTGCCCCGCGGCACGGCCGATGAGATCAAGGCCCACGTGCGGCAGCAGATCGGCATCCTCCGCCCCGGGGGCGGCTTCGTCTTCCAGCAGGTACACAACATCATGGCCGACGTCCCGCCGGAGAACATCGTGGCCATGTTCGAAGCCGTACACGAAGCAGGGAAAACGGGGTGACACCATGCCATACCCTCATCGCCCATCCCATCTTCCCATTTCACGCTTCACGTTTCACGTCTTACGTTTTACGTTTCACGTTTCACTCACGAGGAAACTCTCATGACCCAACCAACCGTTCGTTTTTCCGTGATCGGCATCAACCACGCGCACATCTTCGGCCAGGTCAACCTGATGTTGCGCGCCGGGGCCGAGTTCGTCAACTGGTATGCGCCGGAGCCCGACCTGGCGGCCCGGTTCGCTGCGGTCTATCCGCAGGCGCCGATGGCGCGTTGCGAGGAGGAGATCCTGGAGGATCCGAGCATCCAGCTGGTCCTCACGGCCGGCATCCCGGCCGAGCGTGCGCCCCTGGGCATCCGCGTCATGCAACACGGCAAGGACTTCATGAGCGATAAGCCCGGCTTCACTACGCTGGAGCAGTTGGCCGAGGCGCGGCGGGTACAGGCCGAGACGGGCCGCATCTACTCGATCTGCTTCAGCGAGCGGCTGGAGGTGCCGGCGGCCGTGAAGGCCGGCGAGCTGGTCCAGGCCGGCGCCATCGGCAAGGTAGTGCAGACGGTGGGCCTGGGCCCGCACCGCACCATCCTCTCGACCCGGCCGGCCTGGTTCTTCGTCCGCGAGCGCTACGGCGGCATCCTCTGCGACATCGGCTCGCACCAGATGGACCAGTTCCTCTTTTATACCGGCTCCACCGAGGCCGAGATCGTCAGCTCGCAGGTGGGCAACTTCAAACATCCCCAGTACCCCGAGCTGGAGGATTTCGGCGACGTGGTGTTGCGCGGCAACGGCGGGGTCGGCTACGTGCGCGTCGACTGGTACACGCCCGACGGCCTGCCGACGTGGGGCGATGGCCGGCTCTTCATCCTGGGCACCGAGGGCTACATCGAGCTGCGCAAATACGTGGACATCGAGGGCCGGCCCGGCGGCGATCACCTCTTCCTGGTGGATCACAAGGGGATGCACTACATTGATTGCAAGGGCGGCGACCTGCCCTATGGCCGGCAGCTCGTCTACGACATCCTCAACCGCACCGAGACGGCCATGCCGCAGCGCCATGTCTTCTACGCGTCGGAGCTGGCCCTCCGCGCCGAGGCCCAGGCCACGCGACTGGGATATCTCAAGTAAGAAATCGGCAAAGGAGTACACATGGCCCCATCTCCCGAACTCATCCGCAAGTGCCATGCGGCGCTGGACTTCGCCGGCCGCCAGTTGCGGCATCTCATCGAGACCTATCCCGATTATTTCCCCATGTACACGGTAGGGGGAAAGTGGAAGCACGCCGGCGAAGCGTGGACGAACTGGTGCGAGGGCTTCCTGGGCGGGCAGCTCTGGCTGCTCTATCGGCATACGCGCGATCCCTACTGGCGAGCCAAAGCCGAGCACTACTCGCGGTTGATCGAACACCGCAAGACCGACCGCAACGTCCACGACCTGGGCTTCCTCTTCTGGTCCACCTGGAAGCGCTGGTACGACCTGACCGGCGATCCGCTCATCAACCAGGTCGTCATCGAGGCCGGCCAGACGCTCGCCCTGCGCTTCAAAGAAAAGGGCCAATACCTGCGCTCTTTCGTGGCCGACGACAGCCTCTTCATAGACATCATGATGAACGTCGGCATCATCTTTTACGCCGCGCAACAGACCGGCGACCGGGAGCTGTGGCGCAAGGCGCTCCAACATAGCCTGACCACCCGGCGCTATCTGGTGCGGGGCGACGGCAGCACCGCGCACGAAGGGCTGTTCGACCTGGAGACGGGCGCGTTCATCCGGCAGAGCACGCATCAGGGCTGGCGCGACGACTCGTCGTGGGCGCGCGGGTTGGCGTGGGCGCTCTACGGCTTCGGCACGGTCTACAGTTTCACCCGCGATGCGCGCTTCTTGCAGACGGCCGAGGCGTGCGCGCAGTACTACATCGAGCACACGCCCGCGCACGGCGTGCCGCCCAACGATTGGACCGAGCCGGATCCGGCCCTTCCCTATGAGAGCTCGGCCGCGGCCATCGCGGCGAGCGGCCTGCTCAACCTGGCGCAGCTCACCGGCGACCCGACGCGCGGCCTCTTCTACCGCGACTACGCGCTGCGCATTGTGGACACCCTCACGGGGCCGGAGTTCCTGGCGATCGAGACCCCCGGCTGGGAGGGGATCCTCAAGCACGGCATGTACCATCAGCGCAAGGGCCTAGGCGTGGACGAAAGCGTCATGTGGGGCGACTACTTCTTCCTGGAAGCGGTGTGCAAGGTGTTGGGCGAGGAATGATGAGAGTGGAGGTTCGACCCCCTGCCAGAGGAACGCCTGAATCGTGCACGTAAGTCTTCGATTTGACAGTAAGTCGTGATTGGCATAGTATTACATTGTTCGATAAGTAAGACCAACTGACGGAGGTATGACTATGAGCGAACAGCAGTATATCATGTCGGTGACAAGCAAGGGCCAGGTGACCATTCCCGCACCGATCAGGCGGTTGTTGGGGTTAAAAAGAAACGACAAAGTCGCGTTCAGGGTTGAGAGCAATGTCGTTACTGTCGAACCCGCTCGATCGTCGTTACAGCCTCTCTACGGCGCGGTCGAACCTTTATCCCGACCAGAAGATTTCGAGCAGATGACCGAGATTGCCCATCAGGAACAGGCATTGCGAGCAGTAGGTCGCTGAGGGTGCGCCTTGCAGTTCATTGATGCGAACGTCTTCCTCAGATTTCTGACCCGCGATGATCCGGTCAAGGCGGAGCGGGCCAGGGTGCTCCTGGAGCGGGCTGAACAGGGCGAAGTGGAATTGTTCACCAGCGAGTCGGTGATCGCCGAGCTGGTGTTCGTATTGTCTTCCCCTCGCCTGTATCACCTCAGCCGCGAACGAATACGCGCGCTCTTGATACCGATCGTGTCTTTGAAGGGCTTGAAGCTGCCGAACCGCCATCTCTTGTTGCACGCCCTCGACTTGTATGCTACGACATCTATGGACTTTGTGGATGCTTTGGCCGCTGCGCACATGGCGGCGCGGCAGATCACGGAGATCTACAGCTACGACGAGCATTTCGACGGCATCCAGGGCATCAGACGAGTGGAGCCATGACAGCGAACACGAACACAGAAGGCCCAACCGTGCGCGTGGCCCTCGTCACCGGCGCGGGCCGGGGGATCGGCCGGGGGATCGCGGTGGCGCTGGCGGCGCGCAGGTGGGCCGTGACGATCAACTATCGCGGCAACGCGGAGGCCGCGCAGGAGACGGCGCGGGCCGTCGCGGCGGCCGGCGGCCGGCCGCTCCTCGTCCAGGCCGACATCGGCCAGGCGGCCGATCGCGAACGCCTGCTCGGCGAGACCCTCGCCGCGTTCGGCCACGTGGATCTGCTGGTCAACAACGCCGGCATGGCCCCGCGCCAGCGCGTGGACATCCTGGAGACCGCCGAGGCAAGCTACGACGAGGTGATGGCGGTCAACCTGAAGGGGCCGTTCTTCCTGACGCAGGCCGTCGCCAGGGTGATGATCGCCCAGGTGCGGGCCGGCGCGGCCTATCCGCCCAAGATCATCAACATCGGTTCGATCAGCGCGTACACTGCCAGCATCAGTCGGTCGGAGTATTGCCTCTCGAAGGCCGGCCTGGCCATGATGACCGCCCTCTTCGCCGACCGCCTGGCGACCGAAGGGATCAACGTCTACGAGATCCGGCCCGGCATCATCGAGACCGACATGACGAGCGCGGTTCGGGGCAAATACGACCGCCTCATCGCAGATGGCCTCACGCCCATCCGGCGCTGGGGCCGTCCCGACGACGTCGCCGCAGCCGTCGTTGCCATCGCCGAAGGTTACCTGCCCTTCTCCACGGGCGAAGTGATCAACGTGGACGGCGGGTTCCACCTGCGGCGATTGTAACGCAATCCTCTGGATTGCGGGATGGCACGATCCGGAGGATTGTGTTACGGGTATGAGAGTGCCGCAATCTCTGGGATTGTGGCGCAATACGAACATAAGTGGCCGACTTGCGACGGAGCTCCGGTGACCATAACGCCAGTCAATCTCGACAAGCAAGAGGATGCTACACCATGACCTATCGCCGCGTTGCCATGTTGAAAACCCCGGAGGCCTTCCGGGATCACATCACCGGCCTCGGCATCGAATTGCCCTTCGACGACAAAGTGGAGACCGGCCCCGCCGCGCCTCTGGCACAACCGTACACCCTGCCCGGCGGATTCACTGTCGGCAACCGGTTCTGCGTGCTGCCGATGGAAGGGTGGGATGGCACCCCCGACGGCCGCCCTTCCGAGCTGACCTTTCGGCGCTGGGAGCGTTTCGGCCGCAGCGGCGCGAAGCTGATCTTCGGCGGCGAGGCGACCGCCGTGCGCCACGACGGCCGCGCCAACCCCAATCAGCTCGTCATCAACGAGGAAACGTGGCCCGACCTGGCCCGGCTGCGCGAGGCGCTGATCGCGGCCCATCGGGCCAGCTTCGGCCCGCGCAGCGCCGACGACCTCTACATCGGCCTGCAGCTCACCCATTCAGGTCGCTTCGCCCGGCCCAACAGCCGGAAGCTGGAGCCGTGGATCCTCTACCATCACCCGGTGCTCGACCGCAAGTTCGGCATCCCGTCCGACTATCCGGTGATGACGGACGACCAGATCGGCCGGCTGATCGAAGACTTCGCGGCCGCGGCCGCGCGGGCCCAGCGCGCCGGCTTTCACTTCGTGGACGTGAAGCATTGCCACGGCTATCTGGGCCACGAGTTCCTCAGCGCGGTGGACCGGCCCGGCAAGTACGGCGGCAGCTTCGAGAACCGCACGCGCTTCCTGCGCGAGACGGTCGCGGCGATCCGCGCGGCCGCGCCCGGCCTGGCGATCGCGGTGCGCGTCAGCGCGTTCGACTTCGTGCCGTTCCGCCCCGGCCCCGACGGCGTCGGCGCGCCCGAGGCATGGGGGGAAGGCCCCTACCGCTGGGCGTTCGGCGGCGACGGCACCGGCGTGGGCATGGACCTGGCCGAACCGAAGGCGTTCCTGGATCTGCTCGCGCAGCTCGGCATCTCCCTCGTCTGCATCACGGCCGGCAGTCCCTACTACGTGCCGCACATCCAGCGGCCGGCCCTCTTCCCGCCCTCCGACGGCTATCAGCCGCCCGAGGATCCACTGGTCGGCGTGGCGCGGCAGATCGCGGTGACGGCCGAGCTGAAGCGCCACCGGCCCGAGCTGGCGGTGGTGGGATCGGGCTATACTTATCTTCAGGAGTGGCTGCCGAACGTGGCGCAACGCGTGGTGCGCACCGGCATGGCCGACTTCGTGGGATTGGGCCGCATGATGCTGGCCTATCCGGAGCTCGTGGCCGATACGCTCGCGGGCCGGCCGCTCCAGCGCAAGCGCATCTGCCGCACCTTCAGCGATTGCACCACCGCCCCGCGCAACGGCCTGGTGTCGGGCTGTTATCCGCTGGATGAGTTCTACAAGGCCCGGCCCGAGGCGGAGGTGTTGGAGCAGCTCAAGGCCGCCCGGCGATGAATCGCCGGGCTACCGGGCGGCGCCCCGTGAACGGGGCTGGATTTACATCGGCGCGATGCGCCAGCCCGGTTGACCGGGCGCTGCCGGGCAGCACGCACCATTCATGGTCGTGCGGGCGTACATATTCCAGGTATAGGACAGGGCCATGACCACCACCTATCAACATCTCGGCATCTTCAGCGACTGGGTAGATGAGGCCCGCCGGCAGGGGCCCCTCTATCCCCTGGCCGCGCCCGGCCCCGAGACGCGGGCGCGCTTGCGCCAGGTGCTCGGCTTTTGCAACGGCCCGGAGGCGCCCCTCAATCTTCGCAGCGAAGTGCGCTGGGAGAAAGACGGCCTGCTCGGCGAGGAGCTCTCCTGGTCGGTCGGCTATGGCCCGCGGACGCACGCGTGGCTGCTGAAGCCGGCCGGCGCCCGCGGCCCGCTGCCGGCCGTCATCGCGCTGCACGATCACGGCGGTTTCAAGTTCTTCGGCAAGGAGAAGATCGCCGAGGGGCCGGATGAGCCGCTGCCCGTGTTGCGCGAGTTCTGGGCCAGGTATTACGGCGGCCGGCCGTGGGCCAATGCGCTGGCGGCCGAAGGCTTCGTCGTCCTGGTCCACGACACCTTCCTGTGGGGGACGCGGCGCTTCCCCCTGGAGACGATGCCCGAAGCCACGCGCGCGCTGATCGAGGCCACGCGCGCGCTCTGGATGCAGGGCAATCCCGCGCCGGAAGAGATCGCCCGCTACAACGCGGCCACCACCCAACACGAACACCTGGTGGAAAAGTACTGCAACCTGCTCGGCACGACGCTGGCGGGCGTGGTGAGCCACGAAGACCGCATCGCGCTGAACGTCCTGCGCAGCCGGCCCGAAGTGGATCCGGCCCGGGTGGCCTGCTGCGGGCTATCGGGCGGCGGCAACCGCTCCGCGCTCCTCCTTGCCACGCACGACGGCATCGCGGCGGCCGTCATCGTCGGCCTGATGAGCACCTACGAGGGCCTGCTCGATCACAACGTCGCCACCCACACGTGGATGCTCTTCCCCAACGGCTGGTCGCGCTGCGGCGACTGGCCCGACATCGCCGCGGCGCGCGCGCCGATGCCGCTCCTGGTGCAATACGACAACGAGGACGACCTGTTCACCCCGGCCGGCATGCGCGCCGCGCACGAGCGACTCATGGCGCACTATGCCTCAGTCGGCCGGCCCGACGCGTACACGGGCCAGTTCTATCCCGGCCCGCACAAGTTCGACCTGGAGATGCAAGACGCGGCCTTCGCCTGGCTCAAGGCGAAGCTATCGTGATGTGTGGGCGCACGCCGTGCGCCCACACGCGAAAAATCGTAGCTGCCATGAAGCGCGACCTGGTCATCGGGGTTGATTGCAGCACCACCGCGACGAAAGCCATCGCCTGGACGGCGACGGGCGAAGTCGCGGCGGCCGGCCGCTGCGATCATGCCGTGGCGCAACCGCGGCCAGGTTGGCACGAACAAGCGGCCGATCAGTGGTGGTCGGCGCTGACGGCCGCGCTGCGCCAGGTGGCGGCGCAAGTGGATGTGCGCCGCGTGGCCGGATTGGCCATCGCCCACCAACGCGAGACCTTCGTGCCCGTGGACGCGGCCGGCCGGCCGTTGCGCGACGCCATCCTCTGGCTGGACGATCGGGCCGCCGGGCTGCTGTCCGAGATCCAAGCGGCCGTCGGCGGCGACCGCTTTCATCAGATCACCGGCAAGCGCCTGTCGCGCAATCTCACCATCGCCAAGATCGCCTGGCTGCAACGCCACGAACCGGAGCTCTGCGCGGCCGCGGCCGGGTATCTCGATACGCACGCGTACCTGGTGCATCGGCTCACCGGACGGATCGCCACGAGCTGGGGCAGCGCCGATCCGACCGGGCTGTTCGACATGCAGGCGCACGCCTGGCACGAGGATCTGTTGCGCGTGGCCGGCATCTCCGCAGGGCAGTTGCCGGCGCTCTATCCGCCGGCCGCATACCTGGGCGCCGTGACGCCGGAGGCCGCGGCCGCGTGTCGGCTTCCGGTCGGCCTCCCCGTCTTCGCCGGGCTGGGCGATGGCCAGGCGGCCGGCCTGGGCGCGGGGGTCGCCGGCTACGGCCCCGCCTACCTGAGCCTGGGCACGTCGGTCATCCTCGGCGCGCACGCCGACGCCTATGTCGCCGCGGCGGCGTTTCGCACCACCACCGCGGGCATCCCCGGCGCCTGCCTGTTGGAGACCGCGTTGATGGCCGGCACATACACCATCGGCTGGTTTCTGGAGCAGTTCGGCCGCGTCGCGCCGGCCTCGGAGAGCGAAGCCGACCTCGATCGCTGGGGAGCCGCGGCCGCCGACCTGCCGCCGGCCGCGGCCGGGCTGGTGCTCGTGCCCTACTGGAACAGCGTGCTCAGCCCCTACTGGGACGCGCGCGCCAGCGGCATCATTGTGGGGTGGCGGGGCGTCCACGGCCCGGCGCACCTCTACCGGGCCATCCTGGAGGGGATCGCGTTCGAGCAGCGCCTGTGCATTGAAGGGATCGAGGCGGCCACCGGCCGGCCGATCCGCGAGCTGATCGCCATGGGCGGCGGCAGCCGCAGCGCGCTCTGGCGGCAGATCATCGCCGACGTGACGGGCAAGCCGGTCCGGCGTAGCCGCACGGCCGAGGCCGCCGCGCTCGGCGCGGGCATCCTGGCCGCGGCCGGCGCCGGCCTCTTCCCCGACGTGCGCAGCGCCGCGGCCGCCATGGCCGGCCAGGAAGCGGCCGGCGAGGCGCCCGATCCCGGCCGCCATGCGTTTTACAGCCGGGTGTACGAAGAAGTGTATCGGCATCTCTTTCCCGCCGTGCGGCCCTATCTCGACCGCCTGGCGGAGCTGACACAGGACGAAGAGGAGCAACCATGAACGACCAACTGCGTGTGACCCAACTGCGTTGCGAGTATCTGACCAACCCGCTCGGCCTGGGGATCCAGGCCCCGCGGCTCAGTTGGGTGCTGGAATCGAGCCGCCGCGGCGAGCGGCAGACCGCGTATCAGATTATCGCCGCGAGCAGCCCGGAGAAGCTGGCCGGCGACGAGGCCGACGTGTGGGACAGCGGCAAGGTCGCATCGGCCGAGACGTGTCATGTGCGCTACGCCGGGCCCACGCTGGCATCGCGGCAGCGCGTATGGTGGAAGGTGCGCGTTTGGGACGGCGAGGGCGAGCCATCGGCCTGGAGCGAGCCGGCCTGGTGGGAGATGGGCCTGCTGGCGCGCCAGGAATGGGTCGGCCGGTGGATCGGCGGGCCGTTGAAGGGCGGGCCGCGCACCTCGTGCCCGGCGCCGTTCCTGCGCAAAGCCTTTCACCTGGACCAGCCGGTGCGTTCGGCGCGGCTCTACGTCACCGCACTCGGTCTCTACGAGGTCGAGATCAACGGCCGGCGCGTCGGCCGCGACATCTTCACCCCCGGCTGGACGGACTACAAGAAGCGCGTGCAATACCAGGTGTACGACGTGGCCGACCTGTTGACGGCCGGCGAGAACGCGCTCGGCGCCATCCTGGGCGACGGCTGGTATTGCGGCAACGTGGCCGCGTTCGGCCGCCAACTCTACGGCGACCGGCCCAAGCTGCTGGCGCAACTGGAGATCACCCTGGCCGACGGCCGGACGTTGACCATCGCCACCGATGACTCCTGGAAGGTGGCCTATGGGCCGATCCTGGAGGCCGACCTGATCATGGGCGAAAGCTACGATGCCCGGCTGGAGTTCCCCGGCTGGAGCACGGCCGGCTTCGACGACGGCGCCTGGTGGCCGGTGCAGGTCTTCCCCGATCCGGGCATCGAGATCTCGCCGATGCGCGGGCAGCCGGTGCGCCGGCAGGAAGAGCTGAAGCCGATCGCCGAGCCGAAGCAGTTTCGCGGCTGGGTCTCCTCGAAGTGGGTCTTCGACATGGGGCAAAACATGGTCGGCTGGGTGCGGATCAAGGTGCGCGGCCCGGCCGGTGCGACCGTGATCCTGCGCTTCGGCGAGATGCTCAACCCCGACGGCACCCTCTACACCGCCAACCTGCGCACCGCCCGCGCCACCGATTACTACACCCTGCGCGGGGACGGCGAAGAGGTGTGGGAGCCGCGCTTCACCTTCCACGGCTTCCGCTACGTGGAGCTGAGCGGCCTGCCCGGCGAGGTGACGGCCGACGCCGTGACCGGGGTGGTCGTCCACAGCGACGCGCCCCTCTCCGGCGCGTTCGAGTGCTCCGATCCGCTCGTCAATCAGTTGCAGCACAACATCCAGTGGGGGCAGAAGGGCAACTACCTGGAGGTGCCCACCGACTGTCCGCAGCGCGACGAGCGGCTCGGCTGGACGGGCGACGCGCAGGCCTTCATCCGCACGGGCATCTTCAACCGGGACGTGGCCGCGTTCTTCACCAAATGGCAGCGCGACCTGGCCGATGCGCAGTCGCCGGAAGGCGCGTTCCCCATGGTCGCGCCGAGCGTGCTGGGACCCGACGGCGGCCCGGCCTGGGCCGATGCGGGAATCATCTGCCCGTGGACGGTGTACCAGTGCTACGGCGATACCGCGCTCCTGGCCGAGCATTACGATTCGCTGGCCCGCTTCATCGCCTATCTGGAGAAGAACAGCAAGGATTACATCCGGTCTTACGAGGATTATCCGGGCTTCCCCGGCTTCGGCGACTGGCTGGCGCTCGACGGCAGCGGGTTGACGGACGGCGGCACGCGCAAAGACCTGATCGGCACCGCGTTCTTCGCCTACAGCGCCCGGCTGATGAGCCGGATCGCGGCCGCGCTGGGCAAGACGGCCGATGCCGAGAAGTACGCGCAGCTCTTCGAGAACGTGCGCGCCGCGTTCCAGAAGCGCTTCGTCACCCCGGCCGGGCTGGTGGCCGGCGCCACGCAGACTTCCTACGTGCTCGCGCTGCACTTCGACCTGTTGCCGGCCGGGCTGCGCAGCGTGGCCGTGGATCAGATCGTGCGCGACATCCAGAAGCGCGGGGGGCATCTCTCCACCGGCTTCGTCGGCGCCTCCTACCTGCCGTTCGTCCTGTCAGAAGGCGGCCGGCTCGACGTGGCGTATCAGCTCCTGTTCCAGAAGACGTGGCCGTCGTGGCTTTATGCGGTGACGCAGGGCGCGACGACGATCTGGGAGCGCTGGGACGGCTGGACGCACGACAAGGGGTTCCAGGACGTGGGCATGAACTCGTTCAACCACTACGCCTACGGCGCCATCGGCGAGTGGCTCTATCGGGTGGTGGCCGGGCTCGACCTGGATCCCGACCGGCCGGGCTATGCGCACATCGTCATCCGGCCTCATCCCGGCGGCGGCCTGACGCACGCCCGCGCCGTGTACGACTCGATTCGCGGGAGGATCGTCAGCGGATGGCGCATCGCGGATGGCGTCCTGACGCTGGAGGCGACCGTGCCGGCCAACACGACGGCCACGGTCTACATGCCGGCGGCCGCTCCCGATCAGGTGACGGAAGAAGGGGGCATGGCCGGCGTGACCCTTGTGCGGGCCGAACAGGGGCGTGTCGTTTATGAGGTGGGGGCCGGAACTTACATCTTCCGCGCGGCGTGGAACGGATAGCCGGTAAAGGGCGAGGGCGATCTTGAGTAACATATCAGACACATTATTCAAGATCGCCCTCTATGCTTCGGCGACTACCTGCTGTCAGCGTCGGTCCAGGGATTGAAAATCGGGACGCCGGTATCGGCGAAGTCTTCGACATTACGCGTTGCCAAAGTCAGCTTGTTACTCAGCGCCGTAGCCGCGATCAGGGAATCGAAAGCCGGCAATGGGCGACCTCGTTGCTCCAGCGTTGCGACCAGGCGCCCCCAGGTCAACATGACCGCGGCGTCAATCGGCAAGATTCGTCTTTCGAATCGAAGGAAAAGGTCGTTTTCAAGTCACTCCAGAATGGCGTATTTCCGTTCAGATTCGGGCAATCTTTCGGCGCCTCGCTTGATCTCCCCAATCGTGATCACACTCAGATAGACTTCAGGGTCGTATAATCCGTCTATCCAGGCCACTACACTACCCTGGCATTTGGAGCCTTACGAATCAGCTCCGAGATGACGCAGGTATCCAGGAGATATTTCATAGCGAAAGAGCTTCCCGGGGCAGGGTCCGATCCCGACTCAGGTCCAGTTCGGCATCTACCAGCGGCGACCGCTGGAAGAATTCAGAGAGCGTGCCTTGTGAAGCAATCAAACGACGATGCTCGGCTACCGATAGTACGACTACGACCGGGACGCCATGACGTGTGATGATCTGCGGTTCGCCGCGCAAAGCCCCTTCGATCACTTCGCTGAGTTTTTCCTTTGCAACTTGAAGCTGCCAGTCATTCATATGCGTGCTCCTGACCGACTCTTTGATGCGATTATCGGCGAATCTCGGAGCGCTGTCAAGTCTTTGACGCGAATACGCGAATATCCTTCCGAAGTATCTTCATCAATCATCCGAGGAGACGGCGGTCGCAGACCGCCTACGAGCCTGCAAAGTGGGAGGCCATCCCCTTTGAACGGGCTTGCCGTCGGTCTGCGATCAGCGTCCCTCAGGTTATTGAGAGGATACCCGTGGATTATCCGCGTAGCGCGTCCCGCATTGCGGCGATGTGCGCCGGCGTCGAGCCGCAACACGCGCCGATGTAGGTGACGCCCATCTCCTTCATCTTCACCGCGTAGGCCGCCATCACCTCGGGCGTGCCGTCGTAGTGGATCTGCTTCTGCTGATACTTCGGCAGGCCGGCGTTCGACTGCGCGATCAGATAGACATCGGCCGGCTTGACGGCCACCATCTCGCTCATCACCCGTTCGATCTCGGCCGGGCCGTTGCCGCAGTTGGCGCCGATGACCCGGATGCCCCAGCCGTAGAGCGCCTCCAACGCCTGCGCCGGCTTGACCCCCATCATGGTGCGGAAGCGGGTGTCGAAGGTCATGGTGGCCGCGATGGGCAGATCGGAGACCGAACGGATCCCCGCGATGGCCGCTTCCACTTCCTCCAGCGCGCTCATCGTCTCGATCAGGAAGAAGTCCACCCCGCCTTCGGCCAGGGCGGCCGCCTGTTCTGCGAAGGCGGCCCGCGCGTCCTCCGGCGTCAGGGTGCCCAGCGGCGCCATGATCTCGCCCGTCGGGCCGATGTCGCCCGCCACCAGCACCTCGTGATCGGCCGCGTCGGCCACCGCGCGGGCCAGCCGGGCCGCGGCCAGGTTGAACTCGCGCACGCGGTCTTGCAGATTCTCGCGGGCCAGGCGGAAGCGGGTGCCGCCGAACGAGTTGGTCGTGATGATCTGCGCGCCGGCCTCGACATAGCCGCGATGGATGGCCGTGACGACCTCCGGCCGGGTCACGTTCCACTCCTCCGGCGCGCCGCCGGTAGTGAGGCCGGCCGCCTGCAACATCGTCCCCATCGCCCCATCCCCCAACGTCACCGGATGAGACCGCAAAAACTCAACAAGCCTATCCATTTTTCTCCTCCCTTTACGCTTCACGTTTTACGTTTCACGCTTCGCGCTTCACGCCCCCACCATCGCCTTCGCCGCGATCACCGCTTCCGCGGCATCCTTGCAATAGCGGTCCGCGCCGATCTCCTCGGCAAATGCTTCGTTGAGGGGCGCGCCGCCCACCAGCACCTTGACCCGCTCGCGCAGTCCCTCGGCCTTCAGGCGTTCGATGACCGTGGCCATGTAGGGCATGGTGGTGGTGAGCAGCGCCGACATGCCCAGGATGTTGGCGTTGTGCTCGCGGATCGCGGCGATGAATTTGTCCGCGTCCACGTTGTTGCCCAGGTTGTGCACCTCGAAGCCCGCGCCCTCCCACATCATGGCCACCAGGTTCTTGCCGATGTCGTGGATGTCGCCCTTGACCGTGCCGATCACCGCGACGCCGATCTTGGGCGCGCCGGTCTCGGTGAGGAGCGGCCGCAAGATCTCCATGGCGGCCTTCATGGCGTTGGCCGCGCGCAACACTTCGGGCACAAAGAGGATGCCGGCGCCGAAGTCCTGGCCGACGATGTCCATGCCGGCCACCAGGCCATGTTCCAGCACGTTGGCCGGCGACTGGCCCCACTCCAGCGCCTGCTTCGTCGCGGCGACGACCTTGTCGGTCAGGCCGTCGTACAGGTCGTCTTGCATGTTCTGATAGTGCTCTTGTAGCTCGGGCGATAGGCTTTCGAATGGGTCGGCCATGTGTGCTCCTTTACGTGAAACGTGAAACGTCAAATGAAAAGATGCTCATTCTGTTACTCTGAGGCGTCGGCGGTCGCGCGCGCTGACGGCATCGGACACGCCGCGTGCTTTGCGCCGGGCCGCGGCCGTCGCCAGGATCTCGGCCAGGTGGGGGAAGGCGTCGTGCTTGTGCGGGAGCGGCAACGCCTCCACGAACGCATCTTGAAAGCGCGGCTCCAGCGCCACGGCCATGTACTCGACCCAACGGGCCAGCCGTCGGGCCTCTTCGCGCTGCGCGCGATTGAGCAGCGCGATGCGCGCGCCGTCGCCGGCCGAATTGCCCACCGTGTGTACCTTCGTCAGGTCGGCGTCGGGGATCATGCCGATGACCATCGCATGTTTGGGATCAATGTACGAGCCGAACGCGCCGGCCAACAATACCTTGTCCACATGATCCACCCCCAGCCGCTCCATCATCAGCCGCGCGCCCGAATAGAGCGCGGCCTTGCCGAGCTGGATGGCGCGCACGTCGTCGCTGGTGATCACGATCGGCCGGCCGGTGCTCGTCTGATGCGGCCAGGCGAGCACGAACTCGGCCTTGGACCCGTGCCACGTCAGCCGGGGGCTTTGCACCTCCGGCGCGAAGCGGCCATCGGGGGTGAGCACGCCGGCCATGAAGAGCTCGGCCACCGCCTCGATGATGCCCGAGCCGCAGATGCCGGTCGCCAGGATCGGCCCTTCGCCCAACAGCGCCTTGCGCTTCCGCTCGCGGCGTTCGGCCGGCGTCTCGGGCTCGCTGTCGCCCGAACCGTTGCGGCCCTGCCCCCAGTCGGCGCTCCACTCGTCGCGGCCGATCACCTTGAAATTGACCTCCAGCGTCTCGGGGTCCACCCGCACGCGCTCGATGGCGCCGGGCGCGGCGCGCATGCCGTGCCGGATCTGCGCGCCCTCGAACGCCGGGCCGGTGGGACTGGAGGCCGAACAGAGCCGCCGGCTGTTGCCCAACAGCAGCTCGCCGTTCGTGCCCACGTCCACGATCAGCCAGATCTCGTCGGCCGGCGCCTGATCTGGCCGCTCGGCCAGCATCACCGCGACGTTGTCCGCGCCGACGTGGCCGGCTTCGATCGGCAACACGTGCGCCTGCGCGCCCGGCGCCAGCTTGAGCCCCAGATCGCGCGCCTTGATGTCCACCGCGTCGCTCACGGCCGGGCCGAAGGGGGATTGGCCGAGCTGTTTCGGCGGGATGTTGAGCAGGATGTGATGCATCACGCTGTTGCCCACCAGCACGATATCCGTGATGGCGTCCGTGGCGATCTCCGCCTCGGCCGCGGCTTCGGCCGCCAGCTCGTTCAGCGCAGCGATCACGGCCCCATGCAACGTCGCCAGGCCGTCTTCCCGGTTGTCGGCGTAGCTCACGCGGCTCATCAGATCTTCGCCGTAGGCCACCTGCGGGTTCATGCGCGAGACGGTCGCCAGCACCGCGCCGGTGCGCAGGTCGCACAGATGCATGGCGATCGTCGTCGTGCCGATGTCCACCGCCAGGCCGTACAGCTCTTCGTGATAGCTTGGCTGGACCCGGATGACTTCCCGATCCTGCCAGACGGTCACCGTCACCCGCCACTCGTCCTGTCGAACGATCTCTTGCAACGAGCCGAGGAGGATCGGATCGAGGCGCAGATCGCGCAGGCCGAAGCGGCCGGCCAGCTCGGCCGCCAGGCGATCCCAATCGCCGAGCTGACGCTCCAGGGTGGGCGGCTCGATCTCAACATAATAAAGCCGGACGGCCGGGTCAACGACGATGGCGCGCTCGGTGGCGGCCTTGCGCACCACCTGTTTGTGCGCCTGGCTCTCTTCGGGCACGTACACCAACAGGTCGTCCAGCACCTCGCAGGCGCAGGCCAGGCGCCGGCCGGGCAACCGCGGATGATCGGCCCAATACTTGTGCTCGCGGCCGTCTATGGGGCTCAGGTGGTCGGCGGCCGAGGTGATGCCGTACTTGGGGAAGAATCCCTCTTCGATGACGACCTGGCATTTGCCGCACGTCTGGCGGCCGTTGCAGATCGCTTCGATCTCGACGCCCATGGCGCGCGCGGCGTCAAGCAATGTCGTGCCGGCCGGCACTTCGGCCTGGCGGCCGGACGGCTGAAAGACGACCCGGCAGGTCGGCGAGTGAGTAGAGGCTGGGGTCAAGTTGGGACGCTCCCTCTCAGACGATGATCGTGCACACTTGCTTTGATGCGATTGTACGCCAAATGTATCAAGATGCCAAACCCTGCGCAGGTGCGCTATTCTTGCCCTTGGGTTGTTGAAAAGGCCATCGAGCAACTTGCGCCCAGGCCGCGTCCTATACTATAATGGGTGGTAGACAGGAACAACGCCCCGGTTTCTGGGAGAAACCGGGTTTTTCTTAATGCTCACTTCAGGAGCCTGACTCTATGCAAACCATTCTGCGTTCGAAGGGCGGCGTCGAAGCCATCATCAGCCCGGATCTCCCCTTCACGATCATCGGCGAGCGGATCAACCCCACCGGCCGCAAGGCGCTGGCGGCCGAGCTGCTGGCGGGCAACTATGAGCGGGTGAAGGCCGACGCGCTGGCGCAGGTAGCGGCCGGCGCGACCGTGCTCGACGTAAACGCGGGTTTGGGCGTGGCCAATGCCCACGAGCTGGAACCCGAGGTGATGGTTGCGGCGATCGAAGCCGTGCAGTCGGTGGTGGATGTGCCGCTCAGCGTGGATTCCTCGGTGGTGGCGGCGTTGCGCGCCGGGCTGAAGGCCGCGGGCGGCAAGCCGCTGGTCAACTCGGTGACCGGCGAAGAGGAGCGCATGGAGGCGGTCTTTCCGCTGGTGGCCGAATACAAATGCGCGGTGATCGCGATCTCCAACGATGAGACCGGCATCAGCACCGATCCGAAGGTGCGCTTCGAGGTCGCGAAGAAGATCGTGAAGCGCGCGGCTGCCTACGGCATCCCGCCGGAGGATATCCTGGTGGATCCGCTGGTGATGCCGGCGGGCGCGGTGCGCGGGTCGGGCGGCGCGGTGGTGCAGCTCGTGCGCTGGATCCAGGAAGAGCTCGGCTGCAACACGACCTGCGGGGCCTCCAACGTCTCCTTTGGCCTGCCCGACCGCGAGGCGATCAACGCCACCTTTATGGCGATGCTGATCGCGGCCGGGATGCCGAGCGCCATCACCAACCCGCTCAAGCCGGAGATCAAGAAGGCGATCCTGGCGGCCGACATGTTGATGGGACACGACGAAGATTGCATGCGCTGGTTGAAATACCAGCGCCAGCTCGCGCGCGAGGCCGCGGCCGCCGCGGGCGCCGGCGAACCGACCGATGAGCGGGCAGCCCGCCGCGCCCGCCGCGGAGGTTGAGAGGAGTGTTTATGAATCCTGTTCTCGTCCAGCTCGGACCGATCTCGGTGCACTGGTACGGCCTCCTGATCGTGACGGGGGCCGTGTTGGCCGCGTATCTTTCCACCATCGAGGCGCGGCGCCGCGGGGAAGACCCCGACCACGTGTGGAACCTGTTGACCCTGGGGCTGCTCCTGGGCATCATCGGCGCGCGGCTCTACCATGTCTTCTCTACGCCGACCGGCAACTTCGTGGGGTGGTCCTACTATCGCGAGCATCCGATCGAGATCATCGCGTTCTGGAACGGCGGCTTCCGCGGTCTGGGCATCTACGGCGCGGTGGCCGGCGGGGTGTTGGCCTTTGCCATCTATTGCGCGTACAAGCATCTGAAGTTCCTGCGCTGGCTGGACATCGCCACGCCGGGCCTGCTGCTCGCCCAGGCTATCGGCCGGGTCGGCAACTTCATCAACCAGGAGCTGTACGGCCCGCCGACCAACCTCCCGTGGGCTTTCCACATCAACCCCGCCTATCCGTGCCAGGAGCCGGTCGGCTCGCCGATGGCCTGCGGCTTGCCCGATCGCCTGACCGACGCCGCGCGGCAGTGGTATGCGGCCAACGGCTTCCACCCGACCTTCTTCTACGAAGCCCTCTGGAACGTGATCGGCGCGCTGTTGATCTGGTTCGGCGCCCGCGCGCTGGCGCCCAAACTGCGCAACGGCGACGTCTTCTGCTTCTACCTGATGTGGTATCCGGCCGGCCGCTTCTGGGTCGAGATGTTCCGGCCCGACGCCTGGCGCATCGGCTCGCTCGCCACCGCGCAGTGGATCGCCATCGGCCTGTTCCTGGTGGGCGTGGCGGGCATCCTGATCAATCACCTGCGGCCGCAGGCCGCAGCC
Organism: Anaerolineae bacterium; assembly: GCA_034434235.1. Taxonomy (GTDB): domain Bacteria; phylum Chloroflexota; class Anaerolineae; order CG2-30-64-16; family CG2-30-64-16; genus CAKZKT01. The sequence goes on from DAOTZV010000091.1 coordinate 36,975, forward strand.
GCGGCGACGGAATGATCCGCGCGCCGGCCGCTCGCGCTCAGATCGCGTTTCTGAAGCCGCGATTACAGAAAATCGGCGCGGATGGTGTAATATATGCTACAGACGTGCCGGAGTATCCTCTCAACAAGCCGGGGACGCCGGTCGCAGACCGGCTGTAAGCTTGCTCAAAGGGGATCTGCGATCCCCGTCGCCCCTACTTTTTGAGAAGATACGTGCCGGAGGCACGCAAGATCTGAACTCCTGGAGAGAATGAGGAAGCCATGTCTATTACAGTGACGTTGTCCATACCGGCCATTTCCTGTCATCACTGCGTCAACACGATCGTGCGCGAGACGCAAGAACTGCCCGGCGTCCTCAAGGTCACGGGCGATGCGAAGGCCAAGACGGCCACGTTCACGCTGGAAAACGAATCAGTGCTGAGCAACGTCAGACAAACCCTGGCGGAGATCGGCTATCCGGCGGCCAACTGACGGAGGCGAGATGGAAACGACGATTTTGCGCGGCAAGGTGGAAGCGCACCGGTCGAACAAGCAGATCAAGTTCATCGTCGGCGCTGCAGTCGTATTGGGGTTGATTGCCTACCTGATCGTCTCGGCAATCTCCAGCTCGGGCGCCTACTATCGCGAGGTCGGCGAGGTGCTGGCCGAGCAGGCCGCGCTGACGGGCAAGAATCTGCGCGTGAGCGGCAACATCGTGACCGATAGCATCCGGTACGATGCCGCGACCCTCGACCTGAGCTTCCGCATCTCTGATCCGAAGGATGCCGGCAAGCAGATCGCCATTCACTTCCACGGCGTGAAGCCGGACCAGATGGAGCGCGAGGGATCGAGCGCGATCATCGAGGGCAAGATGGGAGCCGACGGCGTGATCGAGGCGAACAATCTCTTGCTCAAGTGCCCGTCGCGCTACGAGGAATACCAGGAAATCAAGGTCGAGGCGGTCAAATAGCGGACCGCCGTTCACACCCGATGTTCAATGCACGAAAACGGTCGCCTGCCGGGCGGGTGACCGTTTTTGTCTGAAAGCTCAGCGTTTCAGGAGAACCCCTTTGACCGTTTTCCGCAGCTTCTTCGCAATCTGTGTGCTGATTGCGCTGATCGTCGCGTTCGCAACGGCAACTGCCGCCTACGCGACGCCGGCCGATCAGACGCCGTCCCGGCCGCCGCAACCCGCGGCCGGCCGCCAGCTCTATGCCCAGAACTGCGCGCCCTGTCACGGCCCGACGGGCAAGGGCGATGGGCCGACGGCGCCGGGCCTGAGCGTGCCGGCCACCGTCTTCGCCGACTACAACGTGGTGGCCGGCCTTTCCTTCACCGAGATGTTCTCGGTTACCAAGAACGGCCGCATGGCGCGCATGATGCCGCCCTGGGGCAGTCGGCTGAACGACCAGCAGATCTGGGATGCGGTCGGCTACGCCTGGACGCTGCACACCTCCGCGGCCGAGGTGGCGATGGGACGGGCGATCTACGACCAGCAGTGCGCCGAGTGCCACGGCCCCGACGGCAAGGGCAAGCCGGCCGTGCCCGACCTGACCGACTTCGGCCGCACCGCGAACGTGAGCCAGAAGGCGTGGGCCGAGCTGCTGGCGGCCGGCCGCGGAAATATGCCCGCGTTCGGCGCGAAGCTGGCCGCGGCCGAACAGCGCGCGGTGCTGGAGTACGTGCGCAGTCTGTCGCTCGGCCCCCTGTTCGCCACGGCGCCGCTCACCGGCACGGGGGTCATCTCCGGCGTCGTCGCCAACCAGAGCACCGGCCAGGTCGTGCCGAATGCTGCGGTCGAGCTGGGCATCTTCGACCAGACATCGCTGCTCGACACCCGACAGACCACCGCCGACGCGGCCGGCCTCTTTCGCTTTACCGGCGTGCCCACCGATACCGCGTTCGTCTTCGTGGCGCGCGTGACAGGGCCGGGCGGCTACAGTTACAGCTCGGAGCCGGTCCAGTTTCAGCCGGGACAAAGCGGCCTGAACCTGCCGGTGGCCGTGTACGACACCACGTCCGATCCGTCGGGCGTGCGCGCGGAGCGGGTGCACTTCATCGTGGAGTTCGACGGCGGCCGGGCCTACATCACCGAGCTGATCGTCTTCAGCCTGGACGGCAACAAGGCCTACGTCGGCGATGGCGCCGGCACGTTGCGCTTCACGGTGCCGAAGGGCGCCGAGGCGCTGGAGATCAGCGACGGCGCGCTGGGGGGCCGCTATATCGCCACGGCCGACGGCTTCGTGGACACGATCCCCCTGCCGCCGGGGCGCAACTCCCGACAGGTGCTCTATCGCTACGAGATCCCCTACAGCAGCCCGACCCTGGAGCTGGTGCGCACCCTCCCCTATCCCGCGGCCAACGTCAATGCCCTCGTCGCCGAGGTGGGCGCGCGGGTGACCAGCGATCAGCTCAGCGATCAGAGCGTGCGCCAGACGCAAGGCGGCAACTTCATCAGCCTGTCGGGCCAGAACGTGGCCGCCAACCAGCCGATCACGCTGCGCTTCAGCAATCTGCCGCTCGGCGGTGCGTCGGGCATGGGGACGGCGGCCGCGCCCGCGACGTCCGACCGGACCCTCCTGTTGCTCCTGCTGGTTGCCGGGGGCCTGTTGGCGGCGGCGCTGGTCGCTTGGCCGTTGTTGCGGCGCCGCGGTGCACCGGCAGCGGCCGCGATCACCCAGGACGAGCTGATCGAGGCGCTGGCGCGGTTGGACCTGGCCCATGAAGCGGGCCAACTCGCGGACGCGGCGTATCGGGATGAACGGCTGCGGCTGAAGGCGCAACTCCTGGATCTGGTGCGCAAGGAAGGACGGCCGTGAGCGAGGCGGCAGAGGCCGGTCGCGCCGTGGCCCCGGCCATGATCGAGCTGCGCAAGCTGACTAAGGCGTTCGGCAGCAAGGCCGCGCTGCGCGGAATAGACCTGCGCGTGGCGCCGGGCGAATCGCTGGTGATCTTCGGGCCGAACGGTGCCGGCAAGACCACGCTCATCCGCATCCTGGCGAGCCTGAGCCGGCCCACCAGCGGCAAGGTGCTGATCGGCGGGCTGGATCTGGCCACGCACGCCGACGGCATCCGGCGCTACCTGGGCGTGGTGTCGCATGCGCCGTTGCTCTACGATAGCCTGACGGCCGAGGAAAACCTGCGCTTCTTCGCCCGGCTCTACAACCTGCCGGCGCCCGGCGAGCGCATCGCCGGCCTGCTGGAACAGGTCGGGTTGAGCGGCCGGCGCCACGACCTGGTGCGCACCTTCTCGCGCGGGATGGTGCAACGGCTGGCCATCGCGCGGGCGCTCCTGCACGATCCGCTCGTGCTCCTGCTCGACGAGCCCGACACGGGCCTCGATCCGCAGGCCGCGGAGATGTTGCATGGGCTGCTGGTGCAGTTGAGCAAGACGCCCCCGGCCGGCGAAGGAGAACCGGCCCGCACCATCGTGACCGTCACGCACAGCATCGAGCGCGGCCTGGCGATCGCCGATCGGGTCGTCATCCTGGTCGGCGGCCAGATCGCGTTCGAGGGCCGCACGGCGGGCCTCACGCCGGCCAGCTTCCGGCCGATCTACGATCGCTGCGTCGGAGGCGACCGATGAACTTCTGGCGCGCGGTGATCGCCATCGTCTGGAAGGACATCCGGGCCGAGCTGCGCACGAAGGACATCTTCAGCAGCATGTTCGTCTTCGCGCTGCTGACGGTGATCCTCTTCAACTTCGCGTTCGAGCTGCGCGTGCCCGACATGAAGATGGTCGTGCCGGGGATCGTGTGGGTGGCGATCAGCTTCGCCGGCACGCTGGGGTTGAACCGGGCCTTCGTCATCGAGCAGGACAAGGGGAGCCTGGCGGGGCTGCTGTTGGCGCCGGTGGATCGCGCGGCGATCTACTTCGGCAAGCTGATCGGCAACCTGCTCTTCATGTTCGTCGTCGAGATCATCATCCTGCCGCTGGTGATGATCTTCTACAACCTGTCGTTGCTATCGCCGGAACATCTGCTCGTGTTGTTGCTGGGCACCTACGGCTTCGCGGCGGTCGGCACCGTCTTCGCGGCCATCGCGGTGAACACCCGGGCGCGCGAAGTGATGTTGCCGATCCTGCTCTTCCCGGTGCTCCTGCCGGTGCTCATCGCCGGCGTGAAGATGACCGGCGCGTTGCTCGATGGCGAGCTGCTCGGCTCGCTGGGCAACTGGCTGCAGATCGTTGTGGTTTACGACGTGGGCTTCACGGTCGTCGCGTACCTCACCTTCGGGTACGTGATGGAAGAGTGAAGCCGACGAAGCCGAATCGGAGGATGGCATGAACGGATCCGCTCGTGGGTTGGTGTTTCTCACGCTCGTGGCCGCGGCCCTGGTGTTGGTGGCCGCCTACGCCGCGCTCTTGATGGCGCCCAACGCGGCCGGGTTGACGCCCGATGAGACCGCGGCCCAGCGCATCATCTACTTTCACGTGCCGAGCGCCTGGTTGAGCATGTTGGCCTTCGGCGTCACCACGATCGCCAGCATCGCCTACCTGGCGAAGGGCCGACGCTTCTGGGACGGCGTGGCGGTCTCATCGGCCGAGATCGGCATTGCGTTCACCCTGGCCGCGACGGCCAGCGGTTCGCTGTGGGCCAAGCCGGCATGGAACACCTGGTGGACATGGGATCCCCGGCTGACCACCTACACCATCGTGTTTCTGCTCTATGTGGCGTATTTCATGTTGCGCAGCGCGCTGGAGGACCCGGCGCGGCGTGCCCGCTTCGCGGCCGTGTACGGCATCTTCGCGTTCCTCAGCGTGCCGATCACCTTCATGTCCATCCGCTGGTGGCGCACGATCCATCCGGTGCTCCTCGACAGCAAGAACTTCGGCCTGTCGCGCGGCATGTTGCCCGTGTTCTTTTTGAGCCTGATCGCCTTCACCGTGTTCTACTTCGTGTTGCTCGCCTATCGGGTGCGGCTGGAACGGACGCGGGAGCAGGTGGACGCGCTGAAAGAGCAGTTGGGCTATTGATCTTCGAGGTGAAACCATGATCTATCTGGCGGGAGCTTATCTGATCATCTGGGCAGCTTCATTCGTCCTGATCCTTTCGATGGTGCAACGTCAGAGCCGGCTGGAAGCCGAGCTCAAGGCCCTGCGCGAGCTGCAGCAGGAGAAGGCCGCGGGCCGCAACGCGTAGCCGGCCTTCGGCCCCGTTTGAAGCGAGAAAGGCCATGATGACCACCGGCCGTTGGACCACCTTTTTCCACGCGCTGGCGTTCGTGCTGGGCTTCAGCGCGGTGTTCGTGCTGCTGGGCGCTTCGGTCGCGTTCGTGGGCTATGCCCTGAACACCTACATGCCCACTTTCGTGAAGATCGGCGGCCTGATCCTGATCCTGTTCGGCCTCTATGTGGCGGGCAGTTTGACCTGGATCGCCGATCGCGTGCGCGCGGCGGGCGGCGAGCGGAGCGCGGTCGGCCGCGCGTATCTGGCGTTCGTGGATGGCCTGGCGCGGCTGATGTACACCGAGGGCCGGGTGCAGGCGCGCGCCGATCCGCGCTTCGGCTATCTGTCGTCGTTCGTCATGGGGGTTTTCTTCTCGGCCGGCTGGATCCCGTGCGTGGGGCCGGTGTTGTCGGCGATCTACCTGCTGGCGAGCGATACGCAGACGGTGGCGCAGGGCGCGCTGCTGCTGCTGGCCTACTCGGCCGGGCTCGGCATTCCGTTCCTGCTCACCGGCGCGGCGCTCAGCTCGGCCACGGGCTTCCTGCGCCGCCTGAATCGCCACATGGGGATCATCTCCAAGATCACCGGGGCCTTTCTGATCGTGGTCGGGATCTTGCTCTTTATGGATCGCCTGGCCGCGCTCTCGACCTGGATCATCGCGCGCCTGGGCACCGGCCTGGCCGGGCTGGAGCTGGGCGGGGCATCCTCGTCGGCCGTGGTCACGCTGCCGATTGCGCTGGCGGCCGGAGTGCTCTCGTTCCTGTCGCCGTGCGTCTTGCCGCTCATTCCGGCCTATATCGGCTATCTGAGCGGCACCGCGGTGGTCGCGCCTCCCGCGGCGACCGATTGAGCGGTCCGGTCGGGGAAAGCGGAGCGAACACATGGCCCAACAGGAGATCACGGCGCATCTGCCGGCCGGGAGCCGGGCCGATCGGGTGGCGGCCGCGGTGGATCGGCTGGTCGCGTGGCTGACGCATCACTGGCTGGCGCTCTTCAACGCGATCGTGGCGGTGTTCGTCGGCCTGCCGTTCGCCGCGCCTCTCCTCATGCATCTCGGCCTGAGCGGCCCGGCGGGGCTCATCTACCGGCTGTACGCGTTCACGTGCCACCAGTTGCCCGAGCGCTCCTTCTTCTTGTTCGGCGCGCAGGCCACGTATGACGTGGCCGAGCTGGAGACGGTCGGCGCGCTGCCGGCCGGCCTCAACTTGTTTCAGCGCGAGCTGTTGCGCTGGATCGGCAACGCGGAGATGGGCTACAAGGTCGCCATCTGTCAGCGCGACGTGGCGATCTACGGCAGCATCCTGTTGGGCGGCCTGTTGTTCGGGGCGGCGCGAAGCTACTATGCGCCTCGTTTTCGTCGTGTGCCGCGTCTTTCGTTGAAGGCCTACCTCATCGCGCTGATTCCCCTGGCGATAGATGGCGGCACTCAACTGGTGGGGCTGCGGGAAAGCACCTGGGCCTTGCGCGTGTTCACCGGCGGACTGTTCGGCCTGGCGACGGTGTGGCTGACGTATCCTTATATCGAAGAGGCGATGGCGGAAGCGGCCGCGGACGCCGGGCCAAAGAGGGCGCCCCCTGAAACTGGACAAAATCGGCCCGATGCGGTATAAATAGATGTTGCTGCCTGCCGACAGGCCGGCGGTCGCAGGTTTCGGGCGATCATTTGCTTATCACGAAGTTCATTTTGGAGGGGTCAAGTTGCCAGGGAAGAAGATCCACAAGTCAGCTCTGAAGGCCGCGCGCCAGACCGCGCGGCGGACGATATATCGCGGCCGGGTGCGCGCGACCACGCGCACGCTGGTGAAGAAGGCGCGGGCGGCGATCGCGAAATCACCGGAGATCAGCGAAGAGGCCGTGCGGGCGGCGATCAGCGCGCTGGATAAGGCGGCCGAGAAGGGCGTGATCCACAAGAATCAAGCCGCGCGGCGCAAGTCCCGGCTGATGAACGCTTTGAACAAGGCCAGAGCCGCCGCCAGGGCGTGATCTGCACGCATCCGCATGGACCAATCGGCGCCTGACGGCGCCGATTTTGCTTTGTAGGGCCGGATTCATCCGGCCCCGTTTCCCATCTCCCGCGACGACTCCCGTGTAGGGCCGGATTCATCCGGTGCTGCTTCCTCATCCCCGGCGCCGGTTTCGGGCACGACGAAAACATATCCCACGCCGCGCCTCGTCACCAGGATGGTCGGCGTCCTGGGATCGCGCTCCAGTTTCTCGCGCAGCCAGTGAATATGTACATCGAGGGTACGCGTGTCGCCTATATAGGGCGTCTCCCAGACGTCCTTCATGAGCTGGTGCCGCGAGAAGACCTGATTGGGGCGACGCATGAGGTAGGCGAGCAAGCTGCACTCTTTGGGCGTCAGGCGACGTTGGCCCAGCGGGCCCTCCAGGATGCGCGCGCTGAGATCGAGGCGCAGCTCGCCGGCGCGCACGATGTGCGGATTGGCCGCTTCCAGCAGCTTGAGGATGGTCTCGCGCAACTTGCCGACGGTGAAGGGGCGCGGCAGGCGCCGCTCGCAAGGAATCGTTTTGCCCTCGTTGGCTTCGGTCAAGAGCAGCCGCTGTACGTTGGGCAAGAGGCGACCAAGCGTTCGACATAGCCGGTCGCCTGTGAACGCGCCGTTCGTCGTGTTGATGATCACCACGCGCGGCTTTAGCTCCCTGGCCAGTTGCAAGCCCGCCTTTGGCGTGCGCGCGAACACGATGCCGATCCCTTCCTGCTGCAACTGTTGCCACAGTCGTTCGTGGTTGGAGTCTATCCGGCCGACGTAGAGCACCTGCGGCGTCCTGGCATTCGAGTCGTGGGACATGGCGGCTTTCTCCAGAAGCTCTCCGAGAACACGCATCCAAATCATACCACAAGTTTTGGGGCGATTGAAATCGCCGCTAAAGGGCGCGCCGGCGCCGCGACGCCCACCTTCGTGGGCGTGCACCGTCGGCGTCGCTCTGGGGCGATTGAAATCGCGGCTAAAGGGCGCGCCGGCGCCGCAACGCCCACCTTCGTGGGCGTGTACCGTCGGCGCAGGCCGACGCCCAGCCGCAGGCTCCTTAGCTGCGACCTCGGTCGCCCAACCGCTGAGGCGCGCGCCGGCGTCGCTCTGGGGCGATTGAAATCGCGGCTAAAGGGCGCGCCGGCGCCGCAACGCCCACCTTCGTGGGCGTGTACCGTCGGCGCAGGCCGACGCCCAGCCGCAGGCTCCTTAGACCTCGGTCGCCCAACTGCTGAGGGGCGCGCCGGCGCCGCTCTGGGGCGATTGAAATCGCTTCGTGGGCCTGCACCGTCGGCGCAGCTCTGGGGCGATTGAAATCGCGGCTAAAGGGCGCGCCGGCGCCGCAACGCCCACCTTCGTGGGCCTGCACCGTCGGCGCAGGCCGACGCCCAGCCGCAGGCTCCTTAGCTGCGACCTCGGTCGCCCAACCGCTGAGGCGCGCGCCGGCGTCGCTCTGGGGCGATTGAAATCGCGGCTAAAGGGCGCGCCGGCGCCGCGACGCCCACCTTCGTGGGCCTGCACCGTCGGCGCAGGCCGACGCCCAGCCGCAGGCTCCTTAGCTGCGACCTCGGTCGCCCAAC
>DAOTZV010000092.1:0-1776 GCA_034434235.1 Anaerolineae bacterium
AACACGCCGGGCACGCCGGGCGAGATCATTGAGGCCGGCGTGCCGGCCGGGATTTACGGCTTCCGCGGGGCCAACACCAACACCTTCCGCCGCTTCAACATCACCTCCGGCGCCTGGGTGGCGCGGGCCAATACGCCGGCGGCCATCGCCAAAGGCGGCGCGCTGACCAGCAACGGCGTTGACACCATCTATGCCCTGCGCGGCAACAACACGCAGGCCTTCTACGCCTACGACGCCGCCAGCGACACCTGGACGGCCAGGGCCAACACCGGGGTCAACGTGAACGAAGGCGGCGCGCTGGTCTTCCTCAACGTGGGCGGCACGGACTACGTCTACGCCCTGATGGGCAACGGCACGGCCTTCCGGCGCTACGATGTGGGCGCCAACAGTTGGGCCGCCATGGCCAACACGCCGAACAACGTCAAGAAGGGCGGCGCGCTGACCACCGACGGCACCTACATCTACGCGCTGCGCGGGGACAGGCAGAAGAGCTTCTGGCGCTGCAACGCCACCACCTCCGGCAGCGCCGGCTCCTGCGACACGAGCTGGACCGCGCTGGCCGACGTGCCGGCCAACGTGGGCTGGGGCGGCGCGCTGACGCGGGTGGGCGGTTACCTCTATGCCCTCCAGGGCGACGGCAAAAAGGGCTTCTACCGCTACAACATCGCGACCAACACCTGGGCGGCCATGGCCAGCACGCCGGGCAACGTGGCCGACGGCGGCGCGCTGACCACCGACGGCACCTACATCTACGCCTTCCAGGGCAAGACCACGGCCTTCTGGCGCTACGACATCGCCGCCAACAGGTGGACCGCGCTGGCGCCCTTCGCTGCGAACACCGGCCAGGGCGGCGCGCTGACCTACCTGCCGGCGGCCAGCCTGCAAGGTCGCTTCAGCCGCATGAGCGCCAGCCCCACGCTGGTCTCGTCCGGCCACACCGTCCAGGTGCGCCTGCATCTGGAGTCCACCACGGCCGTCACCAACGTTGTCCCCAGCGCGTTGACGGTCACGCCCACCGGCGGCGCGTCGGCCTCCTGCAGCGGCCCCACGCCGGCCAGCCAGAACATCCCGGCCAACGGCTCGGCCGAGTTCACCTGGAGCTGCACGGTCACCCCGGGCGCCAACCCCGGCAGCCTGACCTTCAGCGCCAGCGCCACCGGCGATGGGCCGGTCTCCTTCCCCAGCGCTACCTCCAACAGCGTGCTGGTCAGCTCAGTGCTCAGCTTTCAGGCGACCGTGAATGCCGGCGCGCCGGCGGTGATCGAGGACACCGGCCTTCTGGTCGAGACCAGCGGCGCGTTCGGCTCGTTGCTCAGCAACACCACGGAGACCGCCACGTCCGGCAGCATCGGCGACTATGTGTGGGCCGACGCCGACGCGGACGGTGTGCAGGACCCGGGCGAGCCCGGCCTGGCCGGCGTCAGGGTCTTCGTGGACAGCGACAACGACGGCGTCTGGGACCCGGGCGAGCCTTATGACATCACCGACGCCAACGGCCTCTACCGCATCTACGGCCTGGCCGCGGGCAGCTACGTGGTGCGGACCGACCCGGCCACCTACCCGGCCGGCTACCTGCCGACAACGCCCACCAACCTGAACGTGACGCTGACGGCTGGCGAGCAGTACAACGACGCCGACTTCGGCCTGACCCCGCCCGGCACGGGCAGCATCGGCGACACGATCTGGCTGGATGCGGACAACGACGGCATCCTGGACCCGGGTGAAATGGGCCTGCCCAACATCACCGTGCGACTGTACCTGGACAAGGACGGCAGC
>DAOTZV010000093.1:0-2677 GCA_034434235.1 Anaerolineae bacterium
ATCACGCGCATGCGCATGCGGCGCATCTGCGAGGATGGATTCTATGTCAACCTCGTGCCGCCCGGCCTGTACGGCGACGTGTCCGACGACCCGCACATGCGCGAGGTGAGCCCGGCCGAGGGGGCGCAGCTCTCCTTCTTCCTGTACGAGGAGTTGGACGCGTTCCGCCAGGCCGCCGAAGCGGTTGGCCTCAGCGCGGCCGACGTGGCCGATGTCTTCTACGGCAACGCGGCGCGGCTCTTGGGATGGTAGGGGGCTTGCGCAAGGTGGGTGCATCTCTCATGCTCGGCCTCGATGTGGGCACGACGGCGGTCAAGGCGCTGCTCTTCGACCTGGAAGGCCGCGTCCGGGCATCCGCCAGCCGGCCCTGCGAGCTGATCATGCCCCGGCCGGGGTGGGTCGAACAAGATCCGGAGGCGTTATGGTCGGCGGTCGTGGCGGCGTTGCGCGCGGTCGCGGGCGAGCTTCAGCCGGGCGATGAGGTGCTGGCGTTGGCGCAGTCGTCGCAGGGGGGCACGACCATCCCCGTGGATGCGGCCGGCGCGGCCCTGGGCAATGCCATCAGCTGGATGGACGGCCGGGCCGGGGCCGAGCAGGAGGAGCTGGCGCGCGCGGGCCTGGCCGAGACAATTCACCGGCGCACCGGCTGGCCCCTGATGGCCGGCCTCCCGCTCCAGCACATCCGCTGGCTGCGGAAGAACCGGCCGGCGCTGTTCGAGGCGGCCCGCCATTTCCTGTTCGTCAACGACTTCATCGGCCGACGCCTGACCGGCGAGCTGTGCATGAATCCCTCGGATGCCAGCATCACCCAATTGCTGGACATCGAGACGGGCTGCTGGGACGAATGGCTCCTGGAGCTGGCGGGCATCCGCCGGGACCAATTGTCGCCGATCCGGGCCTCCGGGACGCCGATCGGCGGGCTGACGGTCGAGGCGGCCGCGCGCACCGGACTGCCGGCCGGGCTGCCGGTCATCAACGGCGCGCACGATCAGTATTGCGCGGCGGTCGGCATGGGGGTCACGCGACCGGGTGCGACGTTGCTCTCCTGCGGCACGGCGTGGGTGCTGTTGGCCGTCCCCCCCGACCTGGAGGCCGGCCGGCGCGCCGGCCTGGCGTTGAGCTGTCACGCCGTCCCGGGCCGCTGGGGCGCCATTCGCAGCCTGGGCGCGGTGGGCACGGCGCTGGAATGGCTGGCCGACAACGTGTGGGCCGACGCCGGCCCCGACCGGGAAGCCCGCTACGCGGCCATCAACGCGGCGGCCGCGGCGACCAGCCCCGGCGCCGATGGGCTGCTCTTCTATCCGCCGGCCGGAGGGCATGCCGGCCCGACCGCCGGCCGCGGCGGCTGGGTGGGTTTGACCCTCTCCCATTCCCGCGGGGACCTGGCCCGCGCCGTCATGGAGGGGGTGGCGTGCGAGGTGCGCTGGGCCATCGAAGAGATGCAGTCGGCCGGCGTCAGCGTGGATGAACTGACCATGGTCGGGGGCGCGGCGCGCAGCCCCATCTGGCCGCAAATCGTCGCCGACCTGACGGATACGCCGGTGCTCGTGCCCGGCATGGCGCAGGCGGCCGGCTGGGGCGCGGCCGTGATCGCTGGCGTGGGGGTCGGCGTGTTCGTGCGCATGGATGATATCGGACCTTCGGCCATCGGTCCGATGCGGCGCTATGCCCCGACCGATCAGGAACGTAGCGCGGCCCAGTTTGCCCGCTATCGGGCGTTGTGGCCGTATGTCGTTGGTGTTGCCCTGTAGGGGCGCACGGCGTGCGCCCACGGCGTGTGCCCATTTTGGACTGCGGCGCTCCAGCGCCGCCTGGCAATCTAAAGCGGGGCCGTGGCCCCGCAACCAAGGGGACACGTCCCCGCAAGCCAAAAAGGGAGGCAAAGTCATGCTCGAAGGATTCACCTACCGTATGCCGGAATGGCACCCATTTCAGGACCAGGCTGCGTGCGAACGCGCCCGGGCCGTGACGCGGGAAGATTGGGCCAATTTCAAACACCCCAACCTCAAGGTCACCATCCTGCGCGACGACGAGTTCGCGTTTCGGCTGGTCAACGAGATCTTCGGCCAGATCAAGCGAGCCGCGGACGAGGGCCGGCGCCTGGTGCTGATCCTGCCGCAGCCTGAACCGCTCTACGCCTGGGTGGCGTATCTGTGCAACAAATATCGCGTGCCATGCCATCACCTGTATACCTTCAACATGGACGAGTACGCCGACGAGAATGGCAACATCGCGCCCGAGACCTGGCCGAATTCGTTCCTCTACAACATGAAGGTCAATTTCTACGCCAAACTCGATCCCGGGTTGCGGCCGCCGGAACACCAGATCCAGGGGCCGACGAATGCCAACTTCAAGGACTACGGCAAGATGATCGCCGACCTGGGCGGCGCGGACGTCTGCTACGGCGGCATCGGCTGGTCGGGCCATGTGGCCTACATCGAGCCCGGCTCCGAGGCGTTCCCGCCCATGCCGATGGAGGAATGGGTGAAGATCGGCCCGCGCATCGTCAAGCTCACGCCGTTCAGCATCCTGCAGAACTGCCTGGGACCCGAGTTCGGCATGAGCGGCGACTGGTCGCTGGTGCCGCCGCAGGGCGCGACGATCGGCCCGGCCGAGTATCTGGGCGCCAAACTGCGCAGCTCCTGGAATGCCTTCAAAGTAGGCGCGTCCATGGTCT
>DAOTZV010000094.1:0-6165 GCA_034434235.1 Anaerolineae bacterium
ATCACGTCGCCGCCCGGGGCCACGCGATTGGTGTCGTGATAGGCCACCAGGTCATAGCAGCCCAACTGCGCGGCCAGCGCGCCCCACATCGTCTTGACCGGCTGGCCGTCCACCGCGCGGCCCAACACGTCGAACTTCTCGCCGTCGAACACCGCCACGCGCACCGGTTCGTCGTGGCGCAAGTGGGGAAATTGTGCTACATCCAGCGCGGAACGGTCGCGCGCGGCATGGTAGAGCGCGGCCAACGTGTGCGACTTGCCGCCGCCGAACGGGGAGCGGAGCTGCAGGACCCGGTCGCCGCCGCCGCCCGCCAGCCCATCCATCACATCGCTCAGCAGCCGCCGCATGCCGCCGGTCAGGTAGGTGGCAGCGAAGAAGTCGCGCGGCTGCCGGTAGATGGCCGGGATACGCGGGTCGCCGGCCACCAGCGCGCCCAGGTCAATGGCATACGCGGCGACCGCGGTGTTGCCGGCTTCGACGTCATGATCCAGGCGAACGACCTGGCTCCAGGGGCGAAGTGGGTGGAAGGTCATGGCATCACCTCATGCGCCTATGCGGTAGCGCAAGATGGCATCTTGCGCCGCATCTTGCGCCGCATCTTGCGCTACATCTTACGCTACGTCACGCCAACGGCCCGCGATGGGCCTCGATCAAGCTCCGCCAGTTGGTCGTCAGCTTACGCAGCGCGGCGGCCTCGGCCCCGCGCGCGGCGACCAGCGACCGCCCTCCGCCGCCCCCGTTGCCGGCGAGCGTCTGGCCGGCCAGCGTCTGGGCGACGACGCGCAGGCGCTCGACGTCGGGCCGGGCCTCGTCCAGGTACGCGGGGATGTGGCCAGGCCGGTTCTCCACCAGCCAGAGGACGCGATGCAGCACATCCACCAGCGGCGCGGGGGCGCCGTCCCGCGGCAGGCCGAGCTTCGCGTCCTCTCCGCGCTCGATGAAGTCGCGCAGGCGATACTTGCCCGCCTTCTTCTCCACCAGCGGGTTGCTTCCGGCAGTGAGGCCGCGGCTGCCGTCTAGCTCCACGTGCTGCGGATAGGCGAAGATGATCGCCTCGCCGGCGTCAATGGCCGCCTGGCGGTAGGCGTAGCGCCACAGCACGTAGAAGCGGGTGGCCGCGTCCACGCTGCTGACGCCGGCCTGGCTGACGCCGAAGAGCTTCTCCAGCAGCGCCTCCAGCACTGCGCCCTCGACCTCGGACAGGAAGGTATTGGCCGGCACCTCCTCGCCGTTGGCGTACTCGACGCGGGCGTACTTCGTGAACGCGGCCAGGCCCGCGCCCACGCAGGCGATGACCAGGTCGGCGCCGGTGACCCCCTGCGCCCACAGGCGATCGACGCGCTCGCGGACGATGCGCTCGAGGTCGGGACGGACGTCGCGCTCGTAGGAGCCGGTTTCATCGCCTTCTCGACGTCGCGCAACCAGAAAAATCGAGGAGGCAAGGGCTGATCGCTCCTGGGCGTTTGTCCGGGTCTGGCGTTCCATCTCAATCGCCCAGGCTTCTGTTACTGTAAAACCTGCGCTGCGGAGCGCATCAATCAGAGTTGCCCAGCCCGCCGTCGTCTTGTGCGCATAAACTACCACCATCGGAGCATTTGGCTTCAGCACGCGTTGCGCATCTGCGAAAGCCGATGACATCATGGATTCATAAGCCTGAGCAGCCCGCTCTCGGTTGCCACCGTGTCGGTAGAAGGCCATGATGGCTTCGCGTTTCTTGGGAGTCAATTGGGCCGAGAAATGCTCGGCATGGAGTTGGCCTACCGATCGCTTAAGCCAGACGTAAAAGAAATCTGACAGGTTGGAGTAACTGCGGCTATCGTAGTAAGGCGGATCGGTAATCACAGCATCAAAAGTCTGGGCGGACCAGGGGAGTTCGGTTGCGGAACCTCGATGGACAACGGCTGCCGGGCCCACGCCAGAAATCTGCCGAAGTGCAGCAACGATCCATTCCAATGCATTCGGCCATCCGCCCGAGCTGGCCTCCAGAGGATTGGCCTCCGCAAAGTCCCATACCATCGGCATGCCCGGCTGCGGAAAAGTATGCGCCACAAACTCCGGCATCCAAGTACAAAACGTGCTGGAATAATCTGCTAACCTGTCGAGAGTTAACCCGAGATAATCGGTAATAACCGCTGCTTGATTAGCAGAGTAGCCGAGCCTTGTCATTTGTTGCAAGGCCGCGTGAACATGCCTGGTGAAGGTCAACAACGCCAATCGCTGGCGCACAGTAGTGACATCTTCCCACCGCTCGAAGCCGAAATGTTGAATATCGAATGAGCGAGGATTGGCCTCAATCGGTTCATCAGGTAAACTGAGGCCAGTTTCGACACATAGTCGTTCGATTCGAGGTAGAATGATCTCATCCGCTGCCGATGAAGGCACGATCATCGGAGACAGGTAGATTCTGCCTTGCTTGAATTTCCCCTTGCCAGCCGGCTTGACGGCTACAATGCTCATCAATTGATATCCGATTCGTTGCGCTTTCCCTTCGGCCTTCACATAGATGCCATCTGCGACCGTGCCGCAGAATGGACAGGCTACATTGCCGCCCCGACTTCCGGCCGCCGGATCGAACCCCAATCCCTCTTCCGTCGTCGCCTCGACCACCACGTAGCGCACCGTCTTCTCGGGCCACGCCTTGTGGCGGTTGGTCTCGGCGTCGGGGCGCAGGGCGACGTAGCGGCCCTTCTTCTTCGCCAGCCAAGTCTGTCGCGCCAGCGGCACGGTCCCGCCGCACGCCGGGTTCTTGCAGCGCACGGTGCGCGTCCACAGGTAGGCTACAGGCGTCAGCATCCCTTTGCCGTGCTCGCCGGCGGGCGGGGCCCACTCCATGCCCAGTTGGCCGTCGCTGGAGCGCACGTTTCCAGCTTGCGTTACATCATCGTGGCGCAAGCTGCCAGCTTGCGTTACAGGGTCTGGGATCGGCGGGTACAGGTCGCCGATCTCGGCCTTGACCTGTTGGAGCACCCACTTGCCCCAATGCTCCACCTCGGCGGCCAGCCCGGCCCAGGAGCCGTCCCTGGCGCAGCCGCGCGCGGCGGGATCGGGCGCGCCGTACTGCTGGGGATAGACCAGGGTACACAGCTCGATGATGTGCGCCACGGGGTTCAGATCGAGCGCGTAGGCCTCGCAGCCCAGGCGCAGCGCCTCCAGGGGGATCGAGCCGCCGCCGGCGAACATGTCCAGCACACGCGGCCGCGGCGCGCGGCCGGCCTCGATGTCGTCGGCGGTCACCAGGTGGCCGGTCTCCACGGTCAGCCGCGCCGCATGGGCCTCCAGGATGTGGCGCCGCGCCTCGGCGATGACCGAGGGGGAACCGGGGTACTTGCACAGCTCGGCCACAAACTGCTCGGCCCGCTTGCGCCCCTCTTTGTCGGTCGGTGCGGGCACCAACGCACCGTAGACGGCAGCGCGGGCCGCCACCAGCGGCCGCCGCGCCCACCACAGGTGCAGCGTGGAGATATGCCCCTTGCGCACAGACTTCTCGCGTCGCGCCTCGGCCGAGATGGCCTCGATGGGGATGTAGTCTTCGATCAGGCGTTGGTCGGTGGGCATCGGAACTCTCGCTATTTACACGTGCGCTATCTGGGTCTTCGCCGTTTTGGCAAGATATCGGCCTGCGCTGCCGGCCCGTCCAGGAGCAGGATCAGGCGATTCAACACGTTGCGGCCGAGCAGCGCGTCCCCGGCACCATCGTCTGCAACGACTTCAATCCCAGGAAGGATATGGCCGGCCACTTCCAGATCAACCAGGTACACGGCGGCCGGCCGCAACTCGCCCCAATGACTGCGAAGTCGCGCCCGATAGATCTCTGCGGCTTCGATGGCTCGCAGTTGTTGCGCCGGCACAAGGGTAACATCTGCGCCGGTGTCCACCAATCCCCACAACGACGAAGACCTGACGCCGCTTTCCGGCAGGCTCAAAACTATCGGCAAACGCGGAAAGGGCGGAAAGAACGTCCGATCGTAGCTGAAAGCCATCTTAATGCTCCAGTTGCGGACTGTGCATCGTGAAGACCGGCGCCGCATCCCAGTCGGCCTTGATAATCAATATCCGTTCGCGTCCGAATCGCGCCCGAATCCGCAGGTAGAGCTCCCTTTGGTCAGGATCATGATCCACGACTTGTCCTCCTCGCACTGCGACGTACTGGCCAGCATATCGCTGGCGTTCGGCCGCCGGACGGGCGAACCAGGCGGCTTGTTCGGCGTCCAATTCCTCTTCTTCAACGGTCGAACTACGGGGCGTCTCATCTTTTTCGAAAGGCTCCAACGAAACAATCGCGCGAATGAGCGCCAGGCGTTCGGCGCTGCTGAGCGGCACCGCCAGGGCACGCACTTGTTCGATGATCATATCTTTCTGCAACATCGTTCACCTCCCATACGCTAATTCTACCACAATCCATGATCGCTCCACAGCCTCTACTCGGACCGGTAGTGGAAAGTGAGGAGCCCTTGCAGTTGCCTACCTTCCGGGTGCTGTACTCTGAACAATTGCTTCCGCCGGCAGTTCGACATGGCTCAGCGAACGCACCTCGCGCGCGAGGTGCGCCAGCCGATGGCCCGGATCCGGTATGGGGACCAGCTCGTGGTCCGGGGTGGTCGGGTCCCAGACGACATACAGCCAGTAGCTGTCGGCCAACTGGCGCGCCTTCAGCCACTCGTTAGCGGTCATGCGCACCGGCTGGCCGCGGCGACGGCCTTTGACCTCGATGCGGCGCACCGGACGCTGGCCGGTGGCGGGGTCGGCCGGGCCGAAGGAGCGGATGTCGAAGCCGCAGCGATCGTGCAGCCGGCTGACGTCGTGCGGCTCCCAGCCGCGTTCGCGCTCATACGCCATGGCGATCCGCATGGCGGCCAGGTCGCTGGCGCGGATGGCGTCGGCATCCGGCTCGCCTGGCGGCAGCACCTCGGCCAGAGCGCCCGCGGGCGGCAACACCAGCGCGGTGGCCAGCAGCCGCACCGGGCCGGGCCGGGTGATGGCCAGGCGGTCCAGTCCTGCCAACCGCTCACCTCGTCCACGGGTCAGGTCGGCCAGGTCCTGCTCGGCCCGCTGGCGGGCCAGCGCAACCTCAGCCTCGCCAGCCAGCTCGCGCGCCCGCAGGCTCATGACGCGGCTCTCGGCCGCGCGGATGCGCGCCTCGAAAGAAGCGGTCAGATAGTCACGTGCGATGCCGGTATAGCGCTGGCGCTCCTCCTGCACGGCGCGACGCAAGGCAAGCTGATGTCCGACGCGCACGAAGTCAATCACCAGCTGGGGGTCCGTGTGGCGCAAAAGGCCATCTTGTGCTAAATGCGAACCGATTTGGTGCAAAATCGCCTCTTGCGTTACGTCTAATGGGTCGAGATCGTGCAAGACGTCGGCGGAGACCAGGCTGAAAGTGGGATCGGCACCGTCCATATCCTCGCGCACCGCGACGACCTCCGCGTGGAGCACTGCCGGCCCATCGGCTGCCGTTCCCTCCCCGCGAATCTCGACCTCCAGGAAATGCAGGCAATAGGCCCGGGTTGCGCTGGGATCGACGTAGGCCGCGACCGCGCCCCGCAAGCTGGCCAGCCGTTCGTTGAGCGCTTCGTCCACCGCCGCGTAGAGCGGATGCCCAGGCCCCATCAACACGGCATCCAGGTGCGCGTCCTGCTCCAGGTGCTCCTTATAGAACGTGATCTTGCGGTAGCTCTCTTCGGCCGCGCCCAATCGCCG
Organism: Anaerolineae bacterium; assembly: GCA_034434235.1. GTDB lineage: Bacteria > Chloroflexota > Anaerolineae > CG2-30-64-16 > CG2-30-64-16 > CAKZKT01. Next base: position 5,698 of record DAOTZV010000094.1, read on the forward strand.
CACTGCGGCCAGACGTTCGGCGCGCAGCGAGGCCGGCACGTGCTCCACTCGCCAGAGGCCATCGGCGCGCGGCTGGACGCGCACGCCGACCAGCTCGGCCGCGGCCAGGAACTGGCGGGCCACGTACTCCGGCATCAGCCGCGCCTCTTCGACCTCGTAGTTGGCCTGCTGGAACGCGCTGAAATCCACGGCGGAGCGCGCCAGGGCGATGCCGGTTGCCTCCTCGTACCGGCGCAGCCGTTCAGGGTCCAGGCGATCAATCTGCACCAGGTATTCTTCCAGTCGCCGCGGATCATAAGCCGCTTCGCGCAGCATCTCCGGCAGGTTCACCTGGTTCAGCGCCAGGATCTCGCCCACCACGTCGTACACCCGGTTCGGCCCCAACGCCTCGCGCATCTGGTCCAGCTTTTCCAGCAGGCGGCGCAGGATGCTCCCCTCGACCACCGGCTGCCCATCTTCCGACTGGTC
>DAOTZV010000095.1:0-3936 GCA_034434235.1 Anaerolineae bacterium
CGCCGACCGCCACGGCCACGGCCACGGCCACGCCGACGCCGACCGCAACCGCGACGCCGACCGCGACGCCGCCGGCCACGCCGACCAACACACCGACACCGACGCCAACTCACACGCCGACCGCCACGGCCACGCCGACGGTCACGCCGACGCCAACCGAGACGCCGACGGCCACGCCGACGCCGACCGCAACCGCGACGCCGACCGAGACGCCGACGGCAACTCCGACGCCGACGAATACGGCGACACTAACGGCAACGAATACGCCGACGCCGACCGACACCCCGACGCTCACGCTGACGCCCACCGCGACGCCGACGATCACACCCACGCCGACCGCAACGCCCACACCTACTGCGACGCCCACCGAGACGCCCACGGCCACTGCGACGCCCACAGTCACGCCGACGCCCACCGCGACGCCGACGATCACACCCCCGCCGACTGCGACGCCCACGGCCACCGCGACGCCGACGATCACACCCACGGTCACGCCGACGCCGACCGCAACGCCCACACCCACGCCGACGCCGACCGCGACGCCCACCCCGGCGCTCTCCACCATCGAGGGCCGCGTGTGCCAGGATCAGGACGGGGATGGTCAGTGCCAGGCCGCGGAGCCGGGGATCGCCGGCTTGCGCGTCACCCTGGACCCGACGGCCGGCCAGGGCGTGAGGGTCGCCGACGCGCGTATCGAGATCACGGATGCCGACGGCCGATATCGCTTCACCGATGTGGAACCGGGGGCGCACGTGATGCGGATCGTGGATCCGGCCGGCTATTGGCCGCCCGCGACTCTACAGGTCAACACCGGCTGGCATGAGACGGCCACCGTCACCGTGGGCTTTGCCGGACCGACGCGACGAGTGTATCTGCCGCTGGTGCTGAAGAGCTACAGCCAATAAACCATCCCTGCTTGCGCGTCGGATTGTGTTCCGGCCACCGGCAGGCGGATCTCGATGGCTGTTCCCGCGCCGGGGACGCTGGCAATCTGAAACTCGCCGTCCAGCGCGGTCACCCGCTCCCGCATGCTGAGGATGCCGGTATGGCCGTCTTGCGCCAGGACCGACAACTGCGCGGGGTCAAACCCACAGCCATCGTCCGCGATTCGGAGGCAGACCTGCGGCCCCGCGGCGTCCTGCACCGTCACCGTCACGCGCACTGTGCGCGCACAGGCATGTTGCACGATGTTGTCGAAAGCCTGTTGGCAGATGCGGTACAGGGCCGTGGCCTGGGTGCGGTCCAGCGCAGCCGGCAGGCTGCCATCCAGCGTACAGGCGATCCCCTGGGCCGCCAGCTTGCGATACATGAGCTCCCGCAGCGCCTGCGTATAATCGCCGCTCCACAATTCCGGCGGCGAGATGTCGTGCCGCAGGTTGTGCAGCTCCAGCGACACCCGGCTGAGCTTGTCGTAGCACGCGTCGAAGAGAGGCTGCACGGAGGCCGGGTTGCCGACCGCGGCCTGAATGGCCTCCAGCAGATAGGGCAGCGCGCCCATCTCTTGCTGCACGGTATCGTGCAGTTCGCGCGCGATCCGCTCGCGCTCGCGCTCCACCTCGGCGAGAACCCGCTGCGGCTCCCGCTTCAGGTGTTCGATCTGCTGCGCGATCACCAGCGCGGCGGCCACCTGCTCGCCGATCACGGCAAACAGCGGCAGGTCGCGGTCGTCATAGATATCGCCGGTGCGCGGCGGGCCCAACACCAGGGTGCCCAGACGGGCCGCCGGCGCGGCCGCGGCGTGCAGGGGGATGATGGCCGCCAGCTCAACGGTGTCTGGCCTGGGCGGACGGTCAGGCCGCCGCGGGTCCGGCGCCAGCCTGACGCCGCTGCCGGACGACGCGAGCAGTTCTGCTGCCATCGCGGGAGCCGCGGACACCCCCGGTGCCGCATGGTCATGACACAGGGTCCAGCCCTGTGCGCCGTCGTACAGCCACAGGCTCACATACTCGGCCTGGAAGTCTTCAGCCAGTTGCCCGGTCACGCGGCGGGCCACATCGGGCACTGCTGTGGCCTGCCCGGCGCCGCGAATCAGGTTGGACAGGGCCAGATAGTGGCTTTCCTCCCGGCGCAGGATGCGGTTGAACAGCTGCGGCAGCCGGCGATCGCTTTGCCAGAACAGGCTGGTCAGCAGGGACACGGCAATGACGCCGGCCAGGATGGTGTTTTGACCGAGGGCGCCGTCCGGCCCCAAGCTGGCGAGGAGCACGCTGGCCGCCTGCGTCAACGTCGCGCCGACCGCCAACATGATCAACGTGAACAAGGCCTGCGAGCGGCCGCGAAACATCTGGTAGCGCAGGATCGCATACCCGATCGCGGCGGGGAACAAGAACGCGATGAGCGGCCGATCGAGCGCGCTGGTCGAGCGATAGGCGCTGGCCGCCAACACGTAGACCGCATACGGCAGGCCGGGCAGCAGGACGCCGAAGGTGAAGCCCAGCAGCACGAGCGAGATTTGATGCCGCGCGCGCGGGCCGGTGCGGTGGGCCAGCAGGCCATGCACGCAGCGCGCCAACAGCGCCACAAGCCCCAGCGCGGCGTACACGACGTTGAAGCTGGCGGCGACACGCGCGGCGGCGATCAGCGCCGGCGTCGTGCTGAAGATGCGCGCCGAGGCGTACTCATGCACGGCCATCACGGCCAGCGACGGCAGGTAGACCAGCCACGCCCGGCGCTGGCCGATCTCAGAGGGGAAGGAGAGCGCAAAATGCAGCAGGGCTGCGCCGGCCAGGGGCGCAAACGCGATGGCCGTCAGCATGGTCAGGCCGACCCCCAGCACGTCGTGGCGGCCGTTGTTGAAGTAGAACGTGCCGGGCAGCACCAGGATGACGGCAACAACGATGAACAGCGTAAAGGCGCGATTGGCAGCCGTTGCGGCCGAGGCGTTCAGGACAATCCACCCCAGCAGCCAGGCGGCCAGGGCCAGCAGAACGTAGATCGCGCGATACTCGACCAGGTCCTGCCACCGGCAGAGCAGCAAAGGCCCTTCGACGGCCAACAGATCGGCGCCGCGCTGAACCACGTACTGTACGGAACCCGCGCCGGCAGCATACAGCGCCTCGTAGGCCTCGGGCAGCGATTGCGTGCTGAGGTCGGCGCCGGCCACCGCCCGGATGATGTCGCCGCGTTGGAGCGCGCCCGAACGCAAGCCAGGGGCGGACGGGCTGTTGCCGGGGATGATCAGGGCCGCCTGGTCGTGCTGCTGCCACTGCACGAAGAAACCACCCCAGGGGCGGCCGATGCGGGGCAGCATGGCCAGGTTGCCGATCAGGCCAACCACCAGCGCGTAGAACAGCAGCCCGCGGTACAAGACTCGATAGGCGCGGCGCATCGGCTTGACCTCCTCAGGGCCGGGGGACGAGGCCGCCGCCCTGCAGTTGATGCACCAGGTAGGCTTTGGCCAGGATGACATCCTGGCGCAGATCGGGCTGATCCGCTTGCGTCAGGCCGAGCTTGTCGTAGATGCTGCTGATGTGACGATCCACCGTGCGCTCGGAAATGACCAGGCTCTCCGCAATCGCCCGGCGCGACCAGGCCAGGTTCTGCAACACCTCCACTTCTCGCGCCGACAGTTCATGGAAGTGACGCATGACCTGCTCGACCAGCGCCTGCTCGGCCGGCGAGAGCGTCTTGAGCACCGCTTCGGCCAACGAGTGCGCCGCGCCGGCGATATGCGGGTCGATCTGCACGCCGCCGCGCGCCACCAGGCGCACGGCATCGGCCAGCGCGCCCGGCCGGTCCCCGCCCTTGAACAGATACGCGACGCCGCCGTGGCCGTCCTTGATGAACTGTTGGATGGCCGTGACGTAATGGGTGTAGGCCGAGCGGAAGACCAGGCCGATGTGCGGCCGCTCCCGGCGCAACTCTTTCGCCAGCTCGATCCCGGCGCCGATCATGGCCTCGGCGGGCCGTTCCTGCCAGATCACGATATCCAGCACG
>DAOTZV010000096.1:0-52608 GCA_034434235.1 Anaerolineae bacterium
GGCCAGACGGGGGTCGCAGACCCCCTGCGAGCGAGAGAAAAGGTGGCGCAAGACGCCCCTGGCCCGCGTGGCGGAGCCAGGGCGGGCTGGCACGTGACGGCGATTTTCAGGTTAGAAAGGTCGCATTATGCCCACTCGCACATTCGCTTCGCCTGCCGAACTGCAAGCCGCGCTGGGCGAACAACAATACATCGCCAACGACGAGATCGCCACGATCCTGTACCTCAGCCAGCAGCTCGGCAAGCCGCTGTTGACCGAGGGGCCGGCCGGCGTCGGCAAAACGGAACTGGCCAAGGCCCTCGCGGGCGCCACCGGCCGCGAGTTGATCCGCCTTCAGTGTTACGAAGGATTGGACGAGACCAAGGCCCTCTACGAATGGGAGTACGCCAAGCAGTTGCTCTACACCCAACTCCTGCGCGACAAGCTACAGGAAACCCTGGCGACCGCGCCCAACCTGGCCGCCGCTGCCGACCGCCTGGCCGCCGAAGAAGACGTCTTCTTCTCGATGCGCTTCCTGCTCCAACGGCCGCTCCTGCGGGCCATCCTGAGCAAAGAGCCGACCGTCCTGCTCATTGACGAGATAGATCGCGCCGACGCCGAATTCGAGGCGTTCTTGCTGGAAGTATTGAGCGACTTCCAGGTAAGCGTGCCGGAGATCGGCACCCTGACCGCAGTGCACCGGCCGCTGGTGGTGTTGACCAGCAACAACACCCGCGAGCTCAGCGAGGCACTCAAGCGCCGTTGTCTCTATTTGTTCATTGACTATCCCACGGTCGAGCAGGAATTGGCCGTGGTGCGCCTGAAGGTGCCGGAGCTGGCGCCCCGGCTGGCCCGCCAGGCCGTCGAGCTGGTCCATCGCCTGCGCACAATGGACCTCCGCAAGGCGCCCAGCATCAGCGAGACGCTGGACTGGGCCCGGGCGCTGGTCGCGCTCAACGCGCGCCAGCTCGACCCGCAGACCCTGGAGACGACCTTGAGCGTCCTCCTGAAACACGAAAGCGACCTTCAGCGCGTCAGGCGAGAGATGGGCCAGGTCGAGCCGGATGGCGAACCGCGGCCCCCGCGGCGTCCCCGGCCCGACGACGACGAATTCACCCGCTACCGCCGGGTGAACTGACCTGAAAATGCCCGCCCCACGTGCCAGGCACTTTGGAGGGTGCCCGCCCCACGTGCCAGGCACTTTGGAGGGTGCCCGGCACGTGGGGGCGCAGCGTGCATTCTGCACAGGTAGGACATGCGATGGAAGAACGCATCATCCAATTCATCTCCGCCCTGCGCGGGGGCGGCGTGCGCGTGAGCCTGGCCGAGAGCGCCGACGCGTTCAAGGCGATCGAGGAGCTGGGCATCCAGGACCGCGAGCGCTTCAAGCTGGCCCTGCGCGCCACGCTGATCAAAGACGCGAGCGACCTGGCCACCTTCGAGGAGCTGTTCCCCCTCTTCTTTGACGCGACCGAAGCGCCCCCGCTGCTCAACCTGGCGCAAGACCTGACCCCCGAAGAAGCTGCCATGCTCGCGGAGGCGCTGCGCCAGTTCAGCCGTCGGCTGCGCGAAATGCTCGAAAAGCTCATTCGCGGCGAGATGCTCAGCCAGCAGGAGCTCGACCAGCTCGGCCAGATGGTGGGGCTCAATCGCGCCACCGACCTGCGCCAGCGCGAGTGGATGGCGCGACGCATGGCCCAGGCGCTGCGCTTCCGCGAGGTGCAGGAGGCGCTGCGCCAGCTCATGGAACTGCTGGCCCAGATGGGGATCAACAAGCAGCGCCTCGAGCAGATCCGCCAGTTGTTGCAGGCCAACCAGGAAGCGTTGATGGAGCAATTGCGCCAACATGCCGGCCAGCGCATCGCCCAAAACATGGCCCAACGCCGGCCCGACCAGGAGATAGACGAGCTCTTCAACCGCCCCTTCAACGCCCTCTCCGACCAGGACATGGACCGCCTGCGCAAGGAGGTGCGCCGGCTGGCGGCCCTGTTGCGCAGCCGCATCGCCCTGCGCCAGAAGCGTGCCCGTACCGGCCAGCTCGACGCCAAGGCAACGATCCGCGCCAACCTGAAGCACGGCAACGTGCCCATCGAGATCGTCCATCGCGACCGGACCCTCAAGCCCAAGCTCGTGGTGATCTGCGACATCAGCACCTCCATGCGCTACTGCTCCGAGCTGATGCTCGGCTTGATCTATGCCCTGCAAGACCAGATCAGCAAGACGCACGCATTTGCTTTCATTGACCATTTGGAGTACATTTCTCCTGATTTCGTCGGCCAGGAGCCGAACGCGGCGATCGCCGGAGTGCTGGCGCGCATGCCGTCGGGCTACTATAACACCGACCTGGGCTTCAGCCTGGAGCAGTTCAGCCGCAACTTTCTGGACACGGTGGATAGCCGCACGACGCTGATCGTGGTGGGAGACGGCCGCAACAACTACAACAACCCCCGCCTCGACATCTTCAGCATGCTCGCCCGACGCAGCCATCGCACGATCTGGCTCAACCCCGAATCGCCCCTCCTGTGGGCGACCGGCGACAGCGACATGCTGAAGTACGCGCCGCTGTGCGACATCATCTTGCAGGTGAGCACCTTGGCCGAGCTCACCGCGGCCATAGACAAGATGCTGGTACAGAGATAGGCGAAAACGTCATGCGCATCACTTTTTACGGGGCCGCGCAGGAAGTCACCGGCTCCATGCACCTGATCGAGGTCAACGGCCAACGCGTCTTGCTGGATTGCGGGCTGTTCCAGGGCAAACGCGCCGAGTCCTACGAGCGGAACCTGCACTTGCCGTTCGATCCCAAGAGCATCACGGCCGTGGTGCTCAGCCACGCGCACATTGACCATGCGGGCAACCTGCCCACCCTGGTCCGCCAGGGATTCGACGGCTACATCTGGTGCACGGCGGCCACGCGCAACCTGTGCACCTACATGCTGCTCGACAGCGGCCACATCCAGGAGAACGATGCCGAGTATCTGAACAAGAAGCGGGCCCGCCAGGGAGAGCCGCCGATTGTCCCCCTCTACACGCGGGCGGATGCCCAGGCCGCGCTGGAACACTTCGTCGGCGCGGGCTATCACCGGGCCGTGCCCGTGGCCGATGGCGTTCAGGCGACGTTCTACTACGCCGGCCACATCCTCGGCTCGGCGTGCATCGCGCTCGACATCCACGACCGCGAGACCGGCAAGGACTGGCGCGTGGTCTTCAGCGGCGACGTGGGCCGGGCCGAGATCCCGATCGTGAAATCGCCCGATCTCCTGACCGATGCCGACATCCTGATCATGGAAAGCACCTACGGCAACCGGCTGCACGGCACCTATGAGGAAGCCACCAGGAAGCTGCGCGCGGTCGTGCGCGACACCGTCCGCCGCCGCGGCCGGGTGATCGTGCCGGCGTTCGCGGTAGGCCGCACGCAGGAGATCGTCTTCGCGCTCAACGAGCTGGAGGCCGACGGCGACATCCCGGCCATCCCGGTCTTCGTGGACAGTCCCCTGGCCGTCAACGCGACCGAAGTCTTTCGGATGCATCCCGAGGAATGGGACGAGCAGGTGCGCGCGTTCCTGGCCGAGGGCAAGCGGCCCAACCCGTTCGAGTCGCCGTTGATCGAATACGTGCGCGATCAGACCCGCAGCAAGCAACTGAACTATCTGACCCAACCCGCCATCATCATCAGCGCCAGCGGCATGGCCGAATACGGTCGCATCTTGCATCACCTGAAGAACGGCATCGAGGACCCGGACAACACGATCCTGTTCGTCGGCTTTCAGGCCGAAAACACCCTGGGCCGGCGCATCGTGGATCGCGAGAGCCCGGTGAAGATCCTGGGCGAGGAGTACAAGGTGCGGGCGCAGGTGGTGGCCATTGACGGCTTCAGCGCGCACGCCGATCAGGCCGGACTGCTGGCGTGGGCGCAATCGTTCGACCGCCGTCGGCTCCAGCACACCTTCGTCGTGCACGGCGAGCCGGCCGCCCAGTCCATCCTGGCCGACAAGCTGGAAGAAACCGGCATGGCGAAGGTCACGATCCCGCAACGCGGGCAAAGCTTTTCATTCTAAACAAAGAGGGGGAGACGACGGCTATGTCGTCGTCTCCCCCCGACATTGGACAGGCGGTCTCTTCCTGCTCAATCCTCGACCGGCGTCAACCAGCGATCTCCTTCTTCGCCCTCGGCGGCCCAGCCTTTGACCTGATCCCCTTCGACCTGCCACCACAGGTAGCCGTCCTGGCGCACCGGCCCCCCGCGCACGGTGAGCTGCGTGCCCGGCATGGCGCGCGCAACCGGCGCGCTCGTGATGCCCGCCGCCTCGCGGATCGTGAGCAGCTTGCCCTCCTGGGTGGTCACCTGCACGCGATCGCCCAGCCGCACCGGCCGATTGACCAGCTTGCCGCCGCCGACGGCCGCGCCGCTGCCCTTCTCGACCGAGAGCCACGGGTCTTCGGCCGTGCCGGCCGCCACCCAGCCGACATGGCCCGCGCCGTCGTCCACCAGCCACCACACATAGCCCTCGGCGTTGGTCGGGCCTTCCTTGACGCTCACGACCGTGTTCGGCGCCAGCCGGCCGAGCAACCTGGCCGACGAGCTGGGCTTATCGCGCATGTTCACCCCGCCGCTCGCCGTCACGCGCGCCGATTTGCCGGGCGCCAGGCCGGCCGGCGTCGGCGTGGCCGTGGGCGCCACCGTCGGCGGCCGCGTGGGGACCGGCGTAGCCGTCGGGGTGGCGACTGCGGGCCGCGTGGCCGTGGCCGCGGCCCGCGCCGGCGGCGAAGGCGACGCGGCCGGCGTCACCCGGATCTGAAAGCCGCCGCACGCGATCATGGCCGGCAACACCAACAAAATCGGCAGGAATAGACGCCAGAGTACCGATCTTCCCGGCATGGTCTTTTCTCCGTCACATGCTATCCGGCGCATTGACCCCCATCAGCCCCAGCACGCGGGCGAACACCGACTTCGTCGCCGCCACCAGCCGCAGGCGCGCGCAAGAGAGGGCCGGATCAATGCGGCCATCCGAGATCACAGGACAATCCCGATAGAACTCATGGAAGATCCTGGCCAGTTCCATCGCATAGAACGCCAGGTTGTGGGGCGCGCACGTCAGCGCCGCGTGTTCGATCACCTCTTCCAGCTCGAGCATCTTGCGGAGCAGGGCCAGCTCGCGCTCGTGGCCGAGCAGGTTCAGGTCGCCGGCGGCCCAGCGCTCCGGCGGGAAGCCGCGCTCGGCGGCCTTGCGCAGGATGCCCGCCATCCGCGCGTGGCCGTACTGCACGTAGTAGACCGGATTCTCGTCGTTCTGCGCCACGGCCAGGTTCAGGTCGAAGTCCATCACCGCCTGGTTCGAGCGGGTGAGCAGCAAGAAGCGCACGGCGTCGGCGCCCACCTCGTCCACTACCTCGTCTACGGTGATGATGTCGCCCGACCGCTTGGAGAGCTTGACCTCCTGGCCGTCCCGATAGAGGCGCACCAGGTCGTACAGGACGATGGTCAGGCGTTCGGGATCGAGGCCGAGCGCGCGCATCAGATAGGGCATGCGCCGCGCCTGGTTCTGGTGATCCACGGCCCATACGTCTATGACCCGATCGAAGCCGCGCAACACGAACTTATCGTAATGATAAGCGATATCCGAGGCATAGTAGCCGGGTTGGCCGCTCGACCGGATGACCACCTCATCGCGATCGGAGCCGAACCGGCTGGTGAGGAGCCACTCCGCGCCGTCGCGCACCGCCATGACGCCCGCCTCGCGCAACTTGCGCAACACGTATTCGAACGTGCCGCCCGGCTCGTAGAGGCTGCGCTCGGAAAACCAGCGGTCGAAGCGGACGCGCAGCTTCTCGGCCGAGGCGCGGATGCCGGCCAGGATCTTCTCCAGGCCGATCTCGCCGAGCGCGGCGATGGCCTCTTCCTCGGGCAGCGCCAGGAAGCGATCGCCGTGCTCGGCCACGACCTCCCGCGCCAGGTCAATCATGTACGCGCCCTGATAATGATGGCTCTCCAGGGGCACGTCGCGGCCGAACTGCTGCAGATAGCGCCGATAGAGGGTCTCGGCGAAGGTGCGCATCTGCGTGCCGGCGTCGTTGACGTAATATTCGCGCTGGACGACGTAGCCGGCGGCCGCCATGATGTTCGCCAGCGTATCGCCCAACACCGCGTTGCGCGCCGAGCCCATGTGCAACGGCCCGGTCGGGTTGGCGCTGATGAACTCGACCTGGCACGTCTTGCCGTGGCCCAGGTCAACGTCGCCGTAGTGGCCGACGGCCGCCTCGATGGCGGCGACCTGATTGACCAGCCACCGGTCGTTCAGCCGAAAGTTGATGAAGCCCGGCGCGGCCACCTCGACCCCGCCGATGAATTCGGCCGGCGCCAGGTGTTTGACGATGGCCTGGCCGACGGCGAGCGGCGCCATGCGGGCCGCCCGCGCGCATTGCATGGCCACTGAAGTGGCGTAATCGCCCTTGGCCGGATCTTTGGGCCGGCTCACCTCGACGGCCGGCGGATCGAAGGCCGGCAGCGCGCCGGCCGCCTGCGCGTCGCGTATCGCCTGGGCGACCAGTGCAACGATCTGATTGCGTATCACGTGATCTCTGTCCTCGCAACGAATGGTAGGGCCAAATTAATTTGGCCCTACAGGGGGCCGAATGAATTCGGCCCTACGCTAACGGTTCCATCTCATACCAGTTCGGACCCGTTTCCAGGTCCACCTTGAGCGCGGCCTTGAGCGGGTACGCGCCCTCCATCACCTCGCGCACCAGCGCGCCGACCGCGGGGAGTTCGGCCTCCGGCACTTCGAGCACCAGCTCATCGTGCACCTGGAGCAACATGCGCGCCCGATAGCCTCCCTCGCCCAGCGCGCGGTGCAGCCGGATCATGGCGATCTTGATGATGTCGGCCGCGGTGCCCTGGATGGGGTGGTTGATGGCCGCCCGCTCGGCCGCCTGGCGCACGTTGTAGGCCTGCTGGGTGTTGGCCGTCGTCTTCAGCACCGGGAAATAGCGCCGCCGGCCCAACAGCGTCTCGACGTAGCCCTGTTCGCGCGCCAGCTTCTTGGTCTCCTCGATGTAGCGTTTGACGCCCGGATAGGTGGCGAAGTAGCGCTGCATGAACTGCTCGGCCTCGGTGCGGCTGAGCCCGGTGCGCTGCGCCAATCCGAACGCGGTCACGCCGTAGGAGGTGGCAAAGTTCATCATCTTGGCGACCGCGCGTTGCTCCTTCGTCACCTGGCTCAAGGGGATGCCGTACACCTTGGCGGCCGCGCTGGCGTGAATGTCTTCCCCGCGCTCGAAGGCCGCCAACAGGTATTCGTCGCCGGAGATGTGGGCCAGGATGCGCAGCTCGACCTGCGAGTAGTCGGCCGAGAGCAGGCGCCAGCCGGGCTCGGCCACGAACGCGCGGCGGATCTCCCGGCCCACTTCGGTGCGCACGGGGATGTTTTGCAGGTTCGGGTTGGTCGAGCTGAGCCGGCCGGTCTCGGCGCCGGTCTGGTTGTACGACGTATGCACCCGGCCCGTGCGCGGGTTGACCATGGCGGGCAACGCGTCCACATAGGTGCTGAGCAGCTTGCTGAGCTGGCGTTGTTCCAGGATCAGGTCCACGATCTCGTGTTTGCCGCGCAACCCCTCCAGGACGTCGGCGGCAGTGGAGTAGGTGCCGGCTTGCGTTTTCTTCAGGCCCTCGGTGGGCAAGCCCAGCTTGCCGAACAACACGTCCGAAAGCTGTTGCGTCGAGTTGATGTTGAAGGCATAGCCGGCGATCCGCTGGATCTCCAGCTCCAACTGGCGCAGCCGGGCCGTCAGCTCGACCGACATCTGCTTCAAGACCTGTACGTCCAGCTTGATGCCCGCCGCTTCCATGTCCACCAACACCGGCACGAGCGGCATCTCGATATCGCGGAAGAGCGGCAACAACCCTTTCTCGGCCACTTCGGGCATCAGCACATCGGCCAGGCGCAGGGTCATCACGGCGTCGGCGCCGGCATAGGCCGCGGCCGTCGCGGCGGGCACGCGGTCCATGGTGATCTGCGCCTTGCCCGAGCCGATCAGGTCGGCGATGGGGGTCATCTCGGTGTGCAGCCGCGTCCACACCAGGTCTTTCAGCCCCAATCCGCGATTGCTCGGGTCGAGCAACCAGGCCGCGATCATGGTGTCTATCAGCTCGCCCGGCACCCGCCAGCCGTAGCGGTTCAGGATGCTCAGATCGTAGCCCGCGTTGTGCGCCACTTTGACCTGTCCCGGCGCTGCCAAAGCCGGCTCCAGCGCCCGGCGCACCGCTTCCCACGGCAGGCCGGGCGTGTCGGCGTGGCGCAACGGGATGTAGGCCGCCTGGTGCATCTGCCGGCCCCAGGCGACGGCCAGGCCCACCAGCTCGGCCTGTTGCGGGTCGAGGCCCGTGGTCTCGGTGTCGAAGGCCACCCGCGGCGCCGCGGCCAGTTGCCCGGCCACCTCTGCCAGGGCTTCGGCCGTGGTGACCAGCACGACGCCCGTCTCCGCCGGCGGCGGGACCAGCGACGCCGCCTCGGCCGGCTCGGCCGCGAAGAGCGCGAGTTGATCGCCTCCCTCGGAGGGACCGGCTTCCGGCCCTTCAGCGGCCGGCTGTTCCGGCTCCGGGCCGACGGATGGAACCGGCAGCTTTTCGGCCAGGGAGCGGAACGCCAGGTCTTGAAACAGCGCAATCGCCTTCGCCCGGTCGTATTCGCGCGTGCGGCACGCCGACAGGTCGAGCTGCAACGGCACATCGGTCACGATGCGGCCCAGATCGCGGCTCAACCAGGCATCGGCCCGGCCGGCTTCCAGCGCCTTCCTGACCCGATCGGGCTTGATCTCGTCCAGGTGCGCGTAGATGTTGTCGAGCGTGCCGTATTTCTGCAACAGCTCGGCGGCCGTCTTCTCGCCGATGCCGCGCACGCCCGGGATGTTATCCGACTTGTCGCCGACCAACGCCTTGTAGTCCACCAGTTGATCGGGCCGCAGGCCGTACTTCTCCTGCACGGTTGCGGGGTCATAGATGATCGTATCGGAGAACTGGCGGCCCGAGGTCAAGACGTGCACGCGGTCGTCCACCACCTGCAGGATGTCCCGGTCGCCGGTCACGATCAGCGTGTCCACCCCCTGCGCGCTGGCCTGGCGCGCCAGCGTCGCCAACACGTCGTCGGCCTCGAAGCCCTCGGCCGTGAAGATCGGGATGTTGAGGGTCTCCACCACCTGTTTGATCCGCTCGACCTGGGCGCGCAGCTCGTCGGGCATGCGTTCGCGTTGCCCCTTGTAGGCGGGGAACCGATCGTGGCGGAACGTCTTGCCCACATCGAAGGCCACCGCCACGTACTCCGGCTGGTGCTCGCGCAGGACATTCAGAAGCATGGAGGTGAAGCCGAACACGGCATTGGTCAGCTCCCCGTCCGGCGCGGTGAGGGTGAGCGGCAGCGCGTGAAACGCGCGAAACGCCAGGCTATGGCCGTCTATCAGGACGAGCTTCGGGTGAGACATGGGCCCCCCTTTTGGGGCGCGCTAGCGGCGTTTCCGCCAGTCGAACTTCGCGGCCTTCACCTTGCCCTGTTGGATGAGCTGCTTCAGTTGCGGATGTTCCAGGGCCGAGCCGGTGAGCCGGGTCGTGCGGCCGGCGTCCAGGCGCAGCAGCCCGCTGCGCAGCTCCAGCAGGATGTTTTCGCCGGAAACGTTCGTGACCTCAACTACGTCGGCAGGCTTCCACGTGAAAGGCAGTTTGGCCATCTGGTGCGCTCCATCGTTCAGATTGTCCGCATTTTACTCTGAGAGGGCCGGAAAGTCAACGCGGGCGGCAGCGCACTGATTATCATTTCCCGGCGCTCTCTGGTATAATTGGGATGATTTTGCCTTTGATTGCAAGGGCGCCCGGCGTGCGCCCTTGCCGTGATGCCTTGCCAGAGCCGCCATGTCCGAGGATTTCGTCCATCTCCACGTCCATTCCGAATACTCGTTGCTCGATGGCATGGGGCGCACGGCCGCCCTGGCCCGCCGCGCCGCGGAGATGGGCCAGCCGGCCCTCGCGCTGACCGATCACGGCGTGATGCACGGCGCGATCGAGTTCGCGCGCGCCTGCAAGAAGGAAGGCATCAAGCCGATCCTGGGGGTCGAAGCCTACCTCACGCAGTTCGGCCGGCCCATGACGGGCCGCGACAGCGAGCTCGATAAGGAGCGCTATCATCTCCTCCTGCTCGCGGAGACGACCGAGGGCTATCGCAACCTGCTCAAGCTGTGCACCGACGCGCAGTTCGACGGCTACTACTACAAGCCGCGCATTGACGCCGAATACCTGGCCGCGCACAGCAAGGGCCTCATCTGCCTCTCCGGTTGTCTGGCCGCCGAACTGCCCACCCTGCTGCAAAACGGCCAGACCGAGGAGGCCATCCGCCGGCTGCACTGGTATCGCGACGTCTTCGGCCCCGACCGCTGGTACATCGAGTTTCAGGAGCACGACATCCCGGAGTTGACCCAGGTCAACAAGCAGCTCTTCGCGTTTGCCCGGCAGTACAACATGCCGATGGTCGTCACCAACGACGCGCATTACATCTACGAGCAGGACGCGAACCCGCACGACGTCCTGTTGTGCGTGCAAACCGGCTCTCTCCTCACCGATCCCAAGCGCCTGCGCTATCAGGGCTCCTCTTTCTTCCTGAAGAGCCTGGAACAGATGCGCCAGACCTTCCTGCCGCTGGTAGACCTGCCCGAAAGCGCCTTCACCAACACGCTGAAGATCGCGGAGATGTGCAACGCCGATCCGGAGGACGACGCCTATCACCTGCCCGACATCGCGATACCGGAGGGGTTCACCTACGAGACCTACCTGCGCCATCTGACCGAGGAAGGGTTGCGCTGGCGCTATCACGAGCACGCCGACGATCCCGCCATCCGGGCGCGTACCGAGCACGAGCTCAAGATCATCCACGAGATGGGGTTCGACGTCTATTACCTCATCGTATGGGACCTGTGCATGTACGCCAAACGCCGGGGCATCTGGTGGAACGTGCGCGGCTCGGGCGCGGGCTCGATCGTCGCCTATGCCATCGGCATCACCAACCTCGATCCGCTGCGCAACAAGCTGATCTTCGAGCGGTTCCTCAATCCGGGCCGCGTGACCATGCCCGACTTCGATCTGGATTTCCCGGACGACCAGCGCGAAGAGCTGATCCGCTACACGGTCGAGAAGTACGGCAGCCATCGCGTGGCGCAGGTGGTCACCTTCGGCCGGATGAAGGCGCGGGCGGTCGTGCGCGATGTCGGCCGGGCCATGGGGCTCGATCTCGGCACCGTGGACGCCATCGCCAAGCAGATCCCGGCCATTCCGGGCAAGCCGGTCACCATCAAAGAGGTGCTCACGGAGGGCCACGAGTTCTATTCGGCCGAGCTCAAGCGCCGCTACGACGAAGACGAGCAGATCCGCAAGCTGCTCGACACCGGCAGCCAGCTCGAAGGGATCGCGCGGCATTCCTCCATCCACGCGGCCGCGGTCATCGTCGGCGACCGGGAGCTGACCTACTACACGCCGCTGATGCGGCCGCCCAAGTCGGCCATCACCGAGACGGTCACCCAATACGAGTTCCCCATCCTGGAATCCATCGGCCTGCTCAAGGTGGATTTCCTCGGCCTGGCCACCCTCACCCTGATGCGCGAGTGCACGCGGCTGATCAAGGAGCGGCACGGGGTCGAGTATACGCTGCACAACCTGCCGATTGACGATCCCAAGATCTACGAGCTGTTGACCGCGGGCGATGTGATGGGGGTCTTCCAGGTGGAAGGCCAGGGGATGCGCCGTTGCCTGATGGAGATGCGGCCGACCGAGTTCGACCACATCGTGGCGACGATCTCCCTCTACCGGCCGGGCCCGATGGAGTTCATCCCCGACTTCATCGCCTGTTTGCACGGCGAAAAGCAGCCCCAATACGTCCACCCGATCCTGGAGCCGATCCTGGCGGAGACGATGGGGGTGTGCATCTACCAGGAACAGGTGATCCAGATCCTGACCGATGTCGCCGGCTATACGGCCGGCGAGGCCGACCTGGTGCGCCGCGGCATCAGCAAGAAGTCGAAGAAGACGCTGGACGAGCACCGCGAGATCTTCGCCCGGGGGGCCGCGCAGAAATCCAATCTGTCGCGCGAAGAGGCCGATGCGATCTGGGACGCGCTGATGGGCTTCGCGCGCTACGGCTTCAACCGCGCTCATGCGGCCGACTATGCCGTCATCGTGGCTCAGACGGCCTTCCTCAAGGCATACTATCCGGTCGAGTACATGACCGCGCTGCTCACGGTGGAGCGCCACAACACCGAAAAGGTCGGCGTGCTGATCGCCGAGTGCCGGCGCATGGGGATCGAGGTGTTGCCGCCCAACGTGAACGTGAGCGGACATCACTTCACCATCGAGCAGTTGCCGCCCGACCGCCCCGCGCCGCATCAGGCCACCGCCTTCCCCTTCCCGGTGCCCGAGCGCGCGGCGATCCGCATGGGCATGGACGCGATCAAGAACGTGGGCGAGGGGCCGGTGGACGTGATCCTGCAGGCGCGCGGGGATCGGCCGTTCACCTCCCTGGCCGATTTCGCCGACCGCGTCGACCTGCGCCAGATCAACCGTCGCGGGCTGGAGTGCCTGATCAAGGTGGGCGCGCTGGACGATTTCGGCGAGCGCGGCCAGTTGTTGGCCGGCATTGACCGCATCATGGCGGCCAGCGAGGCCGCGCACACCGCGCGCGAGGTGGGCCAGCTCACCCTCTTCGGCGCCGCGGACACCGAGAGCGCGGCCGACCTGCTGGCGTCGTTGCCGGCCGCGGCCAAGACCAATCCCAAAGAGATGCTGGAGTGGGAGAAGGAGCTGGTAGGCGTGTACGTTTCGAGCCACCCCCTGCAGAAGATGACCGTGGATCTGCAAAACGTGGTCACCCACGCGTCGGTCGAGATCACGGAGGAGCTGGCCGGCAAGAACGTGGTGGTGGCCGGCATGATCGCCGACGTGCGCCAGATCACGACCAAGAAGGGCGAGGCGATGGCCTTCGTGCGCCTGGAGGACCTGCAGGGCGCCATTGATGTGACCGTCTTCCCCCGCCTCTACGCCGAGCAGCGAGCGCTTTTCGTCCAGGACAAGATCATCATCGTGGCGGGCAAGGCCGATGTGCGCAACGGCCGCGTGAGCGTGGTGGCCGATACGGTGCGCGATTATGTGGAGGGGATGAAGGTGATCGAGGATACCAGCTCGGTCGCCTATCGCTTCCGCAACGGCGGCGTCACGGCGTCCCGGCCGCAGATCAAGGAGCCGGCCGCCGCCGGCTACGCGCCTTCGAGCCGCGGCGCGGCCGGGCCGGCCGCGCCCACGGGCGATGAAGACGAAGAAGAGCTCTACTTCGGCGAGGACAATCCGTTCGGCGGCGAAGAGCCGGACTGGATGGCCGAAGAGGACGCGGGCGTCGGCGGGCCGGAGCGAGGAGCGGGGGGCGGGGGGCTGGGGGCCGGAAGCTGGAAGCTGGAAGCGGGGAACGGGAAGCGGGAGGCCGGGGATGCCGGGAAGTCGGCCGCGGGGACGGCGCCTTCGACGGCCGCGGCCGCTCCCGCGGCGACGGCGGGTTCTTCGGTGGCACCAGCGCGCGCGGCGGCGCCTTCGACGGCTGCGCCCGCTCCCGCGGCGACGGCGCCTTCGACGACGGCGGCCGCTCCCGCGGCGCCGGCGGTTTCTTCGGTGGCACCAGCGCGCGCGGCGGCGCCTTCGACGACGGCGGCCGCTCCCGCAACGACGTCTTCGACGGCCGCGACGGCTCCCGCGGCGCCGGCGGTTTCTTCGGTAGCACCAGCGCGCGCGGCGGCGCCTTCGACGGCCGCGGCCGCTCCCGCGGCGGTCCGGCCGAAGAAGGTGCGCATCACGTTCCGGCGCAGCGCCAGCCTCGACGGCGATCGCAAGCGCCTGGCCGGGCTCGTTGAGCTGCTCTCCCGATACGAGGGAGATGACCGCTTCGAGATGATCGTCGAGGCGAACGGCTCGGCCCGCTGGCAGCTCGAATTCCCGAACAACCGCACCAGGGTTTGCCAGGAGCTTCTGGCCGAGCTGGCAACCCGGCTGCCGCCGGGAAGCTGGCGGGTGGAAGGATGAAAAGCTATCCCATCACGCCGTGCAACTGACCTCTGCTTTCCGCCTCGGCCCGAAAGAAGTGATCGCGCTGGTCGGCGCGGGCGGCAAGACGACGCTGATGTTCCGCCTGGCCGATGAGCTCGCCGCGGCCGGCCGCCGCGTGGTCACGACGATGACCACGAAGCTCTTCGCCGCGCAGATGACGCGGGCGCCGCTGGCGTTGACGGGACAAGACGAGGCGGCGCTGCTGGCGCAACTGCCGGAGGCGCTCTCCCGCTGCGGGCATGTGCTGGTGGCCGATGGGACGGTCGTAGAACAGGACAAGGTGCAGGGGGTCTCGCCGGAGTTCGTGGATCGGTTGGCCGGCCACGAGGCGGTGGACGCAGTGATCGTCGAGGCGGACGGCTCCCGGCGCCGGCCGTTCAAGGCGCCGGCCGCGCACGAGCCGGCCATCCCCGCCGCCGCAACGCTCGTCGTGCCGGTGGTGGGACTGGATGGAGTGGGCCGGCCGCTGACGGCAGAGCACGTCCACCGGCCGGAGCTCGTGGCCGAGCTGGCCGGCGTTCCCCCCGGCGCGGCGGTGACCCCGGAGCTGATCGCGACGATCCTGGCGCATCCCCTGGGGGGCGCCAAGGCCGCGCCGGCCGGCGCGCGGCTCGTTCCGTTTCTGAACAAGGCGGAGGATGAAGCATCGTTGGCCGCGGCCCGGCGCATCGCCCGCCTGCTGTTGGCCCACCCACGGATCAACAGCGTGGCCATCGGCGCGGCCGCGGCGGCCGATCCGGCGGTCGAGGTGTGGGGCCGGGTCGCCGCGGTAGTGCTGGCGGCCGGCCGGGGAAGCCGCTTCGGCGCGCTGAAGCAGCTTCTGCCGTGGCATGACGTTCCCCTGGCAGCGCACGTGGCCGACCAGGCGCTGGCGTGCGCCGCCATCGCGCGCGTGATCGTTGCCGTGGGCGCGGGCGCCGATCAGGTGCGCGAGGCGCTGGCGGACCGGAACGTGACATGCGTGCCCGTGCCCGACTGGGCCGAAGGCCAAAGCCGCAGCGTGCAGGCGGGCCTGCGCGCTGCGGTCGCCGCGGTCCCAGAAGTCTCCGCCGTCCTCTTCCTGCTGGCCGATCAGCCCGGCGTATCGGCCGGCCTGCTCTCCGCGCTGATCCAACGCCACCGCGAGACGTTGGCCCCGATCGTCGCGCCGCGCTATCGCGGCCGCCGCGGCAACCCCGTCCTGTTCGACCGCCGCGTGTTCGCGGAATTCGGCCGGCTGACGGGCGACGTCGGCGGCCGGCCGATCATCGAAGCGCACGCGGGGGAAATCGCCTGGGTGGATTGGCCCACGCCGGAGATCTTGCAGGACATAGATGTCGCGGCCGATTACGGGCCGGCATGACCTACTCTCCCCGCAACGCCTCGGCCGCCAACATCCGCCCCATGCGGAGCGCCGGATAGACGCCCGCCAATAGCGCGGCCCCGACCGCCAGGGCCATCGCCTGCAAAAACACCGTTGGCTCCGCGTAGAACTCGAGCGTCCAGCCGAACGAGCGACGGTTGATGACATAGATCAAGACCAGCGCCAGGGTGACGCCGGTCGGCACGGCGAGCAGCCCCGCCACCAGGCCCATCAACCCCGTCTCCAACAGCACCGCGCCGCGCAGTTGGGCCACCGTCAGGCCGACGGCGCGCAACACGCCCAGCTCGCGGCCGCGCTCGAGCTGGAGCGAGAGGAGCGCGCTCAGCACGCCGACGAACGCGACGAGCGCGGCCAACAGTTGCAGCGCGGCGGTGATGGCGAACGCCCGATCGAAGACCGCCAGCGCCTCGTTGCGCAACGCGGCATTGGGCCGCACCAGCACCGCCGCGCCGGCCGGCAGCCCGGCCAGCCGGGCCCGCAGCGCGGCCACGACGGCATCCACATCGTTGCCCGGTGCCAGCTTGAGCGCCACCGCGGTGATCGCCGGATCATCCCAATAACGCCGATAGAGGTCCAGTTGCATCATCACGACCCCCTCGCTGGAGGAGTAATCGCGATAGATGCCCGCCACGGGAAACGCCTGCGGGCCGCGATCGGTGTAAAGCGTGATCGTTGCGCCGTGGGCCGGCAAGCCGAGCCGATTGGCCAACGGCTCGCTGGCCAACACCGCGCCGCGGCGGACCGCCTCGGCGGCCGCGGCCCGGCCGCCGTCGGTCGAGACGAAGATGCGCGGCAGGGTGAGATCGCGATCGGAGACGGCCGCGACGGCGATGCGGCCGGCCGGCGAACCGACATCGGCCGAGCGCAGCACGTCGACGCGCACCACGCCGGGCCACGAGCGCGCGATCTGTTCGACCTGCGGGTCGAGCGGCGCGGCCGAGCGCGTGGCCGTCGGGCCGGGGGCCGAGATGTAGATGTCGCCCCACAACGTCTGGCCGAGCCAGGCGACGACCGTCGTGCGAAAGCTGGTGATCATCAGCCCCACCCCGATCGTCACCGACACCGCGACCATCAGCGCGGCCACGGCGACCGCGGTACGGCTCAGCGCGGCCGCGACGTTGCGCGGGGCCAGCCGGCCGAGCACGCCGAAGAGCCGGCCGGTGATCGGCCGCAAGCCGGCCATCAAGGCGAGGGTGGCGGCCGGCGCCAACAGGGCGAACGCGATGGTCACGAAGAAGATCCCCGCGAAGCTGACCGTCAGCGACACGGCCGGCGGCGGGTTGCCGGCCCCTTGCCCCGCGAGGGCAGCGAACGCCCGGGGCGGGATCGCCAGCAGCGCGGCGCCGAGCACGAAGCCGGCCGCGGCGGCCGCCGCGGTCAACGGGACCGCGCGGCGGGCGCGATCCTCGATGCTCGAGCGGATGAGCGTCTGTCGCGGGGGCGACGACGCGGCCTCCCACGCCGGCAGCGCGGCCGAGGCTATGGTTGCCGCCACGCCGATCGCCGCGCCCTTGATCAGGCTCTCCGCCGCCACGACCGCCCCGCGCACCGTCACCACGAAGTAGAGATCGTTGATCGTCTGCGTGACCAGCCGCACCGCGCCCTGGCCCAGGATCAGGCCGAGGCCCAGTCCCAGCGCCGAGCCGATCAGCCCGACCGCCAACGCTTCCACCAGGACCATGGCCGCGATCTCTGCGCGCGTAACGCCCAGACAGCGCAAGGTGCCGAAAAGGGGCCGGCGTTGCACCACCGAGAAGGTCATGCTGTTGTAGATCAGAAACATGCCGACGACGAGCGCCAGCAGACTGAGCGCGGTCAGGTTGATGCGGAACGCGGCGGTCATCTGCTCGACCGCGCCGGCGCGCGCGGCCGCCTGGACGATCTGCGCGTCGGCCGGCAAGAGGGACGCGATGCGCGCCACGGCCGTCGTGTCCCCTTCGGGCAAGATCAGGTCAATGTGGTCGAGCCGGCCGATCTGGCCGGTCAGCTCCTGGGCGGTCGCGATGTCGGCCAGGATGAGGCCCTCGAGCGCGCGCCGGCTGAGCGCATCGGCCCCCTGGAGCAGGCCGACGAGCCGACCGGTCGCGAGCCGGCCGTTGACGTTGAGCGTGAGCCGGTCGCCGACCGCCAGGCCGTGGCCGCGGGCCAGCTCCTCCGAGATCAACAACGCGCCGGGCTCCGTCAGGAACGCGACGAGCCCGGCCGTCGGATCCTCCTGGCCCGGCGCGATCCCGGCCGCAAGGCCGCCGCGCGGGGCATCGGCTGCGAACAGATAGGAGCGAAACGGCGCTTCGGCAAAGGGGTCTACGCCGAGGAGCTGAATGGGCCGGTTGCCCAGTTGAGGCGAAGTGACGTAGGCGGCGACGATCGGCGCGGCCGGCCGCACGCCGGCCTCGACGCGCAACCGCACGTAGAGCGCCTCGTCCAGGCCGGCCGGGCCGCCGATGATCTGGTGCGTGGCGCGGCCGGCAATCGCCTCGGTGCTCAGGTCGAACGCGCGGCCGGCCGCCGCGTTGGCCAGATCAATCGCCACCATCACCGCGACGCCGAGCATGATGCCGACGATCATCAGAACGGTTTGCCACGGATGCCGCGCCAGATGGCGCAGGCCGATGTGCGCCAGCGGTCGGCCCGATGCGGCGATCTCAGCCGTCACGTCGGGCCTCCTGCGGCACCAGGCGCGCCTCGTGCAGGCGAAACACCCGATCGGCATACGCCGCGGCCTCGACGCTGTGGGTCACCAGGAGCAGGCTCTTGCCGGCCTGGCGCGTCAGCCGATCCAAAAGCGCCAACACGGCCCGGCCACTCTCCTCGTCCAGGTTGCCGGTCGGCTCATCGGCCAACACGATCAGCGGATCGTGCGCCAGGGCGCGGGCAATGGCCACGCGCTGCTGCTCGCCGCCGGAGAGCCGGTCGGGATAGGTCCGGGCCCGGTCCAACAGGCCGACCGCTTCGAGGAGCGGCTCGGCCGCGGCGCGCGCGGCTTTGGGGGCGGTCCCGCCCAGCTCGAGCGGCAACGTCACGTTCTCCAGCACCGTGAGGGTGGGGATCAGGTTGAAGAACTGGAAGATGAAGCCGATCTGATGGCGGCGGAAGAGGGTGCGCTCGCGTTCCGACATGGCGGTCAGCTCCTGGTCGCCGATCCACACCTGGCCGGCGTCGGGCCGGTCAATGCCGCTGACCAGGTTGAGCAGGGTGCTCTTGCCCGAGCCGCTGCGGCCCAGGAACGCGACGAATTCCCCGCGGCCGAAGCCGGCCGAGACGTTGTCCAGCACCACGCGCCGCCGCTCCCCTTCCTGGTAGGATTTGGAGAGGCCCACCAGACGGATGAAGTCGGGGTCGGCCAAAGGTTCATGGCCGTCGTTGGCCATGCCGACGGCCGACCACGGTTGACGAACGATCGTATTTTCCATGATCACATGCCACTCATCGTTTCACTACGTCCAACACTTCACAGGCCACTTCATAGCGGCCAAAGCTCGGCATCAGATACACCCCCTGGACTTTGGGCATCTCCATCAACTCCAACAGAAGCTCCTGGGCCATCTTCACACCCTCCTTACGGCCCTCGGCGCCGGCGCGCGCCATGCGCTCGAGCGCGGCTTCGCTCAAGGTGATGCCCGGCACTTCGTTGTGCAGGAAGGTGGCATGCCGATGGCTTTGCAGCGGCAAGATGCCGATCAGCACCGGCACCGGGAAGGGGCCGTGTCGTTCCTCGTACAGCTCGTAGAAGCGCCGCCACAAGGCCGGATCGAAGATCGGCTGCGTCATGGCCAGGTGCGCGCCGGCTTCCACCTTGCGCTGAAATCGGTCCACCTCGCGCACCAGGTCGGGGCGGGTCGGGTCGCACGCCACCGCGATGGTGAACGCGGCCCGGCTGCCGAACGGCTTGCCGGAGCGGTCCAGGCCCTGGTTGAACTGGCTGATGATCTTCACCAGGCCGATGGAATCCACATCGTAAACGGCCGTGCTCTCCGGCTGATCGCCCAGGCTGGGCGGATCACCGGTCAGGGCGATGATGTTGCGCACGCCCAGCGCGTGCGCGCCGATCAGATCCGCTTGCAGGCCCATCAGCGAGCGATCGCGCGTGGTGAAGTGCAGGATCGTCTCGATGCCCACCTGCTGCTGGATCAAGACGCACAGGGCCAGGGCGCCCATGCGCACGCGCGCCATGGGGCTATCGGCCACGTTGACGGCATCCGCGCCGTGCTCTTTGGCGATGCGGGCGCCTTCCAGCATCTTGGTCGCGTTGAAGCCGCGCGGGGGGTCCACCTCCACGCTGATCACGAACTTGCCGGCGCGTATTTTCTGGAGCAGGCCGGTGGGCTCCGGCGCCTCTTCCTGCTCCGCCTCGACCGCCGACGGCGCGCTGACGCGCACCATCGGCACGGCGGCCAATGGCCTGCTGCCCTGGGCAGGAGCTTTGCGGTCCAGCGCGGCCCGCATCGCCTGGATGTGCGCCGGGGTCGTTCCGCAACACCCGCCGATCAGCGCCACGCCGGCCCCCAGGAACAACGGCACGTGTTCCGCGAAGTAAGCCGGCGTCGAGGGATAGATCATCCGCTCGCCGGCGCGGAAGGGGAAGCCGGCGTTGGGCATGGCCGAGAGGCGCAGGGCCGGCTCGGCCCGGTGCATTTCGCCGACGAACTCGATCACGCGCGCCGGGCCCACCGAGCAGTTGACCCCGGCCACGTCGGCCCCCAGCGCGGCCAAGGCGTGGGCCACGTCGGCCGGCGATGCACCCGAAGCGGTGATCCCGTCGTTGCCGAACGTCACCTCGGCCACGATGGGCAGGTCGGTCGTGGCGCGCACGGCGCGCACCGCCGCGGCCAGTTCCTCCAGGTCCGAGAAGGTCTCCAGGATGATCAGGTCGGCGCCGGCCTCCCACAGGATGCCGGCCTGTTCGCGAAACGCTTCGTCGGCCAGCGCGACCTCCAGCCCGGCCCCGCGACGCGCGCGGCGGCCCAGCGGGCCGATCGAGCCCGCGATCCACACCGGCTGTCCGCTGATCTCCCGCGCCTCGCGCGCCAGCTTCACCCCGCGGAAGTTGATCTCCCGCACCTTGTCTTCGAGCCGGTCGTCCATCAGCCGCAGGCGATTGGCAGCAAAGGTGTTGGTCTGGATGATCTCCGCGCCGGCCCGGATGTAGCTCAAGTGGATCTCGCGCACCCAATCGGGCCGGGAGAGGTTGAGCTCTTCCAGGCATTGTCCCAGCGCGGCCCCGCGGCTGTGGAGCATGGTGCCCATTGCGCCGTCGCCCAGGATCGGCCCGGCCGCCAGTCGAACGAGAAACGGATGCGTCATATGCCCTCCTGCAAACCACAAACAGGGCACAATTATAGCATCGCCGGTCACGCGCGCCAATTGGCGGCCGCGGCCGAAAGTGCTATAATGGAGCCAACGTGTCCTTTCAAACCCGGGGACGCCGGTCGCAGACCGGCTGCAAGCTTGCTCAAAGATGGAGCCAACGGCCAAAGCACCCTGTGGCTCATGAAACCCGGACTCACGCGGCACCACGGAGGATCCTGCGATGACATTCCATCAGATGGCCCGCATCTCCCGCTCGTTCTTCCTCCTGAGTCTCTGCTTCGCCCTGTTCATGGCCGCGCCGGCGGCCGAAGCGATCCAGGGGACCCCGCCCCCGACGGCCACGGCCGCCGCGCCGGCCGCGACCGCCACGCCGGCGCCGACGCGCACCCCGGCCCCCACGCCGACGCCCACCGCCACCCTCACCGGGCTCCAGAATCGCCTGCTCCTGGCGGACGTGTACCTGAAGGGGGGCGAATTCGCCAAAGCCGAAGAGATCTACGCCGCGATCCTGGCCGAAGAACGCGGCCATCCCGAGGCGTTGGCCGGCCTAAAGAAGGCGGTAGAAGGCAAGGTAAGCGCAACAGCCACCGCGGCCGCGCCGCGGCCGACGCCCGTTCCGGCGGCCACTGCGGCCGCGCCGACCTTCGGCGGCACCCTGGCCGGCAAGGCCGGCGAGATCATCGGGACGGCGGCGCCGATCCTGTTGCTCCTGTTGGTGCTCTATCTGGTCGGCCTGGTTGTACGCTGGCTGCTGTTCGCGCTGCGCGAGTTTTTCTACCTGCAGGTCCGGCCGTTCTTCGGCCGGCCGGCGCTCGGCCGGCCGTTCCTGATCGGCGAGTTTGCCGATGCCACCGGCCTGTCGAACTTCTCCGGCAGCCGGCTCGTCGCCCAGACGCTCGCCGACCGGCTTCTGGAGTGGAACCAATTGTTGCAGGCCCGGGAGAATCCGGTCGAACCGGCGCCCGCCCTGGAACTGGGCGGCATGGCGTGGATCAAGGTGCTCTGGACCTGGATCGTGCCGCCTCCGCGGGCCTTCAGGATCGAGGGGGCCTTGTGGGGCGATCCGCTGGTCGGATATCGGCTGGCCGTTCGCCGCGTAGACCTGAGCACGAACAGCGTGGACGCCAGCCATACCTTCACCAGCGCCCAGACCGATCCCGAAGCCGCATTCCAGGAGATGGCGGCGGAGGCCGCCAAATGGATTGCCCACCCGGCCGACATGGAGGCCGATGCAGCCGTCATGGCCGGCATGCGGGCGGCGCGCGGAGCCAAGGCCGCGGCGCCGTTGTCTGCGAGCGAGATCTACGACGAGGCGCTGCGCCTGCTGTTGCCCGTTCGCCAGCAGGTCAATCAGGCCGCGATAGATTATGCGGATGCGCGCGACCGCCTGAGCCGGGCCGCGAGCCTGGTCCAGGACCTGCCGCCGGGCAGCGCACTGCGGGCAGACCTGCAGACCATCATCGCCGACCTGCAACGGCACGTACCGGGCGCGTGATCGCCGGGCCATGGCAACGACAAAGCCCGGCCTCGCCGTGAGGCCGGGCTTTGTCGCGGTGAAGAGCGCAACCGCCGGACACGCCGGGCGCTTCAAAAGCGCCCGGCGCGTCAAGATCTTTCAATACCAGGAGTTACGCAACAGAGGCTCCCAGCCGGTCTATGACCGGCGTCGTCGGCATGCAAGCGCTGTCTTGGGCAGCCATACGGGGGTCACAGACCCCCTGCGAGCAAGAAGCGCGTAACTTCCGTCAATACTCGATGCCGCGGCCCAGTTCCTTGGCCTGCTTCACCCAGTCCTGGACCTGCTTCAGCGTGGGGGCCCGGCGGGCATCCCCTTTCTGCGCCTGCTCGACCAGTTTGGCGTGCAGGTTTTCCGGCACGCGACGGGCCAGCTCGGCCACCGTGTCCACCCCCGCGTTTTCCAGCAGGTTGCTGTAGACTTCGCCGATCCCCTTGACGCGGGCCAGGTCGGCCCGATTCAGCAGCTCGAGCAGAGCCTTTTCGTCCACGCCTAGCTGGGCCGACAGCTCTCGCCGCGCGGCCGACGTCTTGCCGGCCTTCAACAGGTCATCCGCAGTCTTGATGCCCCTGGCGACCAGCTTCTCTGCCAGCGTTGCTTCCATTCCCCGCACCTCTTGTACGCGCATATGATCCTCCTTGATAGGGTTGAACTGGAATTGCCGCATGTGGCCGGAAATCGCGGTCACATGGGCATATTATACATCAATTTGGCAAAGACAGGTCTAATGAATCGTTAACGCAAACCTTACAAGATTCTAATGGAAATATGTTACAAATCGCATTACAAGATAGTTGCTCATCTCGTGGCCGAGTTATAGACCCGTAATGTTATGGCCGCAAGCCAGGGCCGCACGCCGGAGGCTTGCGTTACAGATATGTGTTGAAATGAGGAGGGTATTATGGGCAAGGTTGTAGGCATTGATCTGGGTACGACGAACAGTGTGGTGGCGGTGGTCGAAGGGGGCGATCCGATCGTGATCCCGACGGCAGAGGGGGGCCGCCTGTGCCCCTCCGTAGTCGCGTTTACCAAGAACGGCGAACGCCTGGTGGGCCAGACCGCCAAGCGCCAGGCCGTCGTGAACCCGGAGAATACCGTTTTCTCGATCAAGCGTTTCATGGGGCGGCACTATGCGGAGACCGCCACCGAACGGGCCATGGTCCCGTATAAGGTCGTCGAAGGCCCCGCGGGCGATGCCCGCGTGCGCATCCCGGCCACGGGCCGCGAATATACGCCGCAGGAGATCTCGGCGATGATCCTGGCCAAGCTCAAGGCCGACGCCGAGGCTTACCTGGGCGAGCCGGTGACCCAGGCCGTGATCACCGTGCCGGCCTACTTCAACGATAGCCAGCGCCAGGCGACGAAGGACGCGGGCAAGATCGCCGGGCTGGAGGTGCTGCGCATCATCAACGAGCCGACCGCGGCCGCGTTGGCCTACGGCCTCGACAAGAAGTCGAACGAGACGATCCTGGTGTTCGATCTAGGCGGCGGCACGTTCGACGTCTCCATCCTGGAGGTCGGCGACGGCGTGGTCGAGGTCAAGGCGACCAACGGCGACACGCACCTGGGCGGCGACGACTGGGATCAGCGGATCGTGGACTATGTGGCGAGCGAGTTCAAGAAGGAGCACGGCATTGACCTGCGCACCGATCGGCAGGCGCTGCAACGGCTCAAGGAGGCGGCCGAGAAGGCCAAGATCGAGCTCTCCAGCGTGATGGAGACCGAGATCAACCTGCCGTTCATCACGGCCGACGCCAGCGGCCCCAAGCACCTGCAGATGAAGCTGACGCGGGCCAAATTCGAGCAACTGACCGAAGACTTGCTGAATCGGTGCCGCGGGCCGTTCGAGCGGGCGCTGGCCGATGCAAAGCTCACCCCGGCGGACATAGACGAGGTGGTGCTGGTGGGCGGCTCGACCCGCATGCCGATGGTCCTTGACCTGGTGCGCAAGCTGACCGGCGGCAAGGAGCCGTGCCGCGGGGTCAACCCCGACGAAGTGGTGGCCGTCGGCGCGGCGCTGCAGGCCGGCGTGCTCTCCGGCTCGGTGAAGGACGTGCTGCTGCTCGACGTGACGCCGCTGACGCTGGGCGTCGAGACGCTGGGCGGCGTGATGACGCCGATCATCGAGCGCAACACGACCATTCCGATCAAGAAGAGCCAGATCTTCAGCACGGCCGAAGACAACCAGACCGCGGTGACCATCCATGTATTGCAGGGCGAGCGGCCGATGGCGGCCGACAACATCTCGCTCGGTCACTTCAACCTGGAGGGTCTGCCGCCGGCCCCGCGCGGGGTGCCGCAGATCGAAGTGACGTTCGACATAGACGCCAACGGCATCCTGAACGTCAGCGCCAAGGACCTGGCGACGGGCAAGGCGCAGGCGATCAAGATCACGGCCTCGACGAACCTGTCCAAGGAGGAGGTCGAACGGCTGGTGCGCCAGGCCGAGATCAACCGGGCCGCGGATCAGCGGCGCAAGGAGCTGATCGAGGCGCGCAACCAGGCCGATAGCGTGGCCTACTCGGTGGAGAAGAGCCTGCGCGAGCTGCCGGCCGAGAAGATCAAGGCCGAAGACCGCCGGGCCCTGGAGCAACTGATCGCCGAGGTGCGCCAGGTGGCCAAGGGCGAGGACATCACCGCGATCCGGGACGCGATCAACCGCCTGCAACAGGCGGCCTATCGCATGTCCGAGGGTGTCTACGGCCAGGCGGCCGGCCGCGGCGCATATGGCGGGAACGGCAACGGCCGGGGCGCTGCCGGCAGCGGCTCGACCGATGGCGAAGAGGTCGTCGAGGGCGAGTTCCGGCAAGTGTAAAATTGTCGGCTGCAGAACACATCGGCCGGGATAAGTCGTGGTATAATATAACTATTGGCAACCTGACTGACCGGCCGATGTGAAAGGCGCCCGCGTTCTACCGCGGGCATTGGAGAGGATGCGATGTATTACGGATTTGACCCGCTCTATTTTCTGCTGGTCATCCCGCCGCTGCTCCTGGGATTCTGGGCGCAGATGAAGGTGCGCAGCGCGTACGCGCGCTATACGCGCGTCGCCAACATGCGCGGATTGACCGGCCTGGACGCCGCGCGCATCATCCTGGGCCCCGAAGGGCTCTATGATGTGACCATCGAGGGGATCCCCGGCGAGCTGACCGATCACTACGATCCGCGCACCAAGAAACTGGGGCTTTCGGCCGGGGTGGCGCGGCAGCCGAGCGTGGCCGCGCTGGCGATCGTGGCGCATGAAATCGGCCACGCGCTGCAGGATCACGAGAACTACGGGCCGCTCAAGCTGCGCAGCGCGCTCGTGCCGGCGGTGCAGCTCAGCGCGTGGGTGGGGCCGATCCTGTTCCTGGCCGGCCTCTTCTTCCGCATCGCGGGCCTGGCGTGGCTGGGCGTGTTGGCCTTCGGCATGACGGCCGTCTTCGCGCTGATGACCCTGCCGGTGGAGTTCGACGCGAGCAAGCGCGGCCTGCGCCTGCTCCAAACCTACCGGCTGACGGACGGCCGCGAGCTGCAGGGCGCCAAGGCCGTGCTCGATGCCGCCGCGTTGACCTATGTGGCCGCCGCGGTGCAGGCCGTGGCCACCATGCTCTACTACGTATCGTTGCTTTCGGATCGCCGCCGGTGATGCCGGGACGAACCTGAACACAAGAGCCGACGTGCCAGGCACCTGAAAGGGTGCCTGGCACGTCGAGCACGTCAAGTCTCGAAAGTCTTTGATATTCATGAAAGGACATAGAAAATGCGCCGGTCTCGTTATCTACCCATACTGATCGTCATCATCGCCCTGAGCATCGCGTTTGCCGGTTGTGCGGTGACCCGTCCGGTCGCCAATCTGTTCAACCAGCCGACGCCCACGCCGCGCGTGCAGGTGATCGAGAAGGTCGTGATGGTCACGCCGACCCCCGCCGGCCGGCCGGCCGCGCCGACTGCCGCGCCGGCAGCCAGCGCCGGAAGCGACATCGAGAGCGAGCTCCTGCGGGCGGTCTATGAGCGGGTCAATCCGTCGGTGGTATACATCGAGAACCTGACCTACGCGTCGCGCGTGCTTTCGACCGACCAGGCCATTCCCACCAGCCAGGGCTCGGGATTCGTCTGGGACACAGAGGGCCACATCGTCACCAACGACCATGTGGTGCGCGACGCCGATGAGGTGCAGGTGACGTTCTGGGACGGCGTGGTGTTGCCGGCCGAGATCATCGGCACCGACCCCGACAGCGACCTGGCAGTAATCAAGGTAGATCCGACCCTGGTCAAGCTGACGCCCGTCGAGCGAGGCAACATCAACGAGGTGAAGGTCGGGCAGCGCGCCATCGCGATCGGCAATCCCTTCGGATTGGCCGGCTCGATGACCGAGGGGATCGTCAGCGCGGTGGGCCGCAGCATCCCGGCCGTGACCGGCTTCAGCATCCCGATGGCGATCCAGGCCGACGCGGCGATCAATCCGGGCAATTCGGGCGGCCCGTTGCTCAACGACCGGGGCCAGGTGATCGGGGTCAACGCGCAGATCCGTTCGGCCACCGATCAGCCGGTCAACACCGGCATCGGCTTTGCCATCCCGATCAACATCGTCGAGCGCGTGGTGCCGGCGCTCATCGAGAAGGGACAGTACAAGCACGCCTATCTGGGCATCAGCGGCCGCACCTATAGCCCGGCGTGGGCCGAAGCGCTCGGCTTTGCCAAGACCGATCGCGGGGCCTATGTCATGGAGCTGATCCCCGGCGGGCCGTCGGAGAAGTCGGGCCTGCGCGCCGGCACCAAGGAGACCAAGGTGATCCTGGGCATCGGGACCAGCGGCCCGATCTACCTCAAGGCGGGCGGCGACCTGATCATCGGCATTGACGATCAAAAGGTGACCACCTTCGATGACATCTTGATCTACCTTGAAACGACCCGGTCGCCCGGCGATCAGGTCAAGTTGACCGTGCTGCGCGCCGGCGAAGGGCAAAAGACGTTCACGATCAAGCTCGGCGAACGGCCCAAGCGGATCCAGTGAGTTTTCGAGAGTACCAGGCGACGATCATGACGCCTGGTACTCTTTCTTAATCGCCGGAGGCAAAGCCATGCGACGCGAGTTATTCTTGCTGCTCCTGATGGCTCTGGCCATCTTGTTGGCGGGATGCACGGTGGCCGACCTGCGCGATCTCCCCGCCGCTGCCGTCGAGCCGCCGACCCCCGTGGTGGTCGTCGTGGTGGCCACGCCTACGCCCGGCCCCCTGCCCGTCATCAGCGATCCCGTCGAAGAGCAACGCATCGCGGTCTACGAGCGCGTGGCGCCGGCCGTCGTCAACATCACGACGCAGGTGCTGCGCCCCAGCTTCTTCTACGGCGTCATTCCCGAAGAGGGCAGCGGATCCGGCTTCCTGTGGGATGCCGAGGGCCACATCGTCACGAACCATCACGTGATCGCCGGCGCGCAGAAGGTAGAGGTCAGCTTCAGCGACGATTTCACGGTAGCGGCTACCGTCGTGGGGAGCGATCCGGTGAACGACCTGGCCGTCCTCCGGGTAGATTCGGTGCCCTCCGGCGTGACGCCGGTCGTCCCCGGCGAATCGGCATCGTTGAAGGTGGGCCAGACGGCCATCGTGTTGGGCAACCCGTTCGGCCGCTTCGATCGCACCATGACGGTCGGCGTCATCAGCGCGCTCAACCGCACGATCCAGACCGACACCACGGTATTGCGCGGGGTCATCCAGACCGACGCGGCGATCAATCGGGGCAACTCCGGCGGCCCGCTGCTCGATCTGCGGGGCCGGTTGATCGGCGTCAACACCGCCATCTACTCGCCGACCGGCACGTCGGCCGGGGTGGGATTGGCGATCCCGGTGGATAAGGTGCGCCGTGTGGTGCCCGTCTTGATCCGCGAGGGCCGCTATCCGCATCCGTGGCTCGGGGTCGAAGAGCTGGGCTACGAGATCACGCCGACCCTGGCGAAGGCGTTGCGGCTGCCCGTGGAGCGCGGCCTGCTGGTGGCGCGGCTCTATCGCAACAGCCCGGCCGATCAGGCCGGACTGCGCACGGCCCAGCGCGAGGTAGTTGTCGGCAATCGGCGCTATCTGGTCGGCGGCGACATCATCACCGAAGTGGACGGCCAGCCGATGGCCACCTGGGAGGACCTCAGCGCCTACCTGGAAGAGCACTGCACGGTCGGCCAGACGATCACCCTGACGGTCATCCGCGACGGCGCGACGTTGACCCTGACGGCCACCCTGCAAGATACGCCGGAATCGCTGCGGTCCGGCTGAGCCGGCCTATCGGGCCGCCGCCAGGAACTGCTCGACCGCGGCGCGGGTCGGCAGCGCGGGGATGGCCCCGCGCCGGGTGGTGGTCAGCGCGCCCACCGCGTTGCCCAGGCGCAGCGCGGCCTCGATGGCCGCGCGGTCCCACGCCAGGCCGTGGTCCAACAGCCCGGCCAACAATCCGGCCACGAAGCCGTCGCCGGCGCCGGTCGTGTCCACGGCCGACACGGCGAAGCCGGCCACATGTCCCTGTTCGCCGGCGGTGAAATAAGCACAACCGGCTGCGCCCTGCGTCACCACCAACAGCCGCAGCCGGTCGTGCCAGAGCCGCGCCGCCCCGCGCGCCAGATCGGCCTCTCCGGTCAGAAAAGCCAGCTCTTCCTCGCTCACCTTCACCAGGTCCGCGTATTGCAGGCCGTCGAGCATGCCGGCGCGCGCGGCCTCGGCCGAGGGCCACAGGTGGATGCGCAGGTTCGGGTCATACGAGATCAGCGCGCCGGCGGCGCGCGCATGGCCGAGCGCGGTCAACGTGGCGCTGCGGCTCGGCTCGCCGATCAACGAGATCGAGCCGTAGTGGAAGATGCGCGTCGAAGCCGCATAGGCCGCGTCCACATCTTCGGGCCGCCAGAGCATGTCGGCGCTGGGATGGCGATAGAACATGAAGCTGCGCTCGCCGTCGTCGCGCAACGAGACGAACGCCAGTGCGGTGCGCGCCGCGGTCGAAAAGCGCAGGCCGGCCGTATCCACCCCGGCGTCGGCCAGGGTGTCGGCCAGGAAATGGCCGAAGTCGTCATCGCCCACCTGGCCCATGAAGCCGGCCCGATAGCCCAGCCGCGCCACGCCCACCGCGACGTTGGCAGGCGCACCGCCGGCCGCCTTCACGAACGCCGGCGCCTGCGCCAGCGTGACCCCCGACTGAGTTGAGACGAAGTCAATCAACAATTCGCCGCAGGCGATCACATCCAACATGGATTCCTCCTCTCAAGCTTTCATGCGTCGGCCCAGCCAACGTCCGATCTCGCCGGCCCACAGCGGCAACGATCCGACGGCCGCCAGCGCGGCCAGCTCGGCCGGAGCGAGCGGCACCACGTCGAACCATCGGTGCAACGCCGGCACGACGAGCAAGAGCAGATGCACCACGACAACCGCCGCCGCGGCCGCCGGAAGCGCCGCGCGCGCAGGCGAGGCCGGGGCGAGCTGTGCATCCGGCCGGGGGCGCATGGCCAACACCCGAAACGCCTGCGCGAAGACCATTCCCGTCAGGATCAGGGTGCGCCAGCGCAGCTCGTGGATCGTTTGAAGGCCGGCGAGCAGGCCGATCGCCAGGCCGATGCCGAAGAGCAGGCCGGCGGGGCCGAACAGGGAAAGATCCAGGCGACGAAGCCAGGCGGGCGTTGCGGCAGGCCACGACGCCGCGCCATCGCGCGGTCCGGCCGGCGCCAGCGCCATGCCGACGCCCAGCAGGCCGTCCACCACCAGGTTCAGATATAACACCTGCAGAGGACTGAACGGCAGCGGCAATCCCAACAGGGGCATGGCGAGCAGGAGCAGCACCCTGGCGATATTGCTCCCCAGTGCAAAGCGCACGAACCGGCGGAGAGACCGCTCGGCGGCGCGGCCCTCTGCGATCGCGGCGACCAGCGTCGCGAAGGCGCCGTCGAGCAGGACCAGATCGGCCGCCTGCTTGACGACCTCCGCCGCGCCCGGGCCGGGCGCGACCATGATGTCCGCCCGGCCGAGGGCAACGAGATCGTCCAGCTTGTTGCCGACCCCGGCCACGACATCGCCCCGGCCCTGCAACGCCTGCACCACGGCGAGCTTGTGGCCGACATCTACCTGCGCGCAGATGGCCACATCGCCCACGGCCGTTTGCAGTTTCTCCGGCCCCATCCGTTCGATCTCCGGGCCGCTCAGGATGGGACCGTCGGCAGCGAAGCCGAGCGCCCGGCCCATCTGCCGCGCGGCCTGGGGGCGGTGCGCGGTGAACAGGATCGGCCGGATGCCGGCGGCGCGACAGGCCGCGATCGCTTCCGGCACACCGGCCCTCGGCGGCGCGGACACGCCGATCAAGCCGGCAAAGGTCAAACTGCGCTCCAGCTCTGGCCCCCGGATGGGCAACACGTCGGTGTCGTCTTGCCAGATGTCCGGCTCGATGATCCGGAAGGCGATTCCCATGGCGTACATTCCACGGCCGGCCATCTCGTCGGCCGCGGCGAGGATGCGCTCTCGCCAGGCCGCATCGAGCGGCTCTACGCGATCGGCGATCCGAATCCGGTCGCAAGCCGCCAACACAGAGCTGACCGCGCCGCGGCTGAGCGCGATCCAGAACACGGGCTCGGCCGACAGGTGGCCGGCCAAAAGGGCGTCCAGGAGTGTCGCCCCGTCTCTCGGCCGGCCCCCGCGGCGCGCCACCCGATGTGCGGTGGTCACGCGCGCGCGGCCGGGATCGAACGGGAGCTTCTCCACGCAGGGGAATGCGGCATCGAGGGCCGACTTCCACAGGCCGAGGCGCGCCGCGGCCGCCAGCAGGCCGGCTTCCACCGGATCGCCGAACGCGCGGCAACGGCCTGGTTGGCCGGGGTCGGGGCGTAGCGTCGCGTCGTTGCACAGCGCCGCGGCCGCCAACAGGAAGAGCAAGGAGGGCGGCTCGTCGTCGGTTTCGGTCGCCGTTTCGGCGGGCAAGATGGCCGGGGTCCGATGGTCGGTAGCGAGGGCCAGCTCGATCCGGCGACCGGTCGGATCCTGTGCGACGATGATCAGTCGGTCTTCGGCCAGGGCGCCGGCCAGGTCGGCGCCAACGGCCGTCGTCGCGCCGAGGGTCGTCACGGCCTGGAGCCGGCGGGCCAATGCGCCCTGCTGCCGCAGACGCCGTGCGCCGAGCGCCGCGGCCATCAGCACGATCGCCGGCAACGCCTCGGGGAAAAGGGCCACGACGAGGCTGACGATATGGTGGAGGGAAGCCTCCGGCGCCGTGCCTTGCAGCGCGGCGAGGCCGACGACCGCCGCCGCGAGCGCTACGCTTGCCAACATCAGGCCGCGGCCGGCCCGCTCCAGATCTCGCCAGAAAGGCGCAACCGGCGGCTCGATGTTTTGGATGGCTGCGGCCGCGCGGCCCAGTTGGGTGTTCATGCCGGTGTCGGTGACGACCATCACGGCCTGGCCGGCGACGACCGTTGTGCCCATGAATGCCATATTGTGCTGATCTTCCAGGGCCAGACGGTCGCCGGGAATGGCGGCCGCGAACTTGTCGGCCGGCTCCGGCTCGCCGGTCAAGAGCGCCTCGTGGATGCGCAGGCCGGTTGCTTCGAGGAGGCGGCCGTCGGCCGGCACCAGCTCGCCGGCGGCCAGGAAGACGATATCGCCCGGCACCAGCTCGATGGCGGAGATGATCTGCTCTTGTTCTTCCCGGCGCACGCGAACGCGGCCGGCCATCAGCTTGCGCAGGGCGGCCGGCGCGGCCCAGGCGCGAGGCTGGCGCATGATGCCCATCAGGCCGGCCAGGACGAGACAGATCACCAGCCCCGCGGCCGCCTTCACATCGCCGACTACGGCCGCGAGCAGCGCGGCCGCGAGCAGCGCGAGGCCGGGTCCCTGCCCGAGCTGCCGCCAGAGGGACATTCCCGCGCTCGATGTCGCGGCCGGACGAATGCGATTCGGCCCGTACCGCGCGCGGCGCGCCGCGCATTCGGCAAGCGTAAGGCCCTGAGCAAGGGCGACATGCAGTCGCGCCAGCACGTCCGGCTGGCTCAGCGCGGCCCAGGGAACAGGAGGATGAGCGGAGTGCCGCTTCATGATGAGATGTGGCTCCTGGACGGCTCGACAAACGATCAAGCCAGATCATAACGGCGTCTGGACAAACCGTCAACTTATGTGCTCCCGAATGTAACCGCCCCCTCTTTCGCGTCGCCGTTTTTGTGCTAATGTAGAACCTGTGTGATAAAATAATCTAAAGTCTGTTGCGTCATCATACGAGGGGATAGCCATGCCAAAGATCGCCATTACCGGAAAGGGCGGGGTCGGCAAGACCACATTGACCGCACTGCTTGCCTACGTTTACGCCCAACGTGGACAAGATGTCATTGCCATCGACGCGGACCCGGCGGGGAACCTGGGCCTGGCCTTCGGCCTGCCGGCCAACCTGGACGCCGCGCTCAAGCCGATCGCCGAGATGGAAGATCTGATCTACGAGCGCACCGGCGCGCAGAAGGGCACGATCGGGGGCGTCTTCCGTTTGAATCCCAAGGTGGACGATATTCCCGAGAACTTCAGCATCACCCATCGCGGGGTGCGGCTGTTGCGCCTGGGCACCGTGCGTGCGGGCGGCGCGGGATGTCTGTGCCCGGAGAACGCGCTCCTGAAAGCGCTCGTCACCCATTTGTTGTTGCGGCGCAACCAGACGTTGATCCTCGACATGGAGGCCGGCGTGGAGCATCTCGGCCGCGGCACGGCCGGCGCGGTGGACGCCTTCATCATCGTGGTGGAGCCGGGCCTGCGCAGCCTGGGCACAGCCGAACAGATCCGCCACCTGGCCTCGGAGATCGGCATCAAGCGCTTCTATCTGGTGGCGAACAAGACGCGCGGGCCCCAGGACGAGGCGTTCGTGCGCGAACATGCGGCCGATCTGCCCCTCCTGGGTTGTTTGCCCTTTTCGCTCGCGGCCATGACCGCCGATCAATCGGGCCGCGCGGTGTTCGACCAGGCGCCCGAGCTAGTGGAAGCCGCCGCGCAGATTGCCGACCGGCTCGCCGCCTGATAGCAGGAGTCCATATGCCCGGCCCAGAACACTTCGGCGACTACGACGATGCGCCCATCTATACCATCAAAACGGTGGTGCAGCAGACGGGCATCACGCCGGCCACCTTGCGCGCCTGGGAACGCCGATACAATGTGCTATCGCCGGGCCGCAGCGAAGGCGGCTATCGGCTTTACTCGGAGCGCGATATCGCCATCCTGAAGTGGTTGAAGCAGCAGACCGACAGCGGGGTTTCGATCAGCAGCGCGGTGGCGCTGTTGGAACGGCATCGCGCGGCGCGTGAAGCGAGGACCGGGCCGGTCGGGCAAGCTGCGGCGGCCGCAGAACGGGCCGGCCCACGGCCGACCGGCGTGTTGGCCCAGGAGTTGTTGGCGGCCCTGCTCGCCTTCCAGGAGGCGCGCGCCGCGGCGATTCTGGCGGAAGCCTTCGCGATCCACCCCATCGAGAACGTGGCCGAGGAGATCATCACACCGGTGCTGGTCGAAATAGGCGAACGCTGGCATCGGGGCGAGGCCACGATCGTGCAGGAGCACTTCGCCACTGCGTTCCTGCGCCATCGGCTGGCGGCGCTGTTTCAGGCCTACGAACCAGTTTCCGCCGGGCCGCTGGCGTTGACCGGCTCGGCGGCCGGCGAATGGCACGATGTGGGGATCCTGCTGGTCTCGCTGGGCTTGCGTCGCTACGGCTGGCGCGTGATCTACCTCGGCCAGAACGTGCCGGTTGACCATCTGATCGCGGAGGTCGAACGGCTGCGGCCCCGGCTGGTGTGCCTTTCGGCCACGACCCCCGAAAGCGCCAATGGCCTGATCGAGGCATACGAAGCCATCACCCGCGTGGACGAGCCCCGGCCGCGGCTGGTGTTCGGCGGCCATCTCCTGAACACGCGCCCCGATCTGTGTGCGCGCTTCCCGGAAGCCTGCATCGGAAGGACCGCCCACGAAGCGATCGCGGCCATCGGCCGGCCATGACCCTCAAATGAACGCGCCAGACGCCTGAGGGGGCATCTGGCCATAGGCATCAAGCTAAGCTTTGAAACAGCTTCCAGCCGGTCTGCGACCGGCGTCGTCGGCCTGAACATGTCGTCGCAGGCGGCCAGACGGGGGTCGCAGACCCCCTGCGAGCGAAAGGTGGCGCAAGACGCCATCTTCCTGTTAGCTTGATGCCTATGGGCATCTGGCGCGTTCCGTTCCGCTTTTTTAGCTCTTCGGCTTATGACATAACTGGCATTGTTCCACGGTCCGGCCGGCGTGATCCCTGGGCGCGGCCTTTACGCCTGTTTCGGGGTTGTGACAGAGCAGGCAATCGTCGCGACCGGCCAGCTCGTGCGGGATCGCCTTCGGCTCGCCGGCCGGTTTGACGCCGGCCGCGGGTGCGGCGGCCGACGCGGTGGGAGTGGCGGTCGCGACCGGCGTGGCCGTCGGCGCCGGGGTCGGCGTCGGCACGGCCGTTTCTTGCAGCGTCGGCTTGTGACACTGCGTGCACATGTCGGCCTTGAAGCTGGCGTGGTTCTCCGGATAGGGCCTCACCTTCCCCACGGCGTGACAGAGCAGGCAATCGGTGCGCTGGCCGATGGGGTGCGGAATAGCGTTCGGCGCGCCTTTGCCGGGCACCTTGGGCGGCGCGCTAAGCTCGCGCACCTTGGGCGCATCCAGGCCGGCGAAGACCCACTTCGTGTCGTGGCACGCGCTGTTGGCGCAGAAGCTGCTGTTGTCTTTGCCGCCGGGGTTGTCCACCGTGTGGCATTGAGCGCACGTGGCGTCAAACTGATAGCGATGTTGGGCGAGCCAGGTGGTGCTCTTGTGCGAGTCCGGCTCGCTGGCCCTGGAGATCTCGACGGCCGGCAGCGGCTTGCCCGGCAACGCGACTTGCGGGATGCTGTGGCAGATGTTGCACTCCAACCGGATGGCCTGGTTGTCCTTGCTCAGGTGCTTGCCGTCGTGGCAGCGGAAGCAGCCGGGGAAGTCCTTGTGGCCGATGTTGTTGGTGTGCGTTTGCCAGTCCACCCCCATGAAGGGGAACTGCGTCTGGTTGAAGATGCTCTGAAGGCCCGCCACGGCTTTCTGGACGTCGGCCTGCCGGCTCTCGTACAGGCTGGCGTAGTTGGTCTTGTAGAAATCCTCCACCCCTGCGATGGCCGCCGCGGCTTCGGCCTCGGTCGCGTATTTCCTCTCCAGCACTTTGACGCCTTCCCGCTTGATGTAGGGCAGGTCGGCCGGGATCTGGCCGAGCGCCAGGGCCTGGTCGAGCGCGTCATCGGGCCGGCGAAAGTTGTGGCTGGCGCGGTTGTGGCCATCCAGGCAATCCATCTTGCGCTTCTCGGCCCGCGCGATCGCCTCGGCCGTCAGGGTCGAGTCGGTCGAGATGTATTCGGTCGTCACGCCGCCAAAGGTCGCCTGCACCCACGGGATGTTCTGGCGCTTCTCATCGGTGGCGATGTAATAGACGGGGTTCTCGATGTGCCAGTGGATGCCGCGGCCCAATCCGGCTTCCGTCGGCCCGCCGCCGGTGTTGATCACCAGTGTGGTCTGGGTGAGGCTGTTCTTCTCGTCCTGGGCGTAGTCAGGGATGGTCACCAGGCGGTCCTCGTAGAACTTCTGCGGCCAGTGACACTGTTCGCAGACGACCTCGACGGGACGCAGGCTGGTGATCGGCGACTTGATCGGCCGCTCATATCGGTTGAGCGGATATACCCACAGATAGTGGGCGCTGCGCACCTTCGCCTCGAACGCCGGATAGGCGCCCGGCCCGATGTGGCAGACGCCGCAGTTCGTCCTGGCGTGCGGCGAGTTCTGATAGGCGGTATGTTCGGGTGTCATCACGTGACACAGCGAACAGAACTCCGTGGACTCTGCGTACTCCATCAACGAGACGGAGCCCATGAAGAAGAGCCAGGCGACGAAGAGCGCGATCACAGCAAACCACAGAGCGCGCCATCTGCTCTTTCGAGCCAATGATAGAGGCGTTTCAACATGATCCCTCCCGAAAAGGTGATGAGACGCGCCCGACCGGCGTAGAAGGCTGGGCGCTTCAATCGGGCAATAGCCCGACCTCGTCCGCTCCACAGCAAAGAACACGCAGGCCGGACTTTGTAATCAAGATCACATTATGATCCTTTTCGGTAGGATGTCAATTTTCGGAGAGGAACAGAACAGAGCGGCGCTTCCAGGGTATGAGCCGCAGGGGACTGACGGAAGGAGACAGCTCGTTCGGCGATCTTGCGGATCATGCCGGCGAAAATCGCCGGGGGCCGATCGGCAAGATCGGCGATCGGCCCCCGGCGCGCCTGACGCTTACGCGCCGCGCGTCATTCGTTCGATTTCTTCATCCACGATGCTCTCGTCCAGCTTGCGGAAGAGGGGCGCCGGCTCGCGCAGCTTCTGGCCGGGCGCCAGCTCGCTGATCGCCCAGCGGCCGGTGGCGCCGGTCGGATCGTAGCGCAGCGCCAGATGCCGGCGCGACTGCTCCTGGATCACCTCGGTGTACTGCCGGCCGAACAGCTCGCCGTCGTAGCCCAGATAGTGGTGCAGGCGCTGACAGGTGAACGGCAGGAAGGGCGCCAGCATCGTCTTCAAGGTGTCGATCACGCGCAGCGCCACGAACACCGAGGTGGCCGCGGCGACCGGATCGGCCTTGATCTGTTTCCACGGCTCCTTCAGGTTCAGGTAGCGGTTGGCCTCGTGCGCCAATCCCATGGCGGTCTCCAGCGCCTGCTTCAGCTTCACCGCCTCCAGCAGGGCCGTGACCCGCTCGAAGGTGGGCGCGATCTGGGCGAGCAGCGCCTGATCCGCATCGTCGAACGGCCCCGGCTGCGGCACCGCGGCAGCAAAGCGCTTGAACGCAA
Organism: Anaerolineae bacterium; assembly: GCA_034434235.1. Taxonomy (GTDB): domain Bacteria; phylum Chloroflexota; class Anaerolineae; order CG2-30-64-16; family CG2-30-64-16; genus CAKZKT01. The sequence goes on from DAOTZV010000096.1 coordinate 37,121, forward strand.
AGCCCAACACCCGGTTCGCCAGGTTGCCCCAGGTGGCCACCAGCTCTTCATTGTTGCGGCGCAGGAAGTCCTCCCAGGTGAAGTTGACGTCCTGGGTCTCCGGGAAGTTGGCCGCCAGCGCATAGCGCCACGGGTCGGGATCGTAGCGGTCCAACACGTCGTTCATCAGGATCATCCAGCGTCGGCTCTTGCTCAGCTTGCGGCCCTCGACGTTCAGATACTCGTTCGAGGGCACGTCGTAGGGCAGGTTCAACCCCTGGCCGTAGCCGAGCAGCATGGCCGGCCAGATGATCGCATGGAACTCGATGTTGTCCTTGCCGATGAAATAGTAGGCGCGGCACGCTGGATCGGTCCACCACGACCGCCAGGCATCGGCCGCGCCGGTCAACGCGGCCCACTCCTTCGTCGCCGACAGGTAGCCGATCACCGCGTCGTACCAGACGTAGATGCGCTTGTCCTCGAAGCCCGGCACGGGAATCGTCACGCCCCACTGGATGTCGCGCGTGATCGGCCGGCCGCGCAGCTCGCGGCTTTCCAGCCGGGCGCGCGCCTGGTTGATCACGTTGGGCCGCCAGTGCTCCTTCTTGCCGTCGTTGATCCAGGCCAGGAGCGGGTCGTTCAGCTTGCCCAGGTCCAGGAAGAAGTGTTGCGTCGTGCGGATCTCGATGTGCGACCCGCCGCAATACTTGCAGCGCGGCCGGATCAGCGCGATCGCGTCATAGGTCCGGCCGCAGTTGTCGCACTGATCCCCCCGCGCGCCGTCGTAGCCGCAATACGGACAGACGCCCTCCACATAGCGATCGGCCAGCCACTTGGCGCAGTCCACGCAATAGAGCTGCTGCATGGTGTCCAGGTAGATGTAGCCGTTCGCCAGGTGCGTCTTGAACATGTCCTGGGTCACCGCCCAATGGTTTTCGGTATCGGTCTCCGTGAACAGATCGTAGCTGATCCCCAGTCGCTGATACATGTGCACGATGCGCGGATGGTAGCGGTCCACGATCTCGCGCGGGGTGACGCCTTCCTCCTCCGCGCGCACGGTGATCGGCGTGCCGTGCGTGTCGGATCCCGACAGCATCAACACGTCGTTCCCACGCAGGCGGTGGTAGCGGGCGAAGATGTCGGGCGGCAGGTACGCGCCGGCGATGTGGCCGATGTGCAACTCGCCGTTGCAGTAGGGCCAGGCGGTGAAGACCAGGATTTTCTCGGGCATAAGCGCCTCCAACAAAAAATCATGCTATCTTGGCGACCTGTACACGCGTCATAGACAGGAGTTACGCACTTCTTGCTCACAGGGGGTCTGCGACTCCCGTCTGGCCGTCCAAGACGGCGCTTTCAAACCGATGACGCCGGTCGCAGACCGGCTGGAAGCCTTTACTGCGTAAGTTCTGTCATAAACAGGAACGCGCTTTATTGTATCACAAGGGGATGAAGAAGGGAAACGCGGCGCGCAGGAGTACCGATGCGTGCATGGCGCCGCGGCCGCTCAGACCAGTCCCAGCTCGCGAGCGCGCAGGGCCGCCTGCGTCCGGTCGCGCGCGCCGATCTTGCCCAGGATCACGGTCACGTAGTTCTTGACGGTGCCCTCGGCCAGCGCCAGCCGGTCGGCGATCTCCCGGTTGGTGAGGCCGGCCGCGACCAGCGCCAGGATCTCCCGCTCGCGCTCGGAGAGCGGCTCGGGCAGATGCCCGGCGGCCGGCCGGGCCGGCGCGGCGAGCCGGGCGAATTCGGCCACGACGCGCGCGGCCACCGACGGCTGAATGAGCGCGCCGCCGGCCGCTACGGTGCGCACCGCCTGCGCCAGGTCGTGGCCCGAGATGTCCTTGAGCAGATAGCCCAGCGCGCCGGCGCGCAGCCCATCGAAGACGTAGGCGTCCTCGTCGAACGTGGTCAAGATGAGGATGCGCGCCTCGGGCCAGCGCTGACGGATCCGCCGCGTCGCCTCGACGCCGTCCATGCCGGGCATGCGGATGTCCATCAACACCACGTCGGGCGTCAACCGGGCATACTCGGCCAGCGCGGCCGCGCCGTCGGTCGCCTCGCCGACGACCTGCAGGTCGGGCTCCAGCTCCAGCAACATGCGCAGCCCCTCGCGCATCAGGCGCTGGTCGTCCACGAGCAGGATGCGAATCGGAGCGGCGCTCATCGCTGCGTCACCTCCGCTCGAGCGTTGCTTTTTGCGTCTCGGACTCGGCCGACATCCCGGCCGCGGCCGGCCGCAGCGGCAGCCGGCAATGGAGCTGCGCGCCGCCGCCCGGCCGCTCGTCGAGATGCAGCTCGCCGCCGAGCCGCGCCACCCGCTCCTGGAGGCCATGCAACCCGAAGCCGACCCGTTCGCCCACGCCGGCCAGGCCGACCCCGTCGTCGCTCACCACCAGGGTCGCGTGGCCGTCGCCGACCGTGAACGTGAGCCACGCCTGCCGCGCGTGCGCGTGCTTCTGGATGTTGGTGAGCGCCTCCTGCGCGGCCCGATAGAACGTCAGCCGATGTTCGACGGTCAGGCCGGCCGGTTCGGCCGCCAGCGCCAGGTGCACGGGCATCTGACACGCCTCCTGGAACCGTTGCGCCAGCCAGGCCAGCGACTGCTCCAGCGGCAGCTCGGCTTCCAACGGCATCCGCAGGGTGGCGACCGTCCCGCGCAGGTCGGCCAGCGCGCCGCGCAGCTCCTCGCGTACCGTGCCGATGATGCGCTCCGTGCGCTGCGGATCGTGCGGCAGGAAGCGCTGCGCGGCCTCCAGTTGCACCACCGACATGGTCAGGGCGTGGCCCAGGGTATCGTGCATCTCGCGCGCCAGCCGATTGCGCTCCTCGGCCACCGCCAGCTCCTGCACCTGCACGGCATATTCCTGCAACTGCCGGTGGGCCGTGCGCAGCTCGGCCAGCAGCGCTTCGCTGCGCCGTTGCGCGGCCTCGGCGCGCGCCAGCGCCAGGCCGAACGCGCCGAAGAAATAGTAGCCGCCGCCGTACACCAGGCCGTACAACACGCCGACGGAGAACCCCTCGCTGATCACGAACAGCGCCATGGTGAGCAACGCCAGCCCGCCGATCCACAGAAGCCCCCCGCGCACGGACAGGAGCTGCACCGCCTCGACGCTGAGCACGAAATAGAGGATCAGCAGGGTGCCCCAGCCGGGATCCAGCAGCATGGCGACCAACACCAGCAGCGTCTGGCCGGCCAGGAAGAGCACCGCGCCGGCCGAATCGCGCTTCAGCCGCGGCAAGAGGAGCGTCAGCGCGCCGAACGCGAGCAGCAGCCCGGCGGTCGGCCAGAAGATCGGCCGGCCGAAGCGCGACACCAGCTCGGCCGCGGTCACGCTGGCCCAGGCCAGAAAGGCCGCGGCGACCAGCATCAGCTCTTGGGCGCCGCCGAAGTAGCGCTCGATGCGTTCCGAAAGACGATGCGTGTCCATGGGCCACCGGCCGACATTATACCTCATTCGAATCGGAAGCGCCACACGCCGATGGCGAAGAACGCCAGCGCGAAGAGGCCCAACACGCCCACCTTCGGCAGGACTTCGGCCAGGCCATAGCCGCGCACGAAGAGATCCTGGAACGCGTCCAGCGCCCACGCGTGCGGGGTGATCAGCCCGGCGGTCCGCAGCCATTCGGGCATGGTGAAGCGAGGCACGAAGCAGCCGCCCAGGGCCGACATGGTCAGGAGGAGCAGCGTCGTCAGGCCGCCGATCTGCGCTTCGGTGCGCGCCAGGCCGGCGACCAAGACACCCAGCCCGGTGGCGGCGGCCGCGGCCGCCAGGCACACGACGATCAGCCCGGCCGGCGAGTCGCCGAGCTTCATGCCGAAGAGCAGGCTGGAAGCGCCGAACATCACCGCCAGTTGCGCCAGGTTGATGAGGTAGTACGGCGCCAGCTTGCCGAAGAGCATCACCCCGCGGGGCAGCGGCGCGGCCAACAGCCGACGGAAGGTGCCGTCGCGACGCTCGACCAGCACAGCCCCGGCCAGCGCGCTGACGATCCAGAAGATGCCGTAGATGGTATAGCCGGGCACGTTCTGCTGGTAGGTATCGGGGAACTGGCGGATGGGCATGGCCGACGGCGCCGCCCGTTCCAGCGCGACCGGAAGCCGGCCCTGGGCGCCTCCCAGGAAGCCGTCGGCGAGGGCCAGCCCGGCCCGATCGCGAAATTGCTGCTGGCGTTCGCGGGGCGTATCGGGCGCGATGGCCTGGAACAGGTAATCCAGGCCCCGGGGGGCCAGCGCGGTCAACGCGTTGCGCTCGATCAGTCCCTGCACGGTGCCCTGGATCGGCGCGATGACCTGGCCGGGCGTGGCCGGGTCGGCGATCAGGCGGACGGTCGTGGTGGCCACATCGGCCGCGTCGAGCGCGTTTTCCAGCGCGGCCGAGAAATCGGCAGGGAAGTGGAGCACCAGGTTGCGCTTGCCCGCGACGATCAGCGCCTCGGCCCGCGCCAGGTCGAGCGGTTGGCCTTCCCAGGTCGTCTCCACCGTGAAGCCGGCGGTTTCCCCCAGTTGGCGCACCACGGCCGCGGCCACCTGGCCGGCGTCCTCGTTGACGACCAGGATGGGGATCGGCTGGTCTTCGGGCGCGCGGAACATGCCGGACATGGCGGTGCTCATCACGACGATGAACATGAACGGTTGCAGGAAGATCAACGCCACCGCGCCGAGATCCTTGAAGAAGATCTTGAGTTCTTTCCAGGTCAGGGCAAAGATTTGATTCAACATCATCGTGCTCCAGCGATGCGATCTTGTTCAGTCGCGCAGGCGCTTCCCGGTCAGGTGCAGGAACACCGTCTCCAGGTTCGCTTCCAGGATCTCCAGCGACGTGATCCGCACGTCGAGCCGGTTGGTCAGGTCGAGCAGCTCCAGCAGCGCCTCCTGCGGCCGCAGCGCCTCGATGTGCAACAGGCCATCGCGGCGGGTGACCTGCTTGACGGCCGCGACGCGGCCGATCTGGCCGGCGACCTGCTCCAGGTGCCCGGCGGGCAGTCCGACGCGGATCAGGCCCTCGCCCAGGCTGCGGATCAACGCGGCAGGGGTGTCCAGGGCGATGATCCGGCCCCCGTCCATGATGGCAACGCGCTGACAGAGGCGCTCGGCCTCCTCCATGTAGTGCGTCGTGTAGATCACGGTCATGCCGGCCCGGTTGAGCGCGAGGACGCTCTCGAAGATGGCGTTGCGGCTCTGCGGATCCACGCCCACCGTCGGCTCGTCCAGGAAGAGCACCTCCGGTTCGTGCAGCAGCCCGGCCGCCAGGTTGATCCGGCGCTTCATGCCGCCCGAATAGGTCTGGATCGCGTCGTCGGCCCGGTCGGCCAGGCCGACGATCTGCAATACGGCTTCCACGCGCTCGCGCAGGCGCCGGCCGGTCAGGCCGTAGATGCGGCCGAAGAACGCCAGGTTGTCGCGGGCCGAGAGGGTGGGATAGAGCGCCAGGTCTTGCGGAACCAGCCCCACCCGCGCCTTGACCGCCTGGGCCGCGTGCGCCAGATCGCGGCCGGCCACCACGATCCGGCCTTGCGTCGGCGGGATCAGGCCGGTCAACAGCGAGATAAGGGTGGTCTTGCCGGCGCCGTTGGGCCCCAGCAGGCCGAACAGCTCTCCGCGCGCGATGGTCAGCGAGACGCCGCGCACGGCCTGGATGCGACCGTAGGACTTGTGCAGGTCATCGGCGATGAGGATGGGATCGGACATGGGATGACATCCTTTCGCGCCCGCCCACGTGCCCGGCGCCTTCCAGGTGCCAGACACGTTCACCGGGTGCGCCGCGGCCTACGCACGCCGGCGCAGCAGGATCCACGCGCCGGCGGCGATCAGGGCGAGCGGCCAGGCGTAGCCCAGCAGCCGCAGGACCTGCAAGCCGGCATCGCCCGCCAGGATCAGCGCGCCGAGGCCGCCGATGATGCCGCCCGGGATCAGCGGCCACCAGTGGAAGCCATCGGCCGTCAGGGGCGAGAGGAGCGCGATCAACAGCCAGCCGGCCGCGAACGCCAGCAGGAAGATGGCGCCCTGCGCCGGCTCGGCCACGGCCGCCAGGGGTTGTGCGATCAGGTAGACGCCCAGGCCGACGCCGGCCAGGATGCCGCCCGGGATGATCAGGCCGAAGGTGCGGGTGGCCAGGCCCCAGGCCAGGAAGATGATGGCCAGCGCCGGCAGGATCCACATCTTGACGCCGCCGGCCAGTTCGAGCTGGCCCAGCAACATCAGGACGCCGAACGCGATCAGCGCGAGGCCGGCCGCCAGAGAGCGACGGGTAGTCGGATGCAGTTGGGACGACATGGGAACACCTCCAGGTGAATCTTGTGGCTGCGCCAGCGCACAGCTTCACCGACACCATACTACGCCGGGGGTCATGTGCGGAAGTGCCGGAGGTCATGTATCGCGTCACATGCTATAACGGGTATCTTCGCAAAAAGCTAAGGGACTCGCCCGCCGATCAAGTCGGCGGGCTACCTCTCGCTCGCAGGGGGTCTGTGACCCCCGTCTGGCCGCCTGAGACGACATGTGCAGGCCGACGACGCCGGGTCACAGACCGGCTGGAAGCAGTTCCAAAGCTTAGCCGGATGCCTATGGGGTCGCAGCCCCCCCCTTTGAGCGAGAATTCCACATGTGGACCCGCCAGAGGCTGAGGCGCGTTGAGCCGGCTGCGGGTCATGGGCCGGGTGTCTCGTCGCTGATGGCCGCACGACCATAGATGGTGGCCCGGCGATGGATCGCCGGGCGGCCCCGCCGGATGCACCGCGCACCGGCAAACGCGCGCGGCACATTTGGAATTGCTGCCGAAATCGTTCACCATACACAAAACGCGTCTTTTGTGTTAGAATGGAACCAACGCGAGCGTTCAACCTTCAACCGCCACTGAAAGGGGGAACACATGAATACCTATCGCCTCGCTCGTCTGGTTGCCATCCTCCTGTTTCTGGCAGCCGCGCTCTATTTCCTCGGCGGCTTGATCGTGGGCATTTCCGTATGGAATCGCGGCCTCGGCGCCGGCTGGGGCAGCGGCTTCGCGGGATGGCTCTCGATCCCCATCTTCATCGGGACGTTCTTTGCCGCGCTCACGCTGCTGATGTTCGGCGTCGTGCTCTATTTCCTGGCCGCCATCAACGACCACCTGACGGCGGCACGGCTGAACAAGGCGCGCAGCCCGGTCAGGCCGACGTCTCCGCCCGCGCCCCCCGCAATGTCGCGAACCGAGCCGTCCCGGACGGCCTCCCCGTTCGCGTCGTCGTCCGCCCCGGCCGCGTATCAGCCCCCATCGCCGCCTCCGCCCCCGCCGGCTGCTCCGACGCCGGCCGTGACGTCATCTGCGGCACCCCCTGCCGATGTCATCCCGGCCGAGCTGGCGGCCGAGTTGCCCGGCACCGTTGACGAAGATGCTTCGGCGCCGGCCGTGGACGCCTTGCCCGGCGCAGAGGAGGCCGCCCGGATTGCATCTGAGCTGAGATGATGCTATAATCCGGCAATCCGTTCGACATTGAGGTAGACATGGGATTTGATCTGGTCAAACTGATCGAGACGGTCGGCTACGTCGGGCTGATCTTCATCATCTTCGCGGAATCCGGGCTGTTCTTCGGCTTCTTCTTTCCGGGCGATAGCCTGCTGTTGACCGCTGGACTGCTGGCGTCGCGCGGGATCCTGGACATCCGAATCCTCCTGCCGACCCTTTTTATCGCAGCCGTGCTCGGCGATAACGTGGGCTATTGGTTCGGCGCCAAGACCGGCCCGAAGATCTTCACTCGGCCCAACTCTTTGCTCTTCAGGCGCGAGAACCTGCTCAAGGCGCACGCTTTCTACGAGAAGCACGGCGGCAAGACAATCACCCTGGCGCGTTGGTTGCCGGTCATTCGGACCTTTGCGCCCATCGTGGCGGGCGCGGCCTCCATGAACTATCGCCGCTTCGTCATCTTCAATCTGATCGGCGCGCTGGCGTGGGCGGTGGGGATGACGATGCTGGGCTACCTGCTGGGGGTCTGGTTCGGGACGATTGAAGGGGTGGATAGGTATTTCACGCTGCTGGTGTTGGCGTTCTTCTTCATTCCGGGCCTTCCCACTTTGATCCACGTGTGGCGCGACAACAAGGAGCGCCTGTTCGAGCTGATCCGCACCCGCATCCTGGGGCGCAAGCCGACCGCGGTTGCTCCGGGTCACGACGGGATCCACGAATAGGGGCACGAATGAACGCGGGAATGCCCCAATGAGGGTACGAATGCACGAATGAGGTGCGTTGTACTTCGTTCGTGCATTCGCGGTCCGCGCGTTCACAGCTCGTTGGCCATCATCTCCTCGTAATCCTGCACGCCGAATTTCAGCAACAGCGAACGGATGTCGCCGCGCTTGAACAGCTTGATGTTGATCTCCGGATAGAGCTCCTTGAGCCGGCGGATCTTGCGGTTCTTGTGGCGCACCTGTTTCGGTTGCATGGTCGTGAGCTCGACGTACAGATCCTGGTCCGGCAGATAGAAGTCCGGCGAAAACGCCTCGGTGACATTGCCGGCGGCGTCGTACTCCAGCGGAAAAGTGCGCGGCTCGTATTGCCACGGGATGCCGTAGAAGTCCAGGATGCGCGCGAACTCGGCTTCGACGGGATGGGAGAAGGGCGGCGGCGCCTCGGAGTTCATGCTTGATCCTCATGGTCTGGACGGGCGATCTGGCGGGCGGCCTGACAGATCAGGGCCGCGGCGTCTTCGACGGTCAGGCGGGCCATGTTGATGACCAGGTCGTACAGGCGGGGGTCGTCCCAACGCGCGCCGTAGTGGCGGCGCAGGAAGGCCGCGCGCGTTCGATCGGAGGCCGCGATGCGCGCCGCAGCGGCCTCGGCCGAAATGCGGCAGCGTTCCTGGACGCAGCGCATGCGCGCGTCGGCCGGCGCGATGATCCGCACGTGCAAGACGCCCGGCCAACCGGCCAGGACGATCTGGCCCCCGCGGCCGACCAGCAGCACATCGCCGCGCTCGGCTTGCTCCCGAATCACACGCTCGACGGTGGCGCGGTAGAGTTCCAATGCCGTTCGCTCGGGCTTGAGCCCCAACAGGCCGAGCTCGTCTATTTCGGCCAACGCCACCTCGGGCACGCCGGCCGCGCGGGCGGCCTGGTTGATCAGCTCGCGACCCACCAGGCGCAGCTTCAGCGCGGCGGCCACGGCCGCGGCCACATCGTCGCCCCGACTTCCCAGTTCTCGCGATAACGTGATCACCGGCATAGCCACATCACCTCCTGCCCACCCGCTCGGCCAACCCCGAAAAACGCTCCTGCGCACGGTCGTTCTTCACCGCGATCCCGATGGCGCGCGGACTGCCGACCAGCACCACCAGCTTCTGCGCGCGCGTGACGGCCGTATAGAGCAGGTTGCGCTGTAGCATCATGTAATGGCTGGTCAGGATGGGCACCACCACGGCCGGGAACTCGCTCCCCTGGGCCTTGTGGATGCTGATCGCGTATGCGTGCACCAGCTCGTCCAGCTCCAGGAAGTCGTAAGGGATCAGCCGGCCGTCCATGTTCACATGGACCATCTGTTCTTCCAGATCTATCCTCGCGATGGACCCCATATCGCCGTTGAAGACGTCCTTGTCGTAGTTGTTGCGGATCTGCATCACCCGGTCGCCCTGGCGGAAGACCCGGCCGCCGATCTGGCGCTCGGCCTTCTTCGGCCCGGGCGGGTTGAGGGCGGCTTGCAGCCGGGCATTGAGCGCCGCCACGCCCGCTTCGCCCCGATGCATGGGCGAGAGCACCTGGATCTCGGCGGGCTTGAATCCGAAGCGCCGGGGGATGCGTTCCTGCACCAGCTCCACGATCAGATCGGCGGCTTTGGCGGGGTCCTCCTCGCGGAACAGGAAGAAGTCCACGGCGTTGCGATTGTCCAGGATCGGCATCTGGCCCTGATTGATGCGGTGCGCGTTGATGATGATGTAGCTGCCCTCGGGCTGGCGGAAGATGGTGTCGAGCCGAACGACCGCGCAGGCGCCGGCCGGCAGGGCGCCGGCGGCCGGAGAAGCGGCTTTCTGCGCTCCATCTCCTGGCTTCGGTCCCTGGTTCGCGCTTCCCTCGATTGCCTGGATCAGATCGCGCAGCACGTTGCCGGCGCCCACGCTGGGAAGCTGATCCACATCGCCTACCAGCAACAGGTGCGCGCCGGGGGGGATCGCCTTCAGCAGGTTGTTGGCCAGGATCAGATCGAGCATCGAGGCTTCGTCCACGATGACCAGATCGGCCTCCAACGGATTGTCTTCGTTGCGGCCGAAGCTGAAGCCCTCGGCCGGCTTCACCTCCAGCAGGCGATGGATGGTCTTGGCCGGCCGGCCGGTGGCCTCGCTGAGCCGCTTGGCCGCCCGGCCGGTGGGCGAAGCGAGCACCGTCTTGACGCCGGCCGCTTCGGCCAGGCGGATGATGCTGCGCACGCTGGTCGTCTTGCCGGTGCCCGGCCCGCCGGTCAAGATGGTGACCCGATGGGTGAGCGCCGCCTGTACCGCCTCCCGCTGCCGCGGGGTCAGGGCCTGGCGTTCCTGCGCCTGCAACGCCGCGAAGGCGGCCGGCCAGTCGAAGCGCCGGAACACCGCCAGCCGGTCCTCGGCCGCCTCGGCCAGGCGGCGCAGGCGGTTCGCCACGCCGATCTCCCCGCGGTAGAAGGGGATGAGATAGACCGGCCGCTCTTCGGCCAGGCGCGGCGGCGCGGCGGCGCCCCCCTCTTCCACGTGCACCTGTTCGTCTTCGGCCAGGGCCGCGATGCCGCGCACGACCAGCGCTTCGCTCACGCCCAACATGGCCGCGGCCCGCTTCGTCAGCTCGGCCGCCGGCAGATAGACGTTCCCCTCGTCGGCCGCTTCGCTGAGCACATAGGCCACTCCCGCGGCCACGCGCTCGGGCGCGTCGGCCGCGATGCCGATCTCGCGCGCGATCTTGTCGGCCGTGATGAAGCCGATGCCGAAGATGTCGCGCGCCAGCCGATACGGATCGTTGCGCACGATCTCGATCGCGTCGTCTCCGTATGCCTTGTAGATCTTCACGGCCAGGCCGGTCGACACGTTGTGGCTTTGCAGGAAGAGCATCACTTCCTTGATCTTCTTCTGCTCGGCCCAGCCGCGCGTGATCATCTCGACGCGCTTGCGGCCGACCCCCAGCACCTCGTGCAGGCGTTCCGGCGTCTCCTCGATGACGCGCAGGGTGTCCAGGCCGAACTTGCGCACGATGCGCTTGGCCGTCACCGGGCCGATTCCCTTGATCAGGCCGCTGCCCAGGTATTTCTCCAGGCCGGCGATCGTGGCCGGCAAGATCGTGCGCACCGCTTCGGCCTTGAACTGGCGGCCGTACTGGGGATGCGCCATCCACGCGCCCTTCAGCTCGACCGCCTCGCCGACGTTGATGCCGAGCATGTTGCCGACCACGGTCACCGTGTAGCTTTGCCCATCGGGCGCCAGTTGGGCCACCGTGTAGCCGTTCTCTTCGTTGTGGAAGGTGATGCGTTCTATCGTGCCGCGCAGCGTTTCCGCCATGCCGATCTTGCTCCTGCGCGCATTTTACCGCACCCCGGCCGTCACAGCAAGGCACCCGACATTGTGTTATAATTGACAGGAATATGCACTTCGAGGAGTGGACCTATGGCCGAGTTATTCGTGGTGTACGCCGACAAGCGTCAGCGCAACAAGCTGACACAGCAGGGCATCGCCTTTCGCGCGGTGTATGACGACTATGTGTTGGCGGACCTGTCGTCGCAACAGGTGGCCGACCTGAGAGCGCAGGGCTATGAGGTGTTGGAACAGGAGATGCCGACCCTCGTCCAGATCCGCGGCCGCACCGTGGCCATAGTCACTGCAGAGGAAGAGAGCCGCCGGGAACTGGCGCCGCACCTGCGCGATGTGGAAGTCCTGCGGGCCGGGCCGCCGCCCGAAACCTATGGGCCCGGCCGCCATTACTACCTGGTGAGCTTCATCGGGCCGATCAAGGACGAGTGGCTGAAGGAGATCGAGGCGCACGGCGGGACCGTCCAGGATCCGGTCCCGCCCTACGCGTATATCGTCGGCCTGGATCAGGCGGCGTATGAATGGCTCGCCAGCGAGCCGTCGTATGTGCGCTTCGTGGGCCACTTCACCCCCGGCCTGCGCCAGGAAGCCGGCCTCAGCGAGATCCCCGGCCGCGAGCCGACCGTGGGCCGGGGCCGCATCTGCGAGCAAGCGCCGGCCGGGCCGACGGCCGAGCCGAAGGTGGAGCGGGTGGCGAACATCTATGTGGTGCGCTTTTTCGAGCCGGAAGATCTGGAACTGGCCGTCTCCCAGCTCCAGGCGCTGGGCGCGACGGTCGGCGATTACGCGCCGGGCGACACGATCGTCACCGTCAGCTTCCCGGCCGACACGCCCGATCTGAGCACCCGCGTCGAACGCATCGGCCAGATCCACGGCGTCAAGCTGGTGGAGGGCCACAAGCTGCGCCAGCTCCGCAACAGTATTGCGGTCGGCCTGATGGCCGCCGAGGAGGTGATCAGCCCATCCGGGTTAGGTCTAAGCGGCCGGGGCGAGATCGTGGGGGTGGCGGATTCCGGGTTGGATGTCGGCGATCCGGCCCGCATCCATCCCGATTTTGCCGGCCGCGTCGTCGCCATCCACAGCTGGCCCGTCTCGTCCGATTGGGCCTCGGTGGTGGTCAACGTGGGCGGCGACGACGGCCCGGCCGATGCTCGCTCCGGCCATGGCACGCATGTCGCCGGCTCGGTGTGCGGCAACGGCGCGGCCGCGTTGGCCGCGGGCGGCGAGGTCATTCGCGGCCTGGCGGCCGAGGCGCAACTGGTCTTTCAGGCCGTCGAACAGACGTTGCAGTGGACGGAGTCGTACAAGCAGGACTATTATCGGCGCTATGGCCGCTTTCCGCCCCCCTACGGCCTGGCGGGCCTGCCGGTCAACCTGATGCTGCTCTTTCAGCAGGCTTACGACGCCGGCGTGCGCATCCACAGCAACAGTTGGGGCGGCGGCGATTTCGGGGAATACGACACCTACGCCGAAGCGGTGGACCGCTTCATGTGGGAGCACCCGGATTTCCTGATCCTGTTCGCGGCCGGCAACGACGGCATAGACGGCAACCGGGACGGCGTGGTAGAGAGCGGCAGCGTCACGCCGCCGGCCACGGCGAAGAACTGCCTCACCGTCGGCGCGGCCGAGTCGGTGCGCTCCCAGGGCGGCTATCAGGCGCCCTACGGCCGGCTGTGGCCGGCCGATTATCCGGCGTTGCCGCTGCGCGATGATCGCGTGTCGGACAACGCGGACGACATTGCCGCGTTCAGCAGTCGCGGCCCCACGCGCGACGGCCGGATCAAGCCGGATGTCGTGGCGCCCGGCACGAACATCGTCTCGACCCGTTCGCAAGCCCTCGACTCGACGGTCAACGGCTGGGGGCCCTATGCGCCGCTCCCCACGAAGTACATGTTCGACGGGGGCACCAGCATGGCCACGCCGCTCGTCGCGGGCGCGGCGGCGGTGGTGCGCCAGTATCTGCGCACGGTGAAGGGCCGGCGCTCGCCGAGCGCGGCACTGATCAAGGCCACGCTGATCCATGCCGCGGCATATCGGCCGTACCGCTTTGAGGCTTCGCCGAACGGCGCGTACTTCGACATGTCGCAGGGATGGGGCCACGTCAACCTGGCCCGCGTGCTGTTGCCGGCCGAGCCGATCCAGGTGCGCTGGTACGATAACACGCAGGGGCTGAGCACCGGGGAGAGCATGCGCTGGAGCTGCACGGTGGCCGATCCGGGCGTGCCGCTGATGATCACCCTCGCCTGGACCGATTATCCGGGGAACGCCGGCCACTATCCCAACCTGGTCAACGACCTCGACCTGGTGGTCACCAGTCCTTCCGGCCAGGTGTTTTACGGCAACGGCGCGCCGGGGCAAGCGGGCGGCCGGCCCGATCGCGTAAACAACGTCGAGCGCGTGATCATCCCCGCGCCCGAAGTCGGCCGCTATCAGATCCGCATCCGGGCGTTCAACGTGCCGCGCGGGCCGCAACCGTTTGCGCTGGTCTATTCGGGAGGACTGCGCTGAAAAAGCGTCGCTTCGCGTGCCTGGCACCTGGGAGGGTACCAGGCACGCGGGCGGTTTCATCCATCGCGGCGACGCGACGTGTGGTCGGGTTTCTGCGCTGTAGCCCGCGGCGGCGCATGCCGCGGGCCAGATCATGCGCGCGCCGGGGCGGCCTGAGCCTTGGCCTTCACCCTGGCCTCAAAGCGGGCCAGATCTATGAGCGCGCGCTCGTGGACCCCCTCGCCGATCAGATCGGTTCCGTCGTGCGCGCTCACCTCGAAGGTGAGGCGGCGGCCCTCGATCGCGACGAGCCGGGCGCGCGCGGTGACAGTAGCGCCCACGGGCGTGGCGGCCAGATGGCGCACGTTGACCATCGTGCCGACCGATTGTTGGCCGGGCGCCAGGTAGGGCTTAAGCGCGTTGACCGCCGCGCGCTCCATCAGCCGCACCATTTCGGGCGTGGCGAACACCGACACGGTGCCGCTGCCCAGATGGCGGGCGGTCAGCTCGGCCGTGACCTCGACCGTGGCTTCGCCGCTCAGGCCGATCGGAAAGGGAGAGGTTGCATCTGCCATATTCGTCTTCCCAGGTAGGGCCGAATTGATTCGGCCCCGATGCTGATGCCAGAAGTAGGGCCGAATGAATTCGGCCCTACGCGTCAAGGTGGTTCATGCCGGCGCGGGCAAGGGACTTGGCGCCGACGCCGGTCGGTCGGTCTCGGTCGAGGCGCCCGCCTTGCGCGAGGGCGCCGACGGCCCCGGCCTGGGGGTCGGCTCGGACGAGCGCGGAGGCACGCCGGGCACGCCGACGAAGAACGCCTCGAACTCCTCCGCATCCAGCGTCTCCGCTTCGATCAGGCGCTTCGTGATGGCATGATGCAGGTCGCTGTACTTGATCAGGATCTCTTTGGCCCGCTCGTAAGCCTCGGAGACGATCCGGTTCACCTCTTTATCTATCTCGCGCGCCACCTGTTCGCTGAAATTGCGCTGCTCGCCGATCTCCCGACCCAGGAAGATCAGCTCGTGGCGCTGGCCGAAGACCATCGGCCCTAGCTTGGGACTCATGCCGTATTGCGTCACCATCGCCCGCGCCAGCTTGGTCACCTTGTCCAGGTCATCCACCGCGCCGTTGGTCACATCGCCGAAGACGATCTCCTCGGCCACGCGGCCGCCCAGGATGGCGCTCAGGTCGTGCTCGAATTTGGTCTTGCTGACCAGCGTCCGATCCTTCTCGGGCAGCGACATCGTATAGCCCAGCGCCATGCCGCGGCTGATGATGCTGATCTTGTGCACCGGATCGCACTTGGGCAACATGCGCCGCACCAGGGCGTGGCCGGCCTCGTGATAGGCGATGATGCGCTTCTCTTGCTCCGAGATGACGCGGCTGCGGCGTTCGGGGCCGGCGATGACCCGCTCGATGGCCTCCTGAAACTCGGCCATGCCGATCTGCCGCTTGTTGCGCCGCGCCGCCAGAATCGCCGCCTCGTTCACCAGATTCTCGATGTCGGCCCC
>DAOTZV010000097.1:0-13945 GCA_034434235.1 Anaerolineae bacterium
GGGATCATGAGCATCCCTACCCTGTTGATCTTCAAGAACGGCCGGGTGGTGGATCAGATCGTAGGGGCTTATCCGGCGCCGGAGCTGCGCAAGCGGTTGATGCGGCAGTTGTAACCATATGTAGGACGAACTTAAGTTCGTCCTACATACAGGGCGAACTGAAGTTCGCCATACTTGTAGGGCGAACTTTTGCATTTTAACAAATTATTCCAGCAATAGTATACTAACTCCATCACGAGACATAAAGTGAAGGTGAGGGCGGACATCTGCGACGACGAGCCTTGCCTTGGCCGCTGGGCGTTCGCCCCGGCCGCGTCCGCCGCAGGCTGAAGCTATTGCCGGAATAATTTATTAATCTACAACAGTTCGTCCTGCTCTGGCGCGGGGCGAACTGAAGTTCGCCCTACATGTTTGGAGCGCAGAGCGTCCGCTTGACGACATCCTCGCGACGTAGTATGATTTCGGCGTCGCAGTCGGCGGGCCAATCATGGCCGGCCGGCAAGAGCAAAAAAAGGAACATTTCGAGATGCCCGTTGAATTGCGCGGGGTCTTTGCCCCGATCGTTACCCCTTTTCGTCCCGATGACGGCGAGATTGACCTGCCGTGGCTGCGGCGTCACCTGGCCTATCTGCGGGCCCACGGCTGCACGGGCGTGATCCCGTGCGGCACCAACGGCGAGGCGGCTTCCCTCAGCGTGGCCGAGCGCCAGGCCGTGGTCGAGGCGACGATGGAGGCCGCCGATGGGCTGGTCGTGGTGCCGGGCACCGGCGCGGCGGCCCTCAGCGATGCGATCGCCCTCACCCGGCATGCGTTCGCGCTCGGCGCGGGCGCGGTGCTGGTGATGCCGCCCTTCTATTTCAAGCGGCCGCCGGAAAGCGGCATCATCGCCTGGTATCGGCGGCTGATCGATGCGGCGGTGCCGCCGGGCGGCCGGGTGTTGCTCTATCACATCCCCCAGACGACCGGCGTGCCGATCGGCGACGGCATTTTGGATGCGCTGCACGCCAGCCATCCCGAGGCGTTGTACGGCATCAAGGATTCGAGCGGCGATCCCGCTCAGGGCAAGCACATCCGCGCCACCTTCCCGTGGCTCACCTACTTCGTCGGCAACGATCACCTGGTTGCCGTCGCGTGTCGGGAGGGCGGCGCCGGGTCCATTACGGCCGGTGCCAACGTCTTCCCCGATCTGGTGGCCGCGGTGCAACGGGCCGCCTGGAACGGCGGCGATGCCGAAGCAGCCCAGGCCATCCTGTCGGAGGCGCGGCGCCTGCTGGAGTCCTACCCGCTCCAGCCGGCCACCAAGGCCGCGCTTGCGGAGGTGGCCGGCCTCCCGCCGACCGCGGTCCGGCCGCCGCAAGTCGAGCTGACGGCCGATCAGCGCGCCGCGTTCCTGGCCGAACTGCGCGCCAACCTGCCCCGCTGGCGGCCCGTCGCATGAGGATCGAGAAGAAAGGGTACTTGCGATTGCCATGACGATGCCGCCTTTGCCCCAGGCGCCGGAATTCCTTTCCTGGCAGGACGTGGACAAATTGATAGATTACCTCCTGCCCCAATTGCGCGGCCCATACGATGCCTTGCTGATGATCACGCGCGGGGGCATCATCCCCGGCGGCCTCATCGCCGAAGCCCTCGACATCCGGCAGATCCTCACGGCCGCCGTGGAATTCCCCCAGGCCGGGCAAGGGCGCTTCGTCTGGCCCAACTTCGTGCAGTTTCCCGCGGAGTCGCTGGTGCGCGATCGCCGCGTGCTCATCGTGGACGACATCTGGGCGCACGGCCGCACCATGACCACGGTCAAGGGGCGCATCCTGGCCGCGGGCGGCCGGCCCGAGACCGCCGTGTTGCACTACAAGCCCGGCACAAGCCTGTTTCGCGAAAGCGGCCCGGATCACTACGCGGCCGTCACCGATCGCTTCATCGTTTACCCCTGGGAAGCCCAACGCGGCCCGGATCAGGCGAACATGCGCGCGCTCCAGCCCAACTGAACCTGAGCGGCCCGCGGGGCAGATCGAGAGCCGGTCGAAATGCCGACCCTTTTCCGATACGGATTCCGACTTTTGCAAGGCCTGCTGGCGCTTGCGGTCGGCCTTTCGTGCCTCGTGTCCCCGTCCGCCCGCGGCCAGGAAGCGCCGATCGCCTGGCGGCCGCTGGGAGGCCCGCCGGGGCGCATCAGCCATCTGGCCGTCGGCGGGGGCGGATCGGCCCTCTACGCCGTCAGCGTGGCGTTCACCTTCCGCCGGGACGATCAAACCCAGCGGTGGACCGATGGCCGGCCGGCGCGCAGCGATGCGCTGTACTGGAGCCAGGACGGCGGCGCGAGCTGGCAGCCGCTCACCAACGATCTGCCGCCGGGGCCGATTTCGGCGCTCCATGCCGATGGAGGAGGCCGCACGCTGTACGTCGGCGCGGCGGGCGGCTTGTGGGTCGGGACGCCGGCCGGGAACTGGCGTCGCGTCGCTCTGGATCGCGACGACCTGAGCGTCCGCCGGATCGCGCGCGGGGCCGCGGGGCGCTACCTGTATCTCATCGGCTTTGCCGCCGGCGAGGTCGGCCAGCTCTATCGCAGCGCCGACGACGGCCGCACCTGGACGCCGCTCGCTCTGCCGCCGGCCGATCTGCCGGCCGAAGATGCCCCGGATGACCTGCTGCCGGCGCCGGACGATCCCCTGCGCCTCTATCTGACGACCCGGCGCAACCGGCTCTTCCGCAGCGACGACGGGGGCGACACCTGGACCCTCCTGCGCCGGCCGGAGGAGGCCGCGGCCGACCAGCCCCTCATGCCGCCCCGCCTGGCCATCAGTCCGGATCGGCCGCAGGTATTGCTTTGGGCGCAAGCGCGGCCGGATCGCGGGATCGCCCTGGAGCGTTCGGACGACGGCGGCGCGCACTGGCGGCCCTTGCCCACGGTCGGCCTGGGCGCTTCGGCCGGCGTGAACGCGTTGGCCGGCCTGCGCAACGGCATCTTCCTGCTCAACACCGCGCAGGGCACCTTCCGCAGCGCCGATGGCGGGACGAGCTGGCAGCCGCTCGAAGGCGCGTTGAGCAGCGGCAGCGTGGCGGAGTTCCTGCTCTGGCCGGAACGCGCGGCCTTGCCGTCCGCAGGGAGCGCGGGCGAGGCCGCGGCCGGGGGCCAGGTCGTGTTGGCGGCCACCGGCTACGGCGTCTTCCTCAGTCGGGATGGCGGCGCGCTCTGGCAGCCGCGCAGCAATGGCCTGCCGTTCAATAGCCGCATCGCGGGCCTGATCGCCCATCCCACCCAGCCCGGCCAGCTCTGGGCGCTGATGGACGCGCGGCTCATCGCCGGCGCGCCCGCGCCGCCGGCCGTGCTCCGCAGCTCCGACGGAGGCCAGACCTGGTCGCCGGCCGCGACCGGCCTGGGGAACATCGTCCCCCTCGCCTGGGCGGTCGACCCGACCGCGGCCGATCGCTTCCTCATCGCCGGCCGGGAGCATTTCGCGTCCAGCGACGACGGAGGCCGCACCTGGCAGGTGCGGCCGATCCCGGCCGGCCATCACCCGGCCATCGCGGTCGCGCCGTCCGATCCGCGGGTGATCTACCTGGCCGGCCGGCCGGCGTTGCGCAGTCGCGACCGCGGGCAGAGCTGGGAGCCGATGCCGGTCGTCCGGTCGGGCCAGGCGGAACAGACGTCCGCGGCGATGGGCCTGGCGGTGGATGCGGCCGACGCCGACCACGTGTGGGCCGGGCTGGAAGATGGCGTCTACGAAAGCACGGACGCCGGCCGCACGTGGCGGCCGGCCGGGCTGGAGGGGAAGGCCGTCCGCTGGCTTCAGGTCGGGACGGAAGCCGGCCGGTCGGTCGCGCTCTATGCCGCGGTGGAAGGGGAGGGGATCTACCGGCTGGAGGGGGGCCGTTGGCTCGCGGCGACGGGCCTGCCGACAGGAAGCACCATGTTGGATCTGCTCCAGGATGCCCGGCGGCCCGGCCTGCTCTGGGCGACACGCGATGGCGGAGGCGTTTATCGCAGCACCGACGGCGGCGCCACCTGGACGAACGTTGCCGCCGGGCTGGGCGATAACCTGGCGCGGGCGTTGACGTTCGATCTGGCTGCGGGCAAAGAGCCGCGCGGCGTGCTGCTCGGCACGGCCAATGCCGGCGTGTGGGCGCTGGCCGAAACCGAAGGCGCGGGCCGGGCCGAGCCGCCCTCGGCCGCGGACGCGCGCATCGAGCTGGTGTGGCCGCACGGCGGCGCGGCCGTCACGGCCGCGAAGCAGGCCAACATCGGCCTGCGGCTGTTCGGCCGGAACAGCCTCGAGCCGACGCCGTGCGGCTGGTCGCCCCGGCTGACGATCTGGCAGGCGGTGGACACGAACCCGGCCGAACCGGTGGAACAGGCGGTCCAGCGCACCGTGGATGGCCGCCCCTTCCCCTTTTGGGAGCTCAACGACGTGGATGTCGGCCGCGCGACCGATCCCGCGCACAAGATCTACTTCATGGTGAAGGGCAACGGCCTCGATCTGGCGACCAGCGTTTGGGCGCACGCGGCCGATCCGCGCACCTATTTCCCGCAGCAAGATGTGCCCAGCGGCCTGGCGACCGATCCCCTGGACGCGATAGACGCGCGCATCCAGATCGTATGGCCGCACGACGCCGCCGGCGTAGAGCGGCCGCTGGCCGAGGCAACCGAGGCCAACGTTGCGGTGTTGCTCTTCAAGCACGGCACGCGGCTCTCGGTGCCGGTCGGCTGGCAGCCGCCGGGCCTGATCCTGTACGGCGCGTGGAATCACGAGGTGGGCCGGCCGCTGGCGCGCGCGGCCGTGGCCGGCGTCCGCACATCGGGCGCGATCACCTATCCGATCTGGGAATTCACCAACGTCCCGGTGGCGCGCGCGGCCGATCCGGCCAATCAGCTCTTCCTGTGGGTCGTGGTCGAAGGGATCGAGACCCATTCCAACATCTGGGTGCATGGCGTGGAGGCGCGCACGGCCTTCCCCGTGCCCGACGAACCGATCCGGGGTTGCATTCCGTAACGCGATGTTCGAACTGGTCTGGTGGCAGGCGATCCTGCTCGGCATAGCGCTGGCGTTGGCGGCGCTGCTCATGGCCATCTGGTGGCGGCAACAGACGTATCGCTGGCCCATTATCGTGGCTTTCTGCCTGATCGCCGCGTTCGCGTTGAGCTGGTATTCCGGGCTGGCGTTTCGCGTGGACGACTACCGCGCCGGGTGCGATGGCCTGTGTCCGGGCTATGCCGGCGCGCCGATCCCCTTCTGGCGCGGGGAAACTGCCGGCGGCGATTGGGCACCCGGCCTGTTCCTGGTCAACACGTTGGCCTATGTCGTTATCCTGCTCGGGTGGGGCATGGTCCTGCTCGCGACTTTGCGAGCCGCTTTCCCCGCTGGCCGCAAAGCCGCAGTGCGGCGCTTTGTGCTCGGCCTGGCGCTGGTCGTGATCCCCGCCGCGTTTTCGCCGCGCGTCTTGCCCCCGCCCACGGCGCATGTGCGCGGCGATCCGCAGCGCATTGCGATCAACGCTCAGCGCGAGGTGTACCTCTATGCGCATCAATCGCCGGCCCCGGTGCTGCAATCGGGGCTGGAAGACGTGCGGCCGCGCAAAGACGGCCAGCCGGGGATGCGGGTCTGTTTGCGCCTCTACACGTTTTTCTACGTGCCGGTCGGCCACATGTACCTGGACATGACCGCCGAGGGGGTTCACAGCAACGCCGGGGGGGTGCGGTCGCTGGGCGAATCGTGCTGGCAGTGAACGATCGGGTTGTGTTATAATAGAACCGTTTGGTGGCCGAATCCGTCTGTTTCAGGAGAGAATTTCGATGCAATCGCAAAATCGGACCTGGCTCATCGTATTGATCGCAGTAGCGTTGATCCTTTGCTGCTGTTGTCTGGCAGCCGTCGGCGCGTTCGTCGGAATCGGCATGTTTACGGCCGAAAACGTGATCAGCCCGGAGGAGGCGGCCTCCGTCATCACGCGCGTGATCACGGTGATCCCTCCCGCGGCCCCGTTGGAAGCGGCCACGCCGACCCCCCGATCGCGCGCCACCGGCACGCCGACGTCGCCCGCCCGCGTCACGATGACGCTCACCGTCGAGTTCACGGCCACGCCGCAGGCCACCGTAACCCCCGCGGCTACGGCCTCGGGCGAAACGGAGCGCGAGCTGGCCAAGGCCGTGATGCCGGTCCGTGATCAGCGCGAGCTGGCCTTGCGCTTCAAGCCGGGCGTGACCGACATCCCCTCGGTGGTCAACGCCAGGCCGCCGACCTACAAGCTGGGCGACAAGGCGGTCTTCTGGGTCTCCAACAGCGACACGGACGAGCACCACCAGGTCACCGCCACCCTCAAGTACATGAACAATGTGGTGTACATGTGGGTGGACGACACCGTCCGGCTGAACGACACCGACCTCAAGCGCTCGGCCGACCGATTCGCGACGCAAACCTATCCGACCAACCGCGAGTTCTTCGGCAGCGAATGGACGCCGGGCGTGGACAACGACCCGCGCCTGCACATCCTGCATGCGAAGGGACTGGGCAAGCGGGTGGCGGGCTATTACTCCTCGGCCGATGAGTATTCCCGGCTGGTCAATCCGTACTCCAACGAGAAGGAGATCTTCTACATCTCGGCCGAATCGAACAGCGCCCGGCCGAACACCGCCTTCTACGACGGTACCCTGGCCCACGAGTTCCAGCACATGATCCACTGGGCCAACGACCGCAACGAGGACTCATGGGTCAACGAGGGCATGTCGGAGCTGGCCAGCTATCTCAACGGATTCGATCCGGGGGGCGCGGATGCCGCCTACATGGCCAAACCGGACACCCAGTTGACCACCTGGAGCGATCCCAACGAGGGGAACGCCGAGCATTACGGCGCGTCCTATCTGTTCATGCAGTACTTCCTGGATCGCTTCGGCGAGGATCTGACAAAGGCGGTGGTCGCCTCGCCGGAGAACGGCATCGAGGGCTTCAACGCCGCGCTGGCCAAGGCGGGCCGGAGCGAGCGCTTCGACGACATCTTCGCCGACTGGCTGATCGCCAACTATCTGAACGAACGCCGGGCCGATCCCGACGGCCGCTTCGGCTATAAGGAGATCCAACCCGATCCGCCTCAGCTCAGCGCCACCCATCGGCGGTTCCCCGTCTCCGAGAAGGCCGACGTGAGCCAGTACGGCGTGGACTACATCCGGTTGCGCGGAAGCGGCACGGTGCAGTTCAGCTTCACCGGCCAGACGGTCGTGGGCCTGGTGAACGCCCGGCCCAACGGTCGCTACGCGTGGTGGTCGAACCGCGGGGATGACAGCGACAGCACCCTCACGCGGGCCTTCGACCTGAGCGGCGTGAAGTCGGCCTCGTTGACCTTCTCTCTGTGGTACGATCTGGAGGACGGCTGGGATTACGCGTACGTCACCGTTTCGACCGACGGCGGCAAGAAGTGGCAGATCCTGAAGGGGCAACATACGACCGACAAGAACCCGGTGGGCAATGCATTCGGCCCCGGCTACACCGGCGTGAGCGGCGGCGGCAAGACGCCCCAATGGGTGAACGAGAAGATAGACCTGACGCCGTTCGCCGGCAAGAAGATCTTGTTGCGCTTCGAGTATGTGACCGATGATGCGGTGAACGGCCCCGGCCTCCTGATCGACGACATCAGCATCCCGGAGATCGGCTTCAGCGACGACGGCGAAAAGGGCAAGGCCGGCTGGGAGGCCGCGGGATGGGTGCTCACCGATAACCGGCTCGCACAGCGCTGGCTGGTGCAGTTGCTCAAGGTGGGCAGCGACGGCAACGTTGCGTTGGAGCGCGTGCCGATCGGGCCGGACGGTCGGGGACAGGCGACGATCGAAAAGCTGGAATCGCTGCGCGATGCGGTCGTGGTCGTCAGCGCGCTGGCGCCGGCTACGACCGAGAAGGCTGCGTACAGCTATACGATCGCGACGAAATAGATGGCGGCCGCCTGGCTTTTCACCGGCGCCCTCGCGCTGTTGATGGCTTTGGTCGCGTTTGCGACGTATCGCTCGGGCCGGCTGTTGCGCGAGGGCTGGTTGCCGCCGATGAACCTGATGTTGAGCCCGGCCGACAATCTGCTGCGGCTCGGCCTGATCGTGATCTGCGTCGGTGTGGGATACGCCTGGGGGCCCGGCCCCCAGGCGTTGGGATGGAATACCTCTGCTCTGGGCCGCGACCTGGGATGGGGGGCCGGCGTCGGCCTGCTGATCAGCGGCCTGGTTGCCGGCCTGGAGCCGTCTCTCGAGCGCCGCGGGGTGGCGAACCTCTATGACGATCGGGTCATCCGTAGCATCCTGCCGGTCAACCGGACGGAATGGGTCGGGGTCATCGCGGCGCTCCTGCCGGCCGCCCTGCTCGAAGAACTGCTCTTTCGATCGTTGCCGCTCGGCGGTTTGAGCGGGCTGATCGCGCCGTGGGTGCTCGTATGGCCGTTGGCGCTTGGCTTTGGCCTGTTGCATTGGCCGCAAGGGGTGTGGGGCGTCTTCGGCACAACTCTGGTCGCGTTGGTGTTATCGGCCTTGTTTCTGGTCAGCGGCAGCATTTGGGCGCCCCTGGCGGCTCACTATCTGATTAATCTTTCGCAAATTCACATAGCTAAGCAAAAAGGGATACATCCGCTGCGCGCCATGTCTCTGTGATGGCGTGCGTTTCGGGTCGCGCGCGTGCCAGGCACTTCCGAAATGTCAGGTACGCGCGCATTGCAAGCAGCGCTTTTACGGCTCCACCCACTCGCGCCACAGATCATCCAGTTTCTGGCCGGCCACCTCTTCGGCCAGGCGGCGGAAATCGGCGGGCGCGGCGATCTTCCACGCGTATTCGGCGTAGTAGCGACGCAACAGTTCCGCCATCTTGTCCGCGCCGATCCGGTCACGGAGCGCGATCAGAAAGAGCGGGCCGCGACCGTAGACGATCGCGCTGTACTCCTTGTCGAGGTAGGCGCTCACCGGCAATCCGATGGGCTTCCCCGCATCATCCGCGCGCGACCAGCGCGCCCGAAAGCTGTCCATCAGGTTGGCGATCGCGTCCTGGCCGTAGAACCGTTCGTAGTAGTAGTACGTGCTGTACTGGGTGAGCGCCTCGTCTAACCAGGGATGGTTGAGCTGATCGTTGCCCACCACGTTGTACCACCACTGATGGGCCGTTTCGTGGATGGTGACGCTCTCGAAGAAAAGCTCGTTGTTCCGGTCGTAATAGAGGCGTCGGGCCACGACGATGAGGCCCGGATATTCGATCCCGCCCGCGGTCGTCATCGTGGGTACCACGTCCAGCTCGCGATACGGATAGGCCCCGAACTGCTGCTGATAGGTGTCCAGGGCCCGGGCCGCCCAGTTGAGCGCCTTCTGGCCGCCGGCCGCGTCTTCGGGCAGGAAGTAGCTGTTGACGGCGATGTCGCCCACCTGGCGGGTGGCCGTTCGATAGCGCGCGCTGGCCACGATGTTGAAGTCGCGCATGGGGCCGCCCCCGAATCGCCAGGTGGCCGTGCCGTCGCCGTTCTCCTGTCGGCCGAGCGTGGCGCCCGTGGCCGCGACGACCAGATCGGCCGGCGCGGTCAGGCTCACGTCGTACAGGCTCGCGTCGTGGAAGATCACGTCGCCCTGCAACGCGGGCGTTTCCGTGTGCCATCCCCGCTCGTCGTAGACGACGACCGTGGGATAGAAATGGGCCATGGCCAGGATGCCGTCCAGATAGGCAAACTCGCCGTAGTTGCCCACCTCCGTATCGGCCGGCACCGGCACGCGAAAGTCCAGCGCGATCTCGATCCAGCGCCCCGGATCCAGGCGCCGGCCGAGCGGCACGCGCAACAGGTCATCGCCTGATTCCAGCGTCGCTTCCACCGGCCGGCCGTCTACCGCCACCTGCGAGACGCGCATGTTGCCATCCCAGAGGTTGGGGAAGAGATGGAACCAGACCTCGTCCAACGGCTCCTGTTCGGTGTTGGTGTAATGCACGATCTGGTGACCGGAAACCCACTTCAGGCCCGGATCGAGCGTCACGGTGAGGCTGTATTGCGTCAGAGTGCTGAGCCGGCCGCCGGGTTGCATCTCCGGCGCAAGCTGCTGGATGATCGCCGGCCGCAGGGCGGCCGCGTACACGTCCCAGTGGACCGGCGCCGGCGCGGGCGCGGTCGGGGTGGGGATGGGCCGCGTGGGCGCCGGGGAGGACATGGGCGTTGCGGTCCAGGTCGGCTCGACCGCGGGCGCGATCGGTTCGGCGGTCGCGGTCGCTGCCGGCTCGACCGCGACCGTTCCGACCGCGACCGCTGCCGGCTCGATCATCGCCGGCGGCGGAGCGGCGATCTGGATGGTGCAACTGGCGATCAGAAGCGCCAGCAAGACGGACAACAGGTGACGCATCGGCATGGTTCGCACTTCCATCATCCTGTGGCGCGCAACGCCTGATCCAGGTCGGCGATGATGTCGTCGGGATCCTCGATGCCCACCGACAGGCGGACCAGGCCGTCGCCGATGCCGATCCGGCGGCGCGCCTCGGCGTCCAGCGCGCGATGAGAGGTGCCGGCCGGATAGAGCACCAGGCTGTAGACATCGCCCAGGGTCGTGGCCGGCAACACCAGCCGCAACGCCTCCATGAAGCGAAAGACGCGCTCTCGCCGGCCCTCGCGCAGCTCGAAGCTGATCATCGCCCCGAACGCGCCGCGCTCGAGCAGGCGGCGGGCAAGCGCGTGTTGGGGATGCTCGGCCAGGCCGGGATAGTTGACCCTGGTCACGGCCGGGTGGCCGGCGAGCCAGTGGGCAATGCGCGCCGCGTTATCGCACTGGCGCTGGACCCGCAGCGGGAGCGTCTTGAGCCCGCGCAGCGCCAGCCACGCTTCCTGGGGGCCCAGGTTGCCGCCCACCAGCTTGTTGATCTCGTTCAACGTCGCCCGTCGCGCCGCGCTGGTCACCACCACGCCGGCCAGCAGGTCGCCATGGCCCCCCAGATACTTTGTGGCGCTGTGCACCACGTAATCGGCGCCGTGCTGGAGCGGCCGGCAGAGATAGGGGGTGGCGAAGGTGTTGTCTACGATGAGCGCCGCGCCCGCGCGATGGGCGATCTCGACCCAGCGCGGCACGTCGGCCAGCTTGAGCAGGGGATTGGAGATCGTTTCACATAGTAGAGCGATTGGGCGTGTTTCTGCAACAACAGTCGCCACGGCATCCAGATCGGTGCCGTCCACGAAACGCACCGTGACGCCCTGCGACGCCAGCACGCGGCCGAGCAGCGCGTACGTCGCGCCGTAGACGTCCTGCGCGGCGACAACGGCCATGCCGCTGCGCACGCCCGCTCCCAACAGCGCGCCGTGGATGGCCGCCATGCCCGATGCATAGGCCAGCGCCGCTTCGCCTCCTTCCAGCGCGGCCACGGCCGTCTCGAATGCCGCGACGGTCGGATTGCCGTAACGCGCGTAGACCGGCCCCGGCCGCGTGCCCTCGAAGATCGCGTCCAGGTCGTCGAGGTCGTCGTATACGAAGGCCGCGCTGTGGTAGATCGGCGTGGTCACCGGCTTGAAGTCGGGCCGGGGCGCATGTTCGCCGGCGTGGACGGCCAGCGTGTGAAAAGAAGCCATTTTCGCTCCTCGATGATATACTTTGGCTTGCGGTGCTCCTGCGCCGCTTTGGCGTACGCCGCCCTGGCTTGCGGCGCCTGTGCGCCGCTTTCGACTCCCTTGATCAGCGAGGCGCCATGCGCTATCTCACAGCGGCCCTGCTTCTCATCGCACTCCTTGCGGGAGTGATCCTTTCTTTATACCTTTTGCAGCCGAAGGCGCCGGCCGATCCGCTGGTGCCCACCGTTCCGATCCGGCGATGGCCCTGGTCGCGCGACGATCCGACGGCCGTGGCGGCTGCGGCCACACGACTGGCGCGGCTGGCGGCCTCGCCCACCGCAGCCCCTTCGACAACCGCCTCGGCCGCTCCGACCGCGTCGCCGATCCAACCGATCGAACCGACCGCCATCGCGACTTCGACGGCGACCGCTGCTTCTTCCCCCGGATCGGCAACTCCCTCGCCGCGTCCTTCCTTCACCCCGACCCTTGCCCCCTCACCGACGCCGACCGTGGCCGCCACGGCCACCCGCGCGCCGGCCACGCGCTCGGTCGCAGATGGGCCGTCGGCTTGGGGCCTGCCCGCCTCCTTGCGAGGGCGCATCGGCGTCGGCGTGCCGCTCAAGGGGATCGCCAGCTTCGCCTGGGGCGACGCGGCGCCGGGGTGGTATCTCAATTGGACCACTCAACCGAGCGATGGCGGATTGCCGCGGGTCGCCTTCGCCCGCATGATTCGGCTGAAGGGCAGCGATTTCTCTCCCGCGCTGGAGCAGGTTCAGGCCATTGCCGCGGCCAATCCCGCTTCGCTGTGGCTGATCGGCAACGAGCCGGATGCGCCCTGGCAGGACAACGCCACCCCGGAGCAGTACGCGGCCACCTACGGCATCCTGTACCGGGCCATCAAGCAGGCCGATCCGGCCGCGCGGATCGCCATCGGCGGCATCAGCCAGCCCACACCCTTGCGGCTGGCCTATCTGGAGCGCATCCTGGCCGCCTATCAGAAGCAGTACGCGGCCGAGATGCCCGTGGACGTCTGGAACATCCACGCGTTCATCCTGCGCGAGGAGCGGAACTCCTGGGGCGTGGGCATTCCGCCCGGCATGCCGGTGGACAAAGGCACGCTGTATGAAATTGACCATCACGCCGACCTGCCGACCTTCCGCGATCAGATCGTGGCCTTCCGCCGCTGGATGGCCGGCCGCGGCCAACGCGACAAGCCGCTGATCGTCACCGAATACGGCATCTTGATGCCGGAGGATTACGGCTTTCCGCCGGAACTGGTGAGCCGGTTCATGGTCGCCACGTTCGATTACTTCCTGAACGCCCGCGACGAAACGCTGGGCTACGCGGCGGACGGCCATCGGCTGGTACAGGCTTTCTGCTGGTACAGCGTCGCCGACACCGTCTATCCCACCTCGAACCTGTTCGACGTGCAAACCGGCGCCATCACGCCGGTGGGTCGGGCGTTTCAGCAGTACGTGCGCTCTCTGCCGTGAGGCGGCCGCGACGGCCATCTTCCTCGCGCGAGGCATCGCCGGATGCCGTCCCGCGCGCCACCTCCAGCGCCACCCGCGCCACCGTCGGCGGATGGAGCAGCATGTTGGCATAGCTGGCGTTCGCCATCGGACAGGCGCACTCCTTGTTGTAGATCGAGCGCCGCAGCCGGGCCATCTCCGCGCCGAACCAGATCGGCGCCAGATCGTAGCCGGTCTGGCGCAGGTTGCCGACCGGCTCGGCGCGAATGCAACAGCTCCAGATGTCGCCGTTCGGTGCGATGTGCATGCTCGCCCAGCCGGCGTAGCAGGCGATCACCTGGGTGCGTTCGTTGAGCACGCGCTTGGCGAGCTGGTAGTATTGTGCCCGAAACGCCTGTGTGACCCTGGCCAGTCCACGCGCCGGCCGACGCCGCGCCTGTTCGCTCAGGAAGTCGGCGATCGGCGCATAAGCGGCCGGTTCGGGCGTGATGCCCCAGCCGACGGTGTCCAGCTCCACGCGCTCCTCGGCCACTTCGGTGATGTAGGAATCGGGTTCCAGGAACGCCAGGCCGTCGTAGATCTCCCGAAAACGATGCTGGTTGAAGCGGCTGACCACCGTGTGGACGGTGAGCACCAGGTTGGCGTGCTTTTTCTGAAGCGCTTTGAGCTGCGCCCAGGTCGCCATGGATTTTTCCCAGTTGCCCGGCACCCCGCGGATGTCGTCGTGCTCCTCTCCGACGCCATCCAGGCTCAGGTTGATGCCGATCTGGCTGGCAGGGCATTCCCGGCAGATGCGCTCGACGCGCTCCGCAATGCGTTCGGTCAACAGGCCGTTCGTCGGGATGGTGATCACTCCCGGCCGGCAATGACGATAGGCGCTGATGACCAGCTCGTCCAGGTCGCGGCGCAGAAAAGGCTCGCCTCCGGTGAACGTGATATAGAACGGCGTG